>DAIRIE010000189.1:0-5269 GCA_036809705.1 Chthoniobacterales bacterium
CGCAGCTGATCGTCACGCTGAGCTCATTCGCCTCGGAAAATACAGCGGAGACGCAGGCGGGTGAGCATCCGCTCGCGAGCATTGCGTTCGGTAAAGTGGACGGGGATAATGTCTATGCGCGCGTCGGCGACGAGCCGTTCATTGTGGCGGTGCGCCGGGCCTTGCTGGAGCAGATTTTTACTGATCCGGTGCAATGGCAGGAGCTGGCGATATTCAAATTCAAGCCGGAGGAAATTCACCGGCTCTCGGTGGTGACGGATCGCGAGCAGAGCATGACGCGCGGTCCGAACAACCAGTGGCAATGGGTGGCTGGCAGCGGCGCGATCAATGCCACGAATGTGCAGTCGCTTTTGAATACGCTGGCGTCGTTACGAGCGGTGCGCTGGGTTGTGAATGTGCCGCCACAGGCGTTCGAAAGGCCGCAGCTTGTTATCACCTTCACTTCGGCCGATGACAAAGCGCTGCACAAGCTGACTATCGGGGGTCCTTCGGGCGATGGAATGTGGCTGGCGCGAACCGATGAACGCGAAGGGACTTTTGTGCTGAGCAATCCGGATGTGAACGCGTTCCGATTGTCTCTGGTGCAAACGCCGACGCCCAGCGCGTCAGCGGCGCGGTCTGCATCTCCGGTCGGGAGCGAGGCGCCGACCGGCACGCCGCAGCGATAGGTTCGCGGTCACAGACCGTCGCTACAGGACGCGGTGTAGATGGTAACGATTCCCCTGGTGAGTGGTTCGCCGGAGGCCTGAACGAAGCCACTTCCGTTGATGAGCTCGCACATGGCGTCGCCAAAGGGAAAGTTTTCGATGGAAGCGCCGAGATACTCGTAGGCTGAGCGATCTCGCGTGAGAACCGTGCAAAGGCGTGGCAGGATTTTGTGCAAATAAAAACGATATGCGGCACGGATGAGGGGGCTTTGCGGCAACGAGAAGTCGAGAACGAGCAGGTGACCGGCGCTGGTAAGAACGCGACGCATTTCCCGCAGCGCGGCCGCCCAGTCACGCATGTTGCGCAGTCCGAACGCGACGGTGACGGCATCGAATGACTGATCGGCAAAGGGCAACTTCATCGCGTCTGCCATGACGGTTTTGCGAACACCCTTCTGCCGGGAGAGAGCAAGCATCTCTTCGGAAAAATCTGCGGCGATAATTTCTGAGGGCGTCAGCTTGCGCTGGAGCGCGAGCGCAAGATCGCCGCTGCCGGTCGCGAGATCGAGAACGCAAGCTGGATTCCATCGCGCGATGATTTCCGCCGCGCGTTTGCGCCAGTAGAAATCGCAACCGGAGCTTAGGACGTGATTGGCCAGATCGTAGCGATCGGCAATGCGGCTGAACATGTGCCGAACCGAATCGGGATCACGCGAATGGGCAGTCTCCTCAGGCGAACTCAATCGCGGGCGTTCGCTCAGAAATTCTCGTCGCGCAACTCTGGCCGAGGCCGCGGCGCGGTTGCCGGAGCGGCCGGGCGGCGGCGAAAGCGGCAAGGCACAAGCCGAGCGGCGCCACCTGCATGGTCAGGCGGGTGACGGAGAAGCGAAGTGAGCGAGTAATCAGGCCAGGCGCTGAAATGTAAACTGAGAAGTAGAGCAGAAGCGGCGCACACAATGCGACGAGCAAGATAGCTACGCGCGGCTGCCAGATAAAAACGCGAGCAAAGAGACGCCGCCATAGGCGACGACAATCCAAAAGAGACCCCCCCCCTGGAATCATAGAACCTGGAGGCAACAGTGGAAACGATCGGACGGAAACGGTCGAAATGCGCGCGCCGCCTGACCATTGTGACCGGCAGAAATCGCTGGACCTCGAGGCGTGCATGGCATAAGAAAAAGTGCTCCCCGCAGCCAAATGAGTTTTCCGCATTTGGGGCTCGGCACCTTCTTGACCACAATTGATGAGGTTCACCGGATGCTGGGTGGCGAGGTAAGCTGCTACCAGGCCGAGAAGGCGACTGCGCGGTTCGTCGCTGTGCAGGATGAGCACGGCTCGAGAGGATGGCAGGCGATCGAAAAGGTCGATAAGATCCTCGGAAGGAATGGGCGCTCCTGTGCCGAATAGCAGGATCTGTCGATGGAATGTAACCGACTGATGTGATGCAACGATTGACCTGTCGCTCCCCGAAAGATCTGGGGCGCACTCGTGCAGAGAAAGGCGAGCGTGAGAGCGCTCCAGACGCCGACGTGAAGGCAGGTGGCGAGCCGGCGCATGTTCTGAGTCTTCAACGGAAATAGCTGCTGATAAGCGAAGTCCGCCCGGGTGGTGCGTCCAAGCCGGGTGAATTGCTCACGAGAGGACTCGAACCTCCACGGGTCGCCCCATACGGTCCTGAGCCGTACGCGTCTGCCAGTTCCGCCACGTGAGCGCGAGGGCGAAAGCTGCTGCATGCGGCTGCCCTATGCAACCGTGCCTGGCGCTCTATCGCTGTCGCCGTTTGCGCGCCCGCGTCTGCAATGCCTCGGCTTTGCGCGCCTGACCGAGCGCGCGAAGAAGGTCGGCGTAATTTGAGGCGACGGTTTCGTAGTCAGCGGGCGGTTTTTCCATGGCCGCTTCCCATTCGCTTAACGAGGCGCGGTACAGCTCCGACGCACGCTCATAATCTCCACGCGAATGATAGACGACGGCCAGGTTACATTTCGACTGCGCAATGTCGGGATGATTTCCCGGGAACGATTTTTGGCGAATAGCCAGAGCGCGCAGGTGTGTCTTCTCCGCTTCGGTAAACCGTTTCTCGTTAGTGTAAAAGACGCCGAGATTGTTGAGCACGGCCGCGACATCGGGATGATCGGGGCCGAGCGCGTCTTCGTACAATTGCAGCGCCTGGGCGTAATATGGCTCCGCTGCTTTGGTCCGGCCAACTTTGCGAAAAGTCAGCGCGATGTTGTTCAGAAGTGTGCCTACGCTTTCGTGCGGCAATTCCGGAACTGTCGCGGCCGCGTCGATCGCCTTTTCATACCATGCGATGGCGGTCTCGCTTTCGCCCACCTCGTCGCAGAGGCGGGCCAGGCGCCGGGCGGAGCGGAACATCGCGTTTGCATCCCGCGGCGTGACTTGCTCCAGGAGGGCATGCGCCGCAGTGAAAAGTTGTTTGGCGGCAGCGCGGTCGCCATTTTCCTCATGAAGCGACGCCAGCTTCTCGTGACTCAAGGCCAGCTCGGGATCAGCCGGCGTGAAACTTCGCTGGGCCAGCTCGAGAGCGCTTTCACCGACGCGGATCGCCTCTGGCAGCTGCTTGCTCGCGCGCAGCATCTCCAGCTTGTCATTGAGCACCGACCAAAGATGGCGTTCGCCTTTCACGGCATCCGTCACCAGCCTTCGCTCAATTGCGTAACCAGATGACCCGCGAGTTCTTCCGCTGCCAACGGCAAGGCCTGTCGTTCGTCAGTGGTCACATCGGTGCCGACGAAAAAGCTCGTGGTGCCGGTGACGTCAGTGGGCGGCATGAGAGCGGCGCCGGAGCGCGAGACGAGGCTGTATCTGACATGCATGATGAGGTTGAATTCCGTAGTCGCCAGCACATTTCCCCGCACAGACCGTGCCGGAGTGCGGGTAATATCGGTAATATCTGCCTTCAATACCGCGTCCGCCTGCTCTTCTTCAGCGACCCGGAAGGTGCCGTCCTGATGCAGTTGTTTAATCACGGTGTCGGTGACGAGAACTTCGATTCGCGGCAGCAATGTTTTGTTGGCGAATGTCGGCACGGCAATAACGTGCACGTCTCGCAGAACGCTCGGCTTTACCGGGCCGATCTGGTAGCCGAGGCAACCGCCCAACAGCAAAGAGGCTGCCGCCAGGAAATATTTCACGGCGCCGGCGAAGCGGCCGAATCAGCAGGAGTGGGCGAGGGTGATGCTTCTGGTTCAGGCGTGGCTGAAGCTTGCGGTTCGGGAGTCGGTAAGGTTTCCGGCGCAGTCGTCGTCGGCTGCTGTAATGATGCGGGCGGCGGCAACGCGCTATCCTGCTCCGGCGGCGGCAAGGGCGCCACTTCCGAGTCACCGCCACGCAATTGCGGCTTGCCCGGTCCGCCGTTCTGAGCACGCGAGGCGACACTCTTCTTCTTATCGTTCGTCGCCACGGCGGGCTGCAAAGCCGCATCGCCCACTTTAGCCCGAATCTGGTCGATGCGGCGCTTCGCCACTTCGCTGGCCGATGAGCCAGGCTGTTCCCGAATCACTTCGCTGTAGTAAATGACAGCGGCGCGGTAAGCCTTCTCCTTATCGTAAAACTTCGCCACTTTGAAAGCGTCCGTCGTGGCCTTCTGCTCCAGCCTGGCCAGGTTCTCGCGCGCTTGCTGCGCCTTCTCACTCTTGGGATAGCGAAAGAGAAAATCTTCAAATCCGGTCTTCGCGTTCGTCACCGCCGCGGCATCGTTCGTCCCATGCCGCGCCGCTTCCAGCCAGATGTAGCCGATCTGATATTGCGCATCCGCAGCCACCGGATCGTTGGGAAATTTGTCGATCACCGCCTGGTAAGCCTGAATGGCGGCGTCGTTTGCCCCCTGCTTCTGCCGCGCCAGACCGATGTCGAACTGCGCGCGTGCGGTGTATTTGCCATACGGCGCAGTGCGGACCACAGCGGCGAAAATCTCGACCGCGCGATCCATTGAACTAGCCAGCGGAATACCGAGCAGCTTCAGTTTCTTCCCATTCAAATACATCTCACCGATGCGAAACTGCGCCTCGATCGCTTCCTCGAAATGCGGACTGCCGGGATAATTTTCGACCACCACGCGATAAGCCTGTGCCGCCTTGATGTAATCACGCGCATCTTCCCGCAGTTGAGCCGCTCGGTAAGCTGCGCCGGGCGCGAGCGTATCGCGCGGATACTTGCGCCAGATGGACGTGTAAGCTTTGAGCGCGCGGCTGGAGTTGCCCTTTCGCTCCGCCTCCTGCGCAATGTTAAAAAGCTGCTGCGCGTTGCCGTTGATCTCCTCTTCTCCCGGCGCAAGAACCTTTGCTTTTTCGCCGGGGCGAAAAATGACAGAGGCCTGCCCCGCACTGCAAAGTGCGCTAAGTACAAGCAGGAGAAGAAGCCGGGTTCCCATTCAGTCGCAGGGTAGTTGCCTCTGGAGTTCCGTCAAGTTCACCGCCCCGGATTACCAGTGCTGTTTCGTTAGACAAGATTGAACGTTTTTCGTTCGCTGGAGTAACTTAGCTATGCCGTTTGAACCTTACTCATCAGCATAAAGTCCGCATCGGCTCGTGCGCCTGGAGCTTTGAAGAATGGCGCGAAGTGTTCTACCCGCGCGAGCTTCCCACTTCCGAGTGGCTCGCCTG
>DAIRIE010000190.1:0-742 GCA_036809705.1 Chthoniobacterales bacterium
GCGCGCTTCAAGGTATCGGCGCTCGCGCTCAATTCGCGGTCCGCCTGATGCGCGCTGGCAAATTCCTCTGCGAGCGCGACGACCCGATAGACTGCCGTGCGCGCTTCCTGGGCAATGCGCCATTCCTGCCACGCGATATCCAGATCGACCGAGCGCAGATTAGCCCGCGCCGCGATCTGGCGCGGGATGAGCGGGAGCAGCGAAGTCACCTCCCAGCCAGCGGCGAAGTTATAAGCGGTTTGCGTTCCCAGCGTGTTGCCACCCGTGACGTAATCGCGCTCGTACGTCACCTGCGGATTCGGCAGTACACCCGCCTGCACGATCTGCGCTTGCGCCAATCCACGGCGCGCGCGCTCCACGCGCAGCGCGAGATTTTGATAAGTCGCGATCAGCGCCGCTTCGTCGGGACCGATCCCGCGCCGCAAATCGAAAGGCAGCGACTCCGGCTGGGCAGCGAGCGGCGAAACAAATCCGCCGCTCGCAATGATCACCAGGAAAGCTGCACCCAAACGCAGACGAAAAGCACGATCCAGCACGCGCACTACATTGGGCTGGGGCGACGGACAGTCCATCGCAGAGTGGCGGCCGCAACGCGCGAGCTACTTCTTTCGCTTTCTTGTCCGCCGCCGCTTCGTTGGCCTGTTGCTTCGGCGTCTCGTTTTCCATCTTCACCATCTTGCCGGTTTTGGCGTCGACCAACACTTCCGCGATGTCTTTCGAGTTCGGCTTCGAAATGTCGAAC
>DAIRIE010000190.1:752-5217 GCA_036809705.1 Chthoniobacterales bacterium
GCCGCCTTCGTTCTCCAGCTCGGCGGATTTGACCTTACCGTTCGGAACTTTCGCCAGCGCCGTCTTCTGTGCATCGCCCTGGGTGATCTTCGCCTCCTTCAGCAACTGCGGATCGGGCTGTTCCGCGAACACGCTTGAAGTCGTTAGGCCAACGAGCGCGATCGCGGCCAGCATAACTGTCCAGTTTTTGTTTATCTTCATGGCACCAACCTAACCCGGCACCCTATCGCCAAACCGTTCGGCCATATTACAGTTGCGTTATCTGGCGGTGGTGGCTCGCACTTGACCGACGCTCCGTTATCCTTTGCTCTGATGCGGGTCCTCGTAGTGGAAGACGAAAAGAAACTGGCGGGATTCCTGCGCAAAGGCTTGATCGATACTGCACGAAATTCGTGGCGAAGAAGCTCTTTCCGACGCCGCCTTTGCCATTGATGATGGTTGATCTGTTTGTTCATTGTTCGTGCGATTGTTCAGAGGTTCCGTGGATCGGCGACGCGCGGTCCGCGCGTGCGTTTTCGGTCGGGCGCGGGCGGCGACGCCGGTGCTTCAGCCTGCTTTTGAACCGGAGGTGTCGGTTCGTTCGCTGTTGGTTCAGCTATGGACCGGACCGGAATTGATCTCCGTTCAGATCTGCGAGTGAACCGCGTTTGCTTGGTGCGTGATCGCGGTTCTGAGTCACCGGTCACTTCCGCGAGAAACCGTGTGATGGTGTGAGTGCCAACGGCCACTCCCACTGTGGCGAGCAGTTCGCGAATCAGGCGAAGTGATGCGCCCTTTTGCCGAAGCTCAATAATGCCTTCTTTATGGGCATGAGCTTCGCCTGACGCGGCGGCGGCGATGGCGTGTACGCACGAACGGCGTTGTTGAAGCGTTGTGTGATGTCGGCGGATTCGCTCATGGTTCGGCAGCGATGCAGCGACGAGCCGCAAAGCCCTTAGTAACTCTAAGGAGTAGGGCGTCCCTTCCTAAAATCCTTGGTTTCATGCACCGCAGTTCTCTTATAGAGATTGCGGTCGCTGGCTCTGTAATTGGAGCAACGCGGATGCGTCGGCGTGTTATTCGAGTGGCGTGCTCTCGCCCAAGACTCAAACGAATCTGAAGAACGCGAAGAGCTACTTCGCAGAGCATCTAAGCGTTGGTGAGTACTATGGAGAAAATTTACGCGTTCAGGGTGAATGGCTGGGCAAAGGAGCGATTGCCCTGGGGCTCGCCGGCACAGTCGAAGAGAATCAATTCCTGGCGCTATGTGAGAATCAAAATCCGCAGACTGGCGATCGACTGACGCAAAGACAGAAGACCGCCCGCGTGTCTTCTTTGACTTCACGTTTTCACCACCCAAATCAGTTTCGGTCGCAGCACTGATTTCACCCGATGAGCGAATCGTCAGCGCACATGCAAGGGCGGTGAAGCTGGCGCTTGCCGAGCTTGAACGATTCGCGGCCGTTCGCCTGCGGCGTCAGAACAGCACGGCTTATCGGCGCACCGGAAATATCGTGGCTGCGTTGTTTCAGCACGAAACATCGCGGGCCCTCGATCCGCATTTGCACACCCACTGCGTTGTTTTCAACGCGACTTACGACAACGCGCAATCCAAGTGGAAGGCACTGGAGAATTACGAGATGCTTGGCGCGCAGAAATACGCGGAGAACGTCTACTATCACGAACTCGCGCAATCATTGCGTGAGTTTGGTTACACGACTGCGAATTCGCGACGCGGCGATTTCGAGATCGACGGAATTTGGCCGGAAATTTGCGGACGCTTTTCAAAACGTCATCGCGAGATTGACGAGAAGACTCGTGAGTTTCTGAACTCGCATCCGGAGAAAAACATTGGAAACGGGAAAGCAATCCGCGAGCACATCGCGCACAAAGAACGCGCGAGAAAAAATCACGAAGCGGATTCGCGAAGCCTGCGTTCTTTCTGGCGAGATCAACTGAGTCTCGAAGAGTTTAACTCATTGAAGCCAAGGGACCGCGCCGAGGAGATGTCGCGCGAGCTTTCAGCGGGCGAAGCAGTGACATGGTCCGAGCGACACCTATTTGAACGGCGTTCTGTTGTTCACGAATACGAACTTTGGCGACACGCGCTCGAAGCGGCTCGCGGCGCTGCAGTTTCGATTGAGGACGTCAAAAGCGAAACGGCGTCGCGCGAATATCTCCGTTCAGGAGCCGACAAAGTCGCGCAACGCGAAGTACTGGCGCGCGAGTGGGAGATTGTTCAGACAGCACGCGACGGGATTGGCACGCAAGCGCCGCTCGCACCTCGCGCCATTAATGAAGATCGACAACTCACCGCCGAACAATCACGTGCGCTCGATTCGATTCTTTGGTCCAGAAATTTCATCGCTCTATTTCGCGGCGGCGCCGGCACCGGGAAAAGCTTTGTCCTACGAAAAGTTCAGCAAGCGCTCGATGAAGCGGGACGCGCTTCAGTGGTTCTCGCGCCGCAGCGCCAACAAGTTCTCGACCTGGCGCGCGACGGTCTTAGCGCCACACAAACCGTCGCTGAATGTCTGCAACGGCAACAACTGCCCGAGCGCGGCATCGTGATTGTCGATGAAGCGGGGCAAATCGGCGGGCGACAATTGCTCGATTTTGATTCACTTAGTGCAAGAGCACCGCGGCCGGCTGATTCTTTCCGGCGACAGTCGTCAGCATGGGCCGGTCGAGGCATCGGACGCGCTTCGCGCGATCGAGCGCTACTCTGGTTTGGGCGCAGCTGAACTCGTTGAAATTCATCGCCAAAATCCGCGGCGCGGACAAACGCCGAGCGAACGAAAACGTATCGAACTCTATCGGAAAGCAGTGGAGGCCGCAGCGGCGCGTAATTTGCCTCAGTCCTTTCGAAAGCTCGAAGAGCTCGGCGCAATCACGGAATGCGATCTTGCGTCGGTGGGTGAACGCCTGACGAATTCCTATCTGGAATTCGTTGCGCGCGGCGAGTCCGCGATTGTAGTGTCCCAAACCCGTGCGGAAGTGCGGGCAGTGAACGAGACGATTCGTGAGCGGCTTCGTCGCGACGGTGCGCTATCAGGAAATGAATCGCGCATCACGACGCTCGAACAAGTCGACCTAACAGCCGCGCAGAAGCTCGATCTTCGGCACTATCCGCTGGGCAGTGTTGTTGTTTTCAATCGCGATTTCCGCGACTGCGCTCGCGGAGACCAGGCAAAGATCGTCGGTCACACAGACAAACGTCTCGTGTTGGAAATTGACGGAAGAGTTCATCAGCTTCCGACGAACCATCTCGATAAGATCAACGTTTGCTTGCCCTTGGTTCTGGATTTGTGCGCTGGCGATAAACTGCAATTGAAGACGAATGGTGCGACGGCTGAGGGCCGAAGAATTGCGAACGGTGAAATTGTTTCGGTTGCGCGAGTTTTGGCCAGCGGCGCGATTCGGTTGAAGGACGGCCGCGTGCTACCGCCTCATTATCGGCAGCTTCAACGCGGCTACGCAGTTACTTCATACAGCTCGCAGGGCAAAACCGTAGATCATGTCTTGTTTTCCGATTCCGCCGTTCGCGCCGCATCGAGCGCGCAACAATGGTACGTCACGATTTCGCGCGGGCGAAGGAGCGTAAGAATTTTCACGCCCGATAAAGAACAACTTCGGCGTGCCATCATGCGAAGCGGTGAGCGCGAGCTTGCACTCGATTTGGTTCCGCAAAAGAACCGGAGTTGGCGTCAGCAATACAAATTAGTTCGCTCGATCCGAGGCGGCCGTGAATTCGCGCGCCGCATTTGTTTCATAGCGATGCGTTCCTGGAGCAATCAATTCCTTGGCATCGATTTGAATCAACAACATGAAATCAGAAACTCGCAAACAACCCGTCCAACAGGCGCCCGCATCCTGGCAGCGTGAAGCTCCCTGCCCGTGCCTTCGCGTCGAGACTCGCCGCGATGGCATGCGCTTATTCCCGTATCAACATTTGGCCAGCGCGTCGCTGACTTGGGATGAACAAGCCGAAACGGTGCGCCTAACGTTCTCCTCGCATGACGTCCAAATCATTGGACATAACCTGCGCGCGCTATTCTTCGCGCTACAAGAGTTCGCTGTGAATTGGGTGCGCCCAATTCCGGAGCGCTATCGTGCGTTTGAAACCGGCGACGATGCCGTAGTCGTCGAAGTCAGAATCGAAGAGGCTGAATAGCTCCTGGAAAACGCTGGTACAATCATACGAGAAGGGGTATTGTGCGCGGTGTGAAAGTGCTTATCTGCCCGCACTGCCACACGCAGGTTCCCGAAGCTGCGAGCGTCTGCACCGGCTGCGGTGCGGAGGTCGTGCGCGGCCTTACTCGCCGACAGCGTTCGATCGTTGGTTTGATCTTCGTCGCCCTCGCGATCGTTCTGTTTGGCGTGTCTCTGAGAGCGTATGAGATCGCGAACGGCACGCCATTCTTGAGACCGCCAAAAGCTGAAGACGGACCATTCGCAATCAGTTATTGCGTACGTGGTTGGTAGT
>DAIRIE010000191.1:0-3264 GCA_036809705.1 Chthoniobacterales bacterium
CGAGATAATCGAGGAAGTTGCGCGCGGCGGAATGGGCATCGTCTATCGGGCGCAACAACGCACGCCTTCGCGCGTGGTGGCGCTGAAAGTTATCCTGCCGAGCCACCTCAGCTCGGCGAATGCGCTCGCGCGATTTCGCGCGGAAACAGAGGCGGCGGCGAGTCTCGATCACGAAGGCATCCTGCCGATCTACGCGGTGGGGGAGAAAGATGGCGCGCCGTTTTACAGCATGAAATTCGCGGAGGGCGGCAGCTTGTCGGGGCGGACTGACGAGTTCCAGCATAAGCCGCGGGAAAGCGCCAAGTTGATTGCGGCGTTGGCGCGCGCGGTCGAGCACGCGCACGAGCGAGGAATTCTGCATCGCGATCTTAAACCGGGAAACGTTCTCTTCGATGGCGTGGGCAAGCCCTTCGTGAGCGATTTCGGCCTGGCGAAGTGGCTCGAGCGCGAGGCCGATGTCACGCAAACGCGGGCCATTCTAGGAACCCCATATTACATGGCGCCGGAGCAAGCAGCGAGCGAACGTCCCCTTACCCAAGCGGCCGACATCTACAGCCTGGGCGCGATTCTCTTTCATTTGTTAACGGCGCAGCCGCCATTCCGCGGAGAGAATGCCATGGAAGTTCTGCGCAATGCCTCCGAGCAAGCGCCGCCCCGTCCGCGCGCGCTCGACCGCGACATTCCTCCCGATCTCGAAACGATTTGCCTGAAGTGTCTCGAGAAACACCCATCCGAGCGTTATTCCTCGGCCGCCGCACTGGCCGATGATCTCGACCGTTTCATCGCTGCTCTTCCAGTTCGGGCTCGTCGCGCCGGACCGGTCAAACATCTCGCGCGATGGACGAAGCGTAATCCCGTCGTCGCCGGCCTGGCTGTCGCGTCGCTGTGCCTGCTTGTCTTGCTCGTGATTGCGAATCATCGCCGCACACCCCCTAACAACGAGCCGGGGCTGGCTGTGCTGCCGTTCCAGGATCTGAACGAGGACAAAGCGAGCGGCTATTTCGCCAGTGGAATTCAGGACGACGTGCTGGTCAATCTGTCGAAGATCAGCGGCCTCAAAGTCATCTCGCGTGACTCGGTCATGCAATATCGCGGCGTCGCGCGTGACCTCCAAGATCTTGGAACGTCGGCGAGCCCTGAACTTACCCGCCGGTTTCCTGACACACTTGGCAGGCGGCCTACTTATCGCTGCAATTAATTGAATCGATGAGCTGGCGAAACCTTCCGAAATTGCGGCGGTGGGGGCTGAAGATAAGCCGCGGCAGTTCCCAGATCTCCGGCTCGTTTTTCTCCGGCGGCAGCGCTTTGCTCTGCACGATTTGGCCGCGGCGGAGAAGATCGGCGAAGCTAGTGTTTAAGTCCGCAAGTTTTTCCTTTGAAAGCGGCCGCACCAGGCGAAGGACCAACTGCTCTCCCACCCACCGGGCAGAGTGATACACACGGTAAAAGCCGGTAATTTCGCGCACCGCCTCCTCCACGTTGTGCGTGATTTTAAAGAAACAAAAGTCGTCCGGAGAAACGAAGCCGAATTTGAACAAATGCTCGCGGACGAACTGAAGCCATGTTTCCCAGTAACCGCCTTCGGGTTTATCCAGCAACACCACCGGAATGATGCGCGCCTTGCCGGTCTGCATGAGCGTGAGCACTTCGAATGATTCATCGAGCGTGCCGAAGCCGCCGGGAAACATGGCGAAGGCGTGCGTCTCTTTCACGAAGTTGAGTTTGCGAGTGAAGAAGTAGTTAAAATTGATGAGCTTCTTGTCGCCATCGATCGTTTCGTTGGCGCGCTGCTCGAAGGGCAGTCGAATGTTCAGCCCAAAACTCATGTCGCGACCGGCGCCGCGCTGCGCCGCACCCATGATGCCGTCGCCGCCGCCGGTGATAATCATGAATTGTTGCGCCACCATTTGCCGCGCGAAATCCTCCGCGACTTTCGCTTCCGGCGAATCCATCGCCACACGCGCGGAACCGAACACCGCGACCTTGCGAAAGGCGCGATAGCCGCTGAAAACGCGGGCGGCATAACGCAGCTCTTTCATCGAGCGCGAAATCAGTTTCAGATCGGCCACACCCATTTTGTCGCGCGCCATCTTCAGCGCTGTGACGATCATCTCTTCGATGAGCTCGGGTGCGCGCTCAGCGCCGAAGGCGGTAACGAGCTCGCGCACGCGCTGGTCCCATTCCGCGCCCAGCGTGCTCTGCCGCCGCGAGGATTGATTACTGATATTGCCTGCTGTGAAATCTTCCACCGGCAGACTCCTAGCCTGAGTTATGCCGGGCGCGACGAAATATTTGGCCGGCGCAGACGAAGGCCGCCTGACCGTTGTAGCTGCCGCTGTCCTCAGCGACAGAACGAATGTTCGGGTTCGCGTTGCGTGGCTTGGCGCCGGAAGTCAGGCGTCCCGCCTGACACGGCAGACATGCGTCCCGGCATGTCGAATAGAAACCCGCTTACGGTCTCTCCGACAGGCGGGACGCCTGTCTGCCCTGACAGCCGGGACGGCTGTCTTCCACCCTCATCAGGTCTTCCAGGATCTCGCGCATGTGCTGGATCGGTGTGGAGTAATGGCCGGCGGTTCTAACGATTCGCAGTTTGCAATTTGGCAGCTGCGCGGCAGTCGCTTCGGCCAGCGCGGCGGAAAAGCTGCGATCGCTATCGCCGTGCCAAAGCCGCACCGGCACTCGCACATCGCGTAGGGAAAATCCCCATGGCCTCGCGTGAACCTCGGCATCCGCCAGCACGCCGTCCGCCGACGTTTCCCACGCCCGCCGCTGGCTCTCGAAGCACGCTTCGAACGCGCGCTCGTCGCGGAGAGAATCCGCATCGCAGGGCTGGAGCAGGTTGAGCAGCCAGGCGCGGCTGCGTCGCGGCGGCCGCAATGACAAAAAAGGCCGTGCCGCGCGGAAACCCAGCCGGGCCCATGGTGGCGGCAACTTCGCGTGTGCACTCAGCAGCCACCGATAAAGCGCCAGCAAGCCTGTGCGATCCTCCAGCTCCGCGATGTGCGGCGCGCCGCTCACCACAGCGATGGCGCGCACTCGCTCTGACATTGCCCATCCCATGGCGTAGGCGTAAGGCGCGCCTCCGGAAATCGCCAGCACGCGAAATTGCTCGATTCTCAAAGCGTCTGCGAGCTCATGCACCAGCGGAGGCCACTCGAGCAGAGTGCGCCCATGCACAAAGCTCGATCCGCCAACGCCTGGCCGGTCCGGCGAGATAATCCGCACGCGCAATTCACAGGCAGCCTCGTCGACGAGTTCCGC
>DAIRIE010000191.1:3274-5192 GCA_036809705.1 Chthoniobacterales bacterium
TTGCCGTATTCGCTGAATGCAACGCGGTCGCCATTGGCCCGAACCAAAACGTCATCGCGCAGAAGCGGCATCGATTTAAAAATGAACGAAACCCGAATGACGAAACAAATTCGCGCGCTCGAGGAATCCAGCTTCGGCCATCATTTTTGTTGGTCGTTGTTTCGGATTTCTGCGTTCGCGCTTCGTCATTCGATAGAGTCCGCGCTGGTGCGCTCGCGCGGCCTGCGTACAATAGCTGTCGCTAATCCGATTTCACTCTTATGAACGAGAACTCACAGCCGGGCTTCGGGAAAATTTCCGTGCACGGTGACGGCATGGGTGCGCCGACACCGGAACTGATCGAGCGCCGCGCGCGCGAAATCGCGCTCATCGATGAGCGCAACCCGGACGAATTCACCGACGGCGATTGGGACCAGGCCCAGCGTGAATTGCTTGGCGTGAATACCAACGCAGCGCCAGAGGACGTCCCCGCCGGCACCGATCTGGAAGAAGAGCACGAGATTATTCCCGCCACGCCCGGTCATCGCGCGCCGCGCGCTGGTTACGAGGACGACGAAACGGTGGGCGAACATCTCGTTAGCGGTGGCCTCGAGGAAGCCGCGCACGACCAGATGCTCGAGGCGCGCCACGAAGAGCTCGAGCAGGAAGGCGGCACTTGATGCCAGCGGCCGTAGCCAATTCCCGCAGCGCCGAGAAAACTTTTTCGCGCGCCGAGGAATTGCTCGTGCGGTATCGCGATGTACGCGATTTCTCGAAGCTGCTCACGCGCGATCTCGAGCCGGAAGACTGCGTCGTGCAATCGATGCCCGATGTCAGCCCGACGAAGTGGCACCTCGCGCACACGAGCTGGTTTTTCGAGACGTTCGTGCTCAAGAAATTTCTCAGCGGTTACGTCTCGGCCGTCCCTGAGTACGCCTTCCTTTTTAATTCCTATTACAACGCCGCCGGCTCCATGCACCGGCGGGATCTGCGCGGTTTGATCTCGCGGCCGACGGTGGCTGAGTCGTTCCGTTATCGCGACGGTATTGATCGGCACATATCGGACCTCGTTAGCTCAGCATCCGACGAATTGCTCGAGGAAATCGAACCTCTGCTCACGCTCGGTTTGCACCACGAGCAACAACATCAGGAACTGCTGCTCACCGACATCAAACACGTCCTCGCCCAGAATCCGCTTCATCCCGTTTACCGCAAACGCGAAGAGGAAGGCACCCATCCGCCCGGGCCCATGCGCTTCAGCGACTTTGAGGAAGCCATTGCGATGATCGGCCACGCCGGTTCCGGATTCTCCTATGACAACGAAGGGCCGCGGCATCGCGCGCTCGTGCCGGCGTTTTCCCTGGCCACGCGTCTTGTGACCAATGGCGAATACATGAAGTTCATCGAGGACGATGGATATCGCCGGGCTGAGTTCTGGCTTTCGCTCGGCTGGATGACCGTAAACGAGCAGCGCTGGGAGGCGCCGCTCTATTGGGAAAAAAACGAGGGCGAATGGTGGCATTTCACTCTCTCGGGATTTCGCCGGATCGATCCAAACGAACCCGTCACGCACGTGAGCTACTTCGAAGCCGACGCCTTCGCCAACTGGAGCGGCGCGCGTTTGCCGACCGAATTCGAATGGGAACGCGTCGCGCAAGGCAAGCCGATGGAAGGCAACTTCGTGGAGTCCGAGCGCTTTCACCCCGCGGTCATCCCGAGCGAAGCCGAGGGATCCGGAGGCGAAATCTCAAAGCTAACTTCCACGGGATCCCTCGGCTTCGCTAGGGATGACGAGCTACGCCAGCTCTTCGGCGACGTATGGGAATGGACGCGCAGCTCGTATTCACCTTATCCCGGTTATCGCGCTGAGCCCGGCGCGCTCGGCGAATACAATGGCAAGTTCATGTGCAACCAGTACGTGCTCCGCGGCGGTTCCTGC
>DAIRIE010000192.1:0-5179 GCA_036809705.1 Chthoniobacterales bacterium
GCGCTGGTTCGCGCGGTGGAGGAGACGATCGCCTGCTTCCCGGTTTACCGCACTTACATTGTGCCGGGACAGCCTGTGAGCGAGCAGGATCGGGCGGTGATCGAGCGGGCAGTGACGGCGGCGAAGCGGCGCAATCCCGCAATTGAAGAATCGGTCTTCAATTTCGTGCGCGATCTGTTGCTGCTCCGACTACCGGAGAATGTGACCGCGGAAGAGCGCGCGGCGCACGAACATTTCGCGCTCAAGTTCCAACAATTCACCGGACCGATCATGGCCAAGGGAGTGGAGGACACAGCGTTTTACATTTACAACCGGCTGGTCGCGCTCAATGAAGTGGGAGGCGAGCCGCAGCAGTTCGGGATGAGCGTGGAGACGTTTCATCGGCGCAATGAGGAACGGCAGCGCGATTGGCCGGCGACGTTGCTGGCGACTTCGACTCACGACACCAAACGGAGCGAAGATGTGCGGGCGCGCATTCTGGCGATCTCGGAAATGCCGGAGCTGTGGTCCCGGTCGCTCGGGAAATGGCGCAATGCCAATCGCAGATTCAAAAGGCAGATCAACGAGACCGAAGCGCCGGACGCGAACGAGGAATACTTGCTCTACCAGATGCTGCTCGGCACCTGGCCGGTGGACGCGAGCGGCATCGCGATCCCAAGTGCGAATGAGCGCTACATCGCGCGCATCCAGCAATACATGGCCAAGGCATTGAAAGAAGCGAAGCTCAATACGAGCTGGATCCAGCCGAATGCGGAGTGGGACGACGCCATGGCCGACTTTGTGGCAAATATTCTTGGGGCAGGTTCGCGCAATAAATTTCTGCCCGCGTTTTTGCCGGTGGTGCAAGAGGTCGCGCGGCTGGGCACGATTAATTCACTGGCGCAGACGGTGCTGAAGCTGACCGCGCCCGGCGTGCCCGATATTTATCAGGGCACGGAGATTTGGGACGACAGCCTGGTTGATCCCGATAATCGGCGGCCGGTGAATTACGCGCGGCGGCGGGAAATGCTGTCGGGATTACAGAACGTGCAACCGGATGAGTTGATGCGTTGCTGGCCGGATGGTCGCATCAAGCTGCGCGTTGTGCAGCGGCTGCTGCATCTACGGCGTGAAAATCCGGAGCTATTTCGGGAGGGAACGTATGAGCCGCTTCAGTTCACCGGCGCCTTCGCTGAGTGCGCGATCGGTTTTGTGCGGCAGCGAAAGGAGGCGACGCTGGTGGTGATCGTGCCACGGCTCTCGGCACGCATCGGTTTTCCGCCGGTGGGTGAAAGATGGCAGGACACGAGTGTAGTGTTCAAAGAAGGGTTCGTGCAAAAACCGTTGCGCGAGGCTTTCTCAACGCGTGAACTGCAGCCTAACGAGCCACAGGTTCAACTGGCACATGCATTGTCAGAGCTACCGTTCGCGGTCCTCGTCCGCTCGTAAGGACAGCAATGTCATGCCGAACGAACGGCGAGGGACCTTTCAGACGATCGCGCCCATGCAAGCTCGCATGGCGTTCCACCCGTTGTGAGATCCTTCGTCGTCTCCGCGGCTCAGGATGACAGCGCCGTAGGGGCGCAGGGATGACGCGCCGAATCACCGCTCCGGCAACGTCACCGGTTGATGGCCGCGGGCGAAGGCATTGAGCAAACCGCCGACGTATTCGGAAAAGCTGCGGAGATTCGCAATAAGATCGGTCCCGAAGCTCGCAAAAGTGATTTGCGGCGAAGCGACAATGAGGAGCACGCTAAGCAGGACGAGATTCATGAGGTAAATGAAGACGAGGGAGAAAAATGTGCCGTGATCGCTCAGGTCGCTCTGGTTCTTCGGGATCATCCAGCACGTGAAGGTGAAATGGAATGCCCAGGTCGCGCCGATGGCGGCGTAAAGAAGCTGGCCGTACGGGGCGACATTGATGAAGAAACTGGCTGCGCCGTACACCGCGATGGCAAGCACGCTGTAGAGCGGGAAAAAGTAGGGCGTGAGCGCGATCCAGAAATTGGTGCGGTTGGTGACGATGTGTCCGCCTTCTGCGCCGACGCGAAATCGGCTAACGCGTCCGCCCATTAACCACACCCAGAGCGCATGGGTCAGCTCGTGACCGAAGACGTAGAGAATAACTGGGCGAGGTAAACCCAGAAAAGCGATGAGCCAGAGCACGGCGCCGAGCGAAAAGAACCAGAACTCCGCGCCGGCCCAGAGCCGCTGGTGGAATGTGGCGTGGGTGAAGGCGGTAAAAAATGTCTGGGTGAGAATGGCGCACCAGGGCAGGAGAAAAAGGGCGAGGATGTTTTTGATCCACCGGGTGGGCACGGTCAGCGGCATGGGGTGATCGGGTGCGCGGCGCGTGGTGGGGACGACGTAGGGCACTATCTTGACGCGCGGCGCGGGTTTGCGGCGGCGGCGCTCGGGAGAAGATCTGCGATTTGGCGGCGGCATGGATCGATCTACGCGGAAGAATATCTGTTTTAACAAGTGGAAATCACCTCGTCACCTGTCGCCGTTGCTTTTCCGGTTCGCTAATTCGCTGTTGACTGTTGGAAACCGGGGCTTTTACACTCTCGGTATGAAAGCGTTCTTCGGTGTTCTCCTCTGCCTCGCCTTCACTTGCGCGCAAGCCTTCGCTATCAGCGGCGGCCCGGATTACGGCGGCGGCGGGCAGGTGAGCACCACCGGCATCTACGCCGGCATTCTTATGCCGAGCAACAGCGATAATTCACTCGCGCTTTTTACCGTCACGATTCCTAAGACCGGAATAGGAAGCGGAACTTTCGCCATATTTCGAAACGGGCTGTTCTATCCAGGCACTTTTCAGGGGATCGCCGATCCGGATTCAGCGAAGATGACTGGTGTAATCGATGCGAAGTTCGAGCGAACAGTCGCTACAAAAGTCACAGACACCTCGACTGAGACGTTCGTTTATACCTATTACGCAAATGGCTCGGTCGAGGCGCGAATCAAGGCAAACACAAACCTGTTCAGTTCGGCAAGTGCGCGCCTGGATGGGCAAGGCAAGGTGACGTTTACCAATACCGAAGGAAAGCCTGCCGGCTCCAGCGACGGCCCTGTGATTTACGACGTGATTGGCTTTAAGCAGGCTGAGGCCACTTCATTGTAAGAAGGCGTGCGGGCCTGACTTGCGGGGCGGTCGCACCGTGAAGAGATCCGCATTTAGCCTGCTCGAGCTCACCATCGGCATCGGCATCGTTGCCATTCTCGTGGTGGTCTCGCTGCCCGCCATCGCGAAAATACGCGCGCGCGCGCAACGGCTCCAGTGCATGGGCAATCTGCGCAGCCTGCATGTCGCGGCCGAGCAGTATCTTCAGGACAATAATCAGTGGCCGCAGATTGGCTTCAGCGCGAGCGATCCGACCACCTACGCCCAAAATTGGATCGCCGCCCTCGCGCCCTATCAGATTCAGGCGAAGAGCTGGATCTGTCCCACCGCGCAGAACCTGCAGGGCAATCCAAATTACACTTCACCGGGCAAAGAGCGGGTGGATTATTTCGCGATGCCTTACGACGACAAACCGATGACGCCGCACCAGTGGCCACATTATCCCTGGTTTTTTGAGACATCCGACGTGCACGGCAATGGCCAGCTCATCATCTTCACCGACGGCAGCATCGCGGAACTAAAGACGCTGATTCCCAAGAAGTGACGCTAGCCGTGATCGTTCGATCTCGCGACGAATCCGTTCACCATTCACCGTTCACTTCCCACCTCACTCCCGCGCTTCACATTCAATTTTCAGCGCAATCTCGTCGCCGATGCCCGAGACCGCTTCCACGCCTCGCGACCAGATCAGCCCGAAGGCCCGCCGGCTGAAGCCATCACTTGTCGCACGCCAGCGGCTGATCTCGCCACCATCGGCTTGCTTCCTCTCAAGCAACGTCACGTGCAGCACGATCGGCCGGGTCACACCATGCAACGTCAGATCGCCCGTCACATCGGCCTGATCCTTGCCCGTCTGCACAACCTTGCGGCTGCGAAACGTCGCCTCCGGAAATTTGTCCGTTTCAAACAGCTCGCTGCGCAGATGACTGTCACGGGTGCGATTCGCCGTGTCGACTGTGCGCGACGGGCACGTTGCCGCCACTGTGGAGTTTTCCAGATGATCGGCATCGATCACGAGCGTGCCGCGCACATCGTGAAATTTGCCGATGACTTTGCCGAAAAAATGTTTGATC
Organism: Chthoniobacterales bacterium; assembly: GCA_036809705.1. Lineage (GTDB taxonomy): Bacteria > Verrucomicrobiota > Verrucomicrobiia > Chthoniobacterales > UBA10450 > AV69. The sequence goes on from DAIRIE010000192.1 coordinate 4,177, forward strand.
TCGAACTGTACGACCGTGCGCGCCGGATCGATCTTACACGTGTGCGTCTCAGCCAGCGCGCCAGAAGGGAGAAGCAAAGGCAGCAGAATAGAGCCACGGATCAACACGGATGAAACACGGATTGCGGACTTTTTTATCCGTGAAAAGCCGTCTTCATCCGTGGCTGAAACCCGGGTTCCTCCGCTACCCTGCATGGGGGAATGTTGCGCGTCAGTTCTGCATGCGCCAGTGGTGAATCGTTACAACTTCTTCGCCAGCGCGAATCCGGCGACGAAAAGCACCAGGCAGACGATCAGGAAAAGGAAACAGAGAAATTTGGCAACGCCCGCCGCGGCAGCAGCGATCCCGGTGAATCCGAACACCGCCGCGACCAGCGCGATGACGAGAAAGATAACAGCCCAACGCAACATAGTTTTTCCTCCTGCTTTGGAATTCGCGGCCAAGGGGTTTTTCGCGCGTTAGCTCGTGCTACGGCCGCACCTTGCGGGCGGGCCAGGAGTGATCACCGATCACATGTCGCCTGCGATCATCGGCGGCATTTGCAAAGCAACGCTACAGCCGCTCAAGGTCACGCACGAGACGCGGGCCGCGATAGACAAACCCGGTGTAAAGCTGGAGCAACGCCGCGCCCGCTTCGATCTTCTCGCGCGCAGAACTCGCGTCAAGAATTCCACCGCAACCTACAATCGGCAGCCGCGTCTTGCTCGCGAGATGCCGTATGATCGCGGTCGCTTTCTCGCGCAAAGGCGCGCCGCTCAACCCGCCCTGCTCGTCGCGCTGTGCCGGAATTGCCGAATGATCCAGCGTCGTGTTCGTCGCGACGATTCCAGCGACGCCATTCGACTCGCAAACCGCGACCAGCTCGTCGAGCGCGCTCGGCTCGAGGTCCGGCGCGATTTTCACCAGCACCGGCAACGCACCGCTCTCGGCTTTGATCGCACTCAACAGCTCATTCAATTGCGAGGCGGCTTGCAGCTCGCGCAGCCCCGGTGTGTTCGGCGAG
>DAIRIE010000193.1:0-2151 GCA_036809705.1 Chthoniobacterales bacterium
GCGCAGACGATGGCGACCAGCAGGAGCAAGGGGGCCAGCGCCGTGATCCAGAAGGCGACTCGCTCGAAGCCGCTGGGCTCGAGATGAACAAGTTGGCCGGTGAGGCCGGCTTTCTTCACGAGCTCTTCAACTGAGCTAACGACGCCATCGGCCAGGACCGGTTTGCCATTGATAATCTCACTCGCTTCCTGCGCGTTGAGACTGAGGAGCGATCCCTTCGCGTGCACGACGCGGTCGCCGGTTTTCACCTCCTTCTCCTTGTTCATGAAGGCTTCGGCGATCTCGGGATTGTGGCCGTTACGGCTGGCCATGCTGCGGACGAGCGCGGACCAATAGGAGACGGTTTTGTCGCGCTCGGTTTCGGGCAGGTCAGCGCCCGTGGAAAGGACGGGGGCGGCGGCGCCGATGGCGCTGACCGGCGCCATGTAAATGTGTTTGGTGGCGAGGGCGATGAGGGCGCCGGCGGAACCGGCGTTGGTGTTGATGAAGGTGTAGGTGGGAAGGGCGAGCTGGTTGAGCGCGCTGGTGATCTCTTCGGCAGAATCGAGCCGGCCGCCGTAGGTGTTCATGTCGAGAATGACAGCGCTGGCGCCAGCGGATTCGGCGAGTTTGATTCCGCGGCGCAGGAAGAAGTGGAGCGAGGGGCCAATCTCGCCCCGGAGCGGGATGACGACCACGTCGCCTTTGTGGACGATGTCGCGGGCGGATGCGAACGGCGCGAGGCCGAAGAGAGCGATTGCGAAAAACAGCACTGTCATCCCGAGCGAAGTCGAGGTATCCCGTCGCGAAAGCTTTAAGGTAACGCAACGGGATCCCTCGACTGCGCTGCGCTCCGCTCGGGATGACGGGCCGAGTTTCGCCCGAGAGGCGAGCGGGGCATGGTCGGCCGCTGCGATTTTTCCGACGCGTCGTCTCTTCACGCGCTAAACTTGCCACGACGCGCGAGGCGGACGAGCAAAAAAAGATGGCGATTCCTCCAGAGACAATCGAGCAGATCGCGAGCGCGAATGACATCGTGGAGGTGATCGGCGCCTATTTTCCGCTCAAGCGCGCGGGCTCGGCCTTCAAAGCGCTCTGTCCATTTCACCAGGAGAAAACACCGTCTTTCACGGTCTCGCCGCAACGGCAGAGCTTTCACTGTTTCGGCTGCGGCGTGGGCGGCTCGGTTTTCCGGTTCGTCATGGACTACGAGCATCTCGATTTTCCGGCGGCAGCGCGGAAGCTGGCGGAGCGGGCGGGGATCCGCATCATCGAAGAGCGGCGCGGCGATGAGGATCGGCAGCATGAAGCGCGGCGGACGTTGCTGCGGTTGCACGCGGAAGCGGCGGAATGGTTTCACGAAAACCTGATGAAACGCGAGCTCGGTGCGCCGGGTCGCGAGTATCTCAAGACGCGCGGGATAAGCGCGGAAGTCGCGCGCTCCTGGAAGCTCGGCTACGCGCCGGAGAGCTGGGATGCGTTTTCGAAATGGGCAATCGCTGAGGGCTACTCGCAGCGCGATCTGATCGCGAGCGGTCTCGTCTCGTCGCGCGACTCAGACCCAGATCCGACATCAGGCATCACGGATCAGAAATCCTTTTACGATCGCTTTCGTAAGCGCCTGATGTTCCCCATAAACAACGACGTGGGCGAAGTCATCGCGTTCTCCGGCCGCGTGCTGGAGGCAGAGGCGAGCGCGGCGAAATACATCAACTCGCCCGAGACGCCACTGTTCCGGAAAGGGCAAATTCTGTTCGGGCTGCACAAGACGAAGCGGGCGTTGATCGACGCCAACAGCGCGATCGTTTGCGAGGGGCAGCTGGATTTGATTACGCTCTTTGAGTCGGGGATTACGAACGTGGTGGCGCCGCAGGGGACGGCGTTCACGGAACGGCAGGCGCATGTGCTGAGCCGGTTCGTGGGCGAGGGGATGCGGCTGGGCAAAAAGCGGCGGAGCGTTCGCTTGAGGCGTTGCTGCAAAATAATCTGCTGGTGCGCGTGGCGGAGATGCCGGCCGGAGAGGATCCCGATTCGCTGGTGCGGAAATCAGGACGAGCGGCATTTGAGGAGCTCGTCTGGGGCGCGCCTGAGTTCTTCGATTACTGGACGGAGAAAAAGGCGGGCGCGGCTGATTTGCATTCGCTGGCGGAGAAGATGCGCGTGGCGCGCGAG
>DAIRIE010000193.1:2161-5060 GCA_036809705.1 Chthoniobacterales bacterium
CGTCCGCGAGCCGTTGATGAGGCGGGAGGTGGTGAACAAGATCGCGGCGCGGCTGGCTATCCGGGCGGAGGATTTCGAAAAGCTGCTGGGAAGCCGGCGCTCACAGACCGCGGCTACCGGCCCTGATGGCACTCGCTCTGCTCAGGCAGGAGCTGCGGCGAATGCGTCCCCGGCTCCGCCGCACGATGTGGCCATGCTTTGTCTCCTTGCTCTGCGCGATGAAGAGGCGCGGTCGTTTCTGCTCGAGCAGAATTGGCGCGAGCTATTGCCGCAGATTAGCGATACCGATTTATTGATGAAAATCCTCAGCACCGAGCTAAAGCCGGATGATCCCGCATCGCTCAATCGTTTCCAGACAACGCTGCCGCCGGAGGAGGAAGCGCAGATTTCGGGGTGGCTCATGCAGCGTTTGCCGGGTGAACCAGCGACGGTGGCGCGCGAGTGGTGGATCGGTCTGAGCCAGGCAAATTTGCGGCGCGAGCTGGAAGCGGCGGAGAGCCAGCTGCACCGGCCGCACCTGACCACGGGAGAAGTCATGCGTTTACAGAAACAAGTTCTTGACCTGCGTGAGCAGCTCCACGACGTTCACCGGTTTTCGTCTGCACGTGCGCACGAGACATGACCTTAAGGATTTCCCAGGCTGGAACTGGCGGAGTCGCTGACGTTTTTCCCGTGAGTAAAAAGGCCAACCGGAACGGAGCCGCGCGCGATGCCCGCGCGGAGAGCGCCCCTATTTCCACAGCCAGCTCATCCAATGGCGCCGGAGGAAAGAGGCGACGTGGCCGCCCGCGCAAAGTCAGCGTGGCCGAAGCGGCGCCGAACAATTCGCACCCAACCGAGGCGCGCGGGATTTCCGCTGATGATTTGCAATCGCGCATCCGCGAGCTGACGAAGCTAGCGAAAGAACAAGGCTACGTCACCTTTGACGATCTGAACGAAGCGTTGCCCGAAGGGGTGAACGATCCGGACGAGCTGGACGCGATCCTGGCGCAGCTGCGGCGGATGGAGATCGACGTCATCGAAGCGTCGGAGGTCGATCGTTATCGCGAAGGCAAGAAGGAGAGCGACGAAGAGGACGAAGAGGAAAAGGCCGATACGCGCTTCGACATTCTCGATGATCCGGTGCGGATGTATCTCAAGCAGATGGGCCAGGTCCCGCTGCTCACGCGAGAGCAGGAGGTGGAAATCTCCAAACGCATCGAGGAAGCGGAGACGATGGTGCAGCAATACGTCAACCGCTTCGGGTTCACCGCGCGCGCGCATCTGGACCTGGCGCAGAAGCTGACGGAAGGACGCGAGCGATTCGACCGCGTCATTCTCGATAAGAAGATCGAGAGCCGTGAGCGTTACATGAAACTGCTGCCGCGGCTTTGCCACAAGGTGGACAAGCTTGGGCGCACGATCAGCGATGAGTATGGGAAATTGTGCGAGGCGTCGCCGCGCACCGCTGAGCTGCGGGCGAAGAATTTCCAGCGTTCAGTGAACGCGCTGCAACGGGTCTATCCGCGGTTTTATTTCAAACAAAAGGTGACGGAGGAGTTCGTGCACCTGGCCGACACGCATTTCGCGACGCTCACCACGTTGAAGGCGGAGGAGGCGAAGCATGGCCGCGGACGGGGCAAACCAGGTGTAACGGTGGAAGAGCTGGAGCGGCAGGCTTGGCTCTCGGCTGAGGAATATCTCGAGCAATATCAGGCGCTAAAGGCGTGGCTGCGCAAATCGCTCCGGGCCAAGACGGAAATGGTGGAAGCGAACCTGCGGCTCGTTATTTCCATCGCCAAGAAATACACCAACCGCGGCCTGTCGTTCCTCGATCTCATCCAGGAAGGCAACATGGGATTGATGAAGGCGGTGGAGAAATTTGAGTATCGCCGTGGCTACAAATTCTCGACTTACGCCACCTGGTGGATCCGGCAAGCCATTACGCGCTCGATCGCCGACCAGGCGCGCACCATTCGCATCCCCGTGCACATGATCGAGACGATCAACAAACTGATGCGGGTGCAGAAGCAGCTCGTGCAGGAATACGGACGCGAGCCGACGCCGGAGGAAGTGGCGGAGGAGATTTTGCTGCCGGTGGATCGGGTGCGCGCGGTTTTGAAGATGGCGCAGCAGCCGATCTCGTTGCAGGCGCCGGTGGGGGAGAGCGAGGAGACGAATTTCGGCGATTTCATCGAGGACAAAGGCGCAGAAAACCCCAGCGACATGACCGCGATCGTGCTCCTGAAGGAGAAGATCAAGGATGTGCTGGAGACGTTGACCGAACGCGAGCGGCAGGTGCTGGAGCAGCGCTTCGGATTGGTGGATGGCTACAGCCGCACGCTCGAAGAAGTGGGGCGCCAGTTCCGGGTCACGCGGGAACGCATTCGGCAGATCGAGGCCAAGGCGTTGCGTAAGATGCGGCACCCGACGCGCATCCGGCAGCTGGAAGGTTTCCTCGACGCGGCCGAGGCGTAGGTGCAACTTCCTCCGCGCCGGCCGGTTTAATTTTGCGGCATGGAACGCGAAGACGATCCGCAGCTTTGGGATTTGCTCGGGCACTCGAAGGCGCCGGAGCCGTCGTATTTCTTCGCGCGTAATGTCCTTCGGGCGGTGCGGAACGAAGCCGTGTCCGGCAGCGTAGCGAGCCCGTGGCTTTCATGGCGACGTCTTGTCCCCACGCTCTCAGCGGTGGCTGCGCTGGTCATTGGCGCGTTCACATTTTTCCATGCTGCTCATCATGAACATCCGGCCGCCGGGCGCGATGCCATAGCTTCCTTTAATGTGTCTGATTCCGACCTGGCCGCGGACCTTGATGTCCTTACCGGCGATGACGACAGCGACGATTCGCCGCTGCTTTAACTAAAAACGGTCATTAAAAACGTTTCCGCAGGCAGGCGGCGACGGAACGCTGGAGCGG
>DAIRIE010000194.1:0-5052 GCA_036809705.1 Chthoniobacterales bacterium
GGCTAGGATCCGTTTATCGAAGCGGTTCACTTTGTCGAAGAAAGGAAGCTTGAGCTTGAGACCGGGCGTTGTTTCGATGCGAATGGCCTTGCCGAAACGCGTCACGATAACGTCCTCATACTGGTGGACGATGAAGAGCATTGCGCCCCATTTCAGCCCCGTCAGGATGAAGAAGACGCCGAGCAAGACCATGAGCCGGGATTGCACGAAACGAATGAGCGGAGCTTCTGTGGCCATGACCTAACGAGGTGTAGGAGATGCTTCCGGAGCAGCCAATGGCAAAGTTTGAAGAATGCTCTTCAGGCTATCGTCCACGATGATTTTCTTTTGCAGCGAGGGCAGGAGGGCCTGCATTTGCTCGAGGTAGATGCGGCGGCGAGTGACTTCAGGCGCCTTCCGATATTCAGCTAAAATGAGGGCAAACTTCTCCGCGTCGCCTTTGGCCTGGTTCACCCGACGAAAAGCGTAGGCTTCAGCCTGCTTCTGGCGCTCCTTGGCCTGGCCAGCGGCGTTCGGGACCGCATCATTGTAAACTGCCCAGGCTTGATTGATCGCGGTCTGCTTTTCCTGCTGGGCCTGGTTGACTTCGTTAAAGGCATCCTGCACCACCGGTGGCGGCCGGACTGTCGCCAGCTGCACCTGCTGAATCTGCAACCCGAGGTTATACTCCAGGCAAAGGTCGGCCAGACGTTTCAAGGTTGAAGTTTCAATGTCGTGCCGGCCAATCGTCAGCACTTCATCGACCGTCCGGTCCCCGATAACTTCGCGCATGACGCTTTCGGATAAGTCACGCAAGGTTTTCTCCGGTTCGCGCGCACTGAAAAGATACATCCTGGGATCGGTGATGCGGTATTGGACCACCCAGGGCACGAGCGCGGTATTCAAGTCACCGGTGATCATCGTTTCGGTATCTTCCGTTTCGCGATCGTTCTGGTATGGGTTGGTGGCGGCTGGAGTAGAAAAGCCGAACTCGAGCTTGAGCAAACGTTGCGTCGGCACGATCACCATCTCGTCCACATACGGAAGGACGTAGCTCAGGCCCGGACCGTGGATGTTGTGAAATGCGCCGAAGCGCAGCCTGACGCCGACGGAGTTAGTCGGAATCGAGCGGAAGCCGAAGAGCAGTGAAAAGAGAGTGAGGAGAATGCCGAAGGAGGCGATGAGGCCGAGGATGAATCGCCACGGCTTGATGCCGAGGTCGCGCGCGGGAGCAGCTGGAGAGCGAACAATTTGCATCACGCTTTGCTCGCACCTTACACCGGCGGTCAAGCTCTGCCAATTGAGACCGCTAACGACTTCTCAATCGCTCGTGAATGGCAGGCTTGTAATTTTTGTGAGCTAACGCGGCTGGGATTTGCCGCGAGGCGACGGATCAAACCGTGAAGGAAAGCCGCAGCACCCTGGGCGCATTAGCGCTTCACTAATGACGCGGCGCCACTCACGGCTCGTTAGCTGCGAGTACAACCGCCATCTCTACGCCTCCGCGACACGAACGCTTCGCGTCTACCGTTTATAATTCAAACTCAAGCCCGTCATAACCGACGGTTATGCCTGCTGCTTCCAGCAGTCCGCGCTCGCGCGAGCCGGGCGTGAGAATCGGGTTGGTGTTGTTAATGTGAATGTAAATCTTGCGCCGCGCATTCGATTCCGAAACCACGAGAAAGCTGCGCTCCACGGGCAGGTGACCCGTCTGCAAAGCCGAAGGCGCGCCGTCGCGAAATTCCCGCAGCTCCTCGTCACGCCAGAATGTTCCGTCAAACAGGATGGCGTCAGCCGTTTTCAAAGCGTCATCCAGTTCTCCGCTGATGGCGACGACTGAGGGCGCAACCACCAGCAGGCGATTCCGGTTCGCCTTGAGCTGGAAGGCCACGCCGCGCGGCAGCTCCGTTCCGCGCAAACCGATGCCATCCGCCAGTTTCACAAATTCGCGCGGCAGCTCGCGCCATTCAATTCCGCAAAATGGCCGCATCAGGTCATCGAGCCAGCCAAGCTTCGCGCGCACTTCTTCCGAAGTGTAAATGGGCAGCGGGGCTTCGCGTTGCCGCAGAAGAACGATGCCGAGCGCGTGATCGATGTCGGCGTTGCTCAGCAGCACGCCGGCGATGGGTGAATTGCGCAGCGACTCTTCCTGCGGCTGGAGCGGTGGAAACCCCGCGATCTGGGCCGCGAGATCAGGCGAGGCGTTGACGAGCCACCATTCCCGGCCAGTGCCGCTGATGGCGACAGAGGATTGCAGGAGCGGCGCGATCTGACCGCCGCGCGCGAGGGCGCAATTCGCACAGCGGCAATTCCATTGAGGCAGACCGCCACCGGCAGCGGCGCCGAGCACACGAACAAGAATGGCGCGTCCTCCCTTCGCTAGATCGCGCCGGGGCGGCAGGTGCGCTGGAAACGCATTCGCACCTCGCGCATTGCCGGTTTCAGCCGGCGCTTTTTAGGTTTGCTCATTTGCATGTGATTCGCGACAGGGCGCGCCATTGGTTTGAACGATTAGCAGGACGCCCCATGCGCGGCAAGAGGCATTCACGAATTACATTTCCGCCGCATTAATCCCACGGCTCTTCCATTCGACACAGGCGCGTGCAAACGCGAAGTCACGACTGGTTTCGATTGAAAGACGATGAGCAGCGAAGAGGCGGAACAACTTTCGCGACGGCCCGAGGTGCGCGAGGCGCTCGACCAGACGCGCGGCAAAAAGGTCAAAGCGGGCGCGACCGATAAGTTCTGGTTTGTCACTCACGCGCTCGGTCTCGTCGGCTGCGGCGTCCTTTACTACCTGCTCGCCTACAACTTTGTCCCTTTGCCGCGGCCGCATGTCGAATTGCTGGTGCGTCTCGTTCGCGGCGCCGTCATGGTCATTCTGTTGCTGGCAATCGCCAAAGCTGTCTCCGTCTATGCCATTGGCCGGGTAAGCGACGCGTCCACACGCTACACCCTCAAGCGCATCCAGCGTCTGGTCGTCGCCATCCTCGTAGCTGTCATCGCTATCTCCGTCTTCTTCGTTAATTGGTACACCGCGCTCATTTCTGTCGGAGTGCTCTCCGTCATCATCGGGCTCTCCGTGCAAACGCCCATGACGTCGTTCATCGGCTGGATTTATATCCTGGTGCGCCGCCCTTACCGGGTGGGCGATCGCATCCAGATCGGTGATGCCACCGGCGACGTCATCGACGTTAGCTATATCGATACCACGCTGTGGGAATTCGGGGGCAAATACCTTTCCACTGATCATCCCAGCGGGCGTATCATCAAGTTCCCAAACTCGAAAGTGCTCAGCGCCACCGTCTATAACTATTCCTGGCCGCTCTTTCCCTACATCTGGAATGAGATCAAGTTCAGCATTGCTTATGGGAGTGACCTGGAGTTCGTAGCTCACACCATGCAAAAGGTGACGGAGGAAGAAATCGGCGAAGAGATGATGAAGCGAGTCGAGGTCTTCCGGCAGTTACTCGCGAAAACGCCCGTCGATGAACTCGAGGTCAGAGAGCAGCCGCGCGTGATTTTTCGGCCGAGCGACAATACCTGGCTCGAAGCCATCGTGCGCTACCTTGTCCCGCCGCGCGAAGGGGGAACTATCAAGACGCGGCTAATTCCAAAGTTACTCAAAGCGCTTAACGCCGCGCCCGACAAGGTGATGTTCCCAAAAGGCGACGCCCGCTAACGAGACGTGACTAGTTCTCGGCCTGGGTCCGGCGTGACCTTTTCTTCGCCGCGACGCAACCACCAGAGCAAGGCAAAGAGCGGCACGAGCGACGCAACAAAGAACATCGGGCCGCCGCGGCGATGGATTACGCTGTGAATCATGTGCGGCCCAATGTGCACACACAGGAGTGCGATAGTAAGGATGCGAACGCCGTTCCGGATCAATCCCAATGGGATAATTGCCGCCACCAGGACAAGCCGCCGCCAGGGTGTTCGTAAGAAAAGGTAGGACGCCAGTAAGCTGGTGATGAAGAGAACGTAGCTCGAACGAATGCCGCTGCATTCCTTTGCGACTTCAAGAGAGATGCCGGGTAACTGAAAAATGGTTCCGTCGCGCAGGACCGCAGTTCCCGTCAGCATAAAGAGAACGTGTGCTACGTCCGCTGAAGCCAGCTTCGATGCTTCCTCCAGGGCGTCGGCCAGGCCATCGGGCATCGGCACCATGAAAATCAGAAACGCCATGGGAAAAGCCGCCGCTCTCATCCAGGCACCGCCAAGGAAAAAGAAAGCGCCAGCTATGACCAGGCAAACGAAGGCGAAGGCAAAGAGCGATAGATTATCACTGTGGCTAATCGGGTAAGCCCGGAGCCGAGTTACCCACGCCACGGCCAGACTGGCCACACCGACAAGTCCAAACAAAACAGAGACACCGGGCGCGGCCACGTAGCTGCACGGCAATCGCCGCCGCTCCGTATAGAGAAGGTAGAGCGATATGAATGGGATCAGCACAACGTGCGAGTGCAGGTTGCTGCCGAGGGCGTGGCTGACGAGCCAGAAGAGTGGCACCGCGAAAAGGCCAAGGAGAAGAGCGATAAACGCGAAGAACGCGTGCCTCCGTCTGCTAAACTGTCGCCCTGTCTCCGTCATTGGCTGCGGAAGCACGGGTAAAACACCTGGCGGACTATTGGCTCTCACAGGCGAGTTCCTTTTCGGAGCAAACAATCGCGAATCTCACCATAGCTTCGCAGCGCCTGGATTTCATCAATGTCGAACTCGACATCGAAGGCAGTTTGTAGTTCGCCGATTAGTTGCACCATAGCTAACGAGTCCCAGGCAGGCAGGGCTTTTTGCGACAGCTCGTCTCTGGGCGTTCCGGCCGGCAATCCGAAGAAGTCCGTCAACACTTCGCTTAATCGGTCGATCTCGCTCATACTTTTGCGGTCCGATCAGCGATCCACCGCGGCCACACCGCCGGCTTGAGTGGATCGAGCTGATAACGACTACTCTCTGCACTATTACCCACCCTTTCCAGTCCAAGTCGATCATACAACGCCGAGGCAATCCCGTTCTTGGGTGTCGGGATGTACGCCGCCTCCAGTTTACGCGCCCCGACTCCGCTGGCGCGCTGAA
>DAIRIE010000195.1:0-543 GCA_036809705.1 Chthoniobacterales bacterium
GCGGTAAACATTTCACCGACGCGCTCACCGCCGATGGCGCGCTCCAGGCGGAAGCGGCCCACCTTTTGATCAAACAGGGCGATGCCGGAATGGCGGAGATTTGCCGGAACACATTGGCGCGGCTGGCGACGGAAGTGCGCAATTCCATCGGGTTCTTCGAAGGCCAATACGAGGGCGCGATCCAGCGGCTGTTCGTCTCGGGCGGCCTCTCACGCGTGGAGATGGTGCTGCAAACGCTGAGCGATGAGCTCGGGTTGCCGTGTGAAATCTGGGACCCGCTGGAGAATTGCGAAGTGGCGTTGCCGGCGCCGAAACGCAAAGCGCTGCAACAGGAGTTCTCCTCCCTTAATGTCGCGTGCGGCGCCGCCTTCGAGTATTTGCGCAGCTAACGAGCCATGGCTTTGCAATTGAATCTTCTGCATGAAGAGATCGCCGAGCAGCGGCAGCGCAAACGCGACCCGCTCAAGCTCACGATGTACGTCGGCATCGGCATCGCGGCGCTATTTGTCCTGAACTATCTCTGGACTGGCTATCGCGTGCTGG
>DAIRIE010000195.1:553-4954 GCA_036809705.1 Chthoniobacterales bacterium
GGCGGGGCCGTCGCCATCTACTACATAATCTACGGCTTGCGCGGCCGCCTCGCCCAGGTCGAGCATGATTGGTCGAAGGTGGAGCCGAAGGTGACGGCGGCGCAGAAACGAGCGGAAGAGCTCAACGCCATCATCGGCACGACCAAGGTCCTTGATGGGATGATCGATAGCCGTTTCTATTGGGCGCCGCTGCTCCAGACAGTGGCGCGCTGCGTCACGCCGAACATTCAACTCACGACCCTCGAAGGAGCTGCCGATGAGGAAGGAAAAGGCGTCGCCGTCGTGCTCGAAGGAATGGCGGCGGGGAGTGAACCACGCGGTGTGGCGGAGGATTTCCGGGAGATGCTTTTGGAACAAGTCGCCAAGGAACAACCCGGGGTAAAGGTGGAATTCAAGACGCTGGACGATCTCGATACCAGCGTAGCGGTGGGTGGCAATAAGGCGGGCATGGCGCATTTCGCTGTCGGCGTGGAGTTCAATCCATTCCCGACACCCACGCCTACGCCGCCCGAGCGCAAAGCTCGTGCGCGCAAGGAGGATTAGTTTTGAACAAGGAGCAGACGAAAAAAATCATTCTTGGCGCGTTCTGCCTCATCGGGCTGCTTTATGTTTACTTCGCCTTTTTCCTTGGGCCGCTGCACAAGGGCGAGGCGGCGATGAACGGCGAGATCGACGATTTGCAGCAAAAGATCGCGTCATCAAAAGGTGAGATCGCAAAAGCGGACCGGCTGGAAGAAAGCGCGCGCGCCGCGACCAGTCACTACGATGCGCTGCGGGCGCTTACACCTGACGGCGCGCCAATCGCGTGGTTCCCGCCGAAGATAAGGAACTTCTTCAACGAGCAGCACATCGATAAAGCTACGGTGCGGCTCGACACGACTACGCCTTCCAAGGAGAAGGAGTTATCCAACTGGTCGCGTTACGTCTGGTCGGTGGATCTGCCGCAGGCGGACTTTGCCACGCTGGGCCAGGCGATCTGCGCGCTCGAGAATTCCGAACCGCTGCTTGCGATCAAGAAGCTAACGATTCGCGCGAGCACCGAGTCGCCGCAACTACAACAAGTCACGCTTACTTTATCTACTTTGATCGACAAGAAATGAAACACCTGCTTTTCATCTGCCTTCTTGCGCAAACTGGCTTTGCCGCCGAAGCCAGAAAGGTCGAGCTAAAGAAGACCTCGACCTTCACTTTGCAGGATGGCGACCGGAACCCTTTCTGGCCTATCGGCTGGAAGCCTGCCGGTGCCGGGCAAGCTGAAGCGGCTGGCCCAAGCATCCCCCCTTCCTCTTTCTCCGTAACTTCCATCACGCTCGATCCCGGCGCTCACTTCGCCATCATCAATGGCAAGGTCATGGCTGAAGGCCAGCAGTTTGGGTTGCAGATGGGCGGCCAGATTCAGCAGCTCACGGTCAAGAGTATTCAAGATGGCAAAGTGGTCCTCGCGCATGGCGGGGAAGAGATCGTAGTGCCGCTGCGCCGGAGATAGCTTTCTAGCTACTTCGAGCTACTTCAGCTAACGAGATAAACTTACTTTCGTGCAATCGAACTGCCTTGTGGCCCGTTAACAGGCGGTACCATTCCACCGCCGAGCCGACGACAATAAGTAGGACGAGTAGGAGAAAGGATGCGGCGACCAAGGCATCGAAGCGCCAGACGGCCGCCTGGCGTCCAAGGTCGGCAGCCTTGCTTGCATTGGCAATCCCGCTGCCGGTGGCGAGTAATGATTGCGAGCCGGAGATAAAGCCAATCTTTGGATCGGCGGAAAAGATTTTCATATAACCGGCTGAGAACGTCACCACCGTCATGAATAGAAGCGGCGCCAGAGTTACCCAGATATAGCGAGCCTTATTCATTTTAATGAGCAAGGTGGTGCCAAGACAAAGCGCGATAACAGAGAGTAGTTGGTTAGCCAGACCGAAGAGTGGCCAGAGTGTGTTGATGCCGCCGAGGGGATCGATTACTCCCTGGTAGAGAAACCAGCCCCAGGCGCCGACTAACAAGATGCTGGCAAAGAAGTTGGCCGCCCACGAACGCGTGTCGCCCAGCGGCGGCCAGACATTCCCGAGCAGGTCCTGAAGTAAGAATCGCCCGACCCGCGTGCCGGCGTCGATAGTAGTGAGGATAAATAGCGCCTCGAACATAATGGCGAAGTGATACCAGAGCGCCAGCGCCGTCGGACTGGCGGAGATGCGGGCGAACATGTGCGCCATTCCTACCGCGAATGTCGGCGCGCCACCGGCCCGGCCAAACATTGTTTGCTCGCCGAGCTCGTGCGCCAGGTCAGTCATCTGCGACTCGTTAACTGGGAATCCCGCCGCCGTCACTCTGGCGACGACTTCAGCCGGGGCGCCTTTGCTGTTAATGGCGAAATATTGCCCGGGTTCGATCACGCACGCAGCGACCATCGCCATCAACGCCACCATCATTTCAGTGACCATCGCGCCGTAACCGATATCGCGGATGCGCGATTCGCGTTCGAGCATTTTAGGCGTGGTGCCGGAAGCGATGAGCGAGTGGAAACCCGAGACCGCGCCGCAGGCAATGGTAATGCAAACAAAAGGAAACACTGGGCCGGCAAAGACCAGTCCGCTGCCATCGATGAACTTGGTGATGGCGGGCATTTGCAGCGCCGGATGAATGAGCACCACGGCAACAGCCAGCGCGGCCACGGTTCCAATCTTCAGAAAGGTGCTGAGATAATCGCGCGGCGTGAGCAGCATCCAGACCGGCAGAATTGATGCCGCTAATCCATAAATCATGATGGCGAAAGCGAGCCAGCGGTCGCTCTGACGAAACCACGCTTGGAGCGCGGGATAGCGGCCGAGGAATTGTCCGCCCCAGACCGCGAAGAAAAGTCCGGCAATGCCGAAGGCGGTGACCCAGCTGACGTTGACTTTCCCGCTCCGCAGCGCCGCGCCCATGACGAGCGCAATCGGAATCGTCATCGCGATGGTAAACACGCCCCATGGACTTTTCGCCAGCGCCTGCACGACAACGAGCGCGAGGACGGCGAGCAGGATCGTCATGATGGCGAGCACGCTGATCATGGCGAGCGCGCCCACACCCGCGCCGATCTCTTCCTTCACCATCTGCCCAAGTGTTTTGCCGCGACGTCGAACCGAAGCGAAGAGCACGATCATGTCGTGCACGCCACCGCCGAGCGTGGCGCCGATCAAAATCCAAAGCGTGCCGGGCAGAAAACCAAATTGCGCCGCGAGCACGGGCCCCACCAGCGGCCCCGGCCCGGCGATTGCCGCAAAATGATGGCCGAACACCATCCACCGATTGGTCGGCACGAAATCCTTGCCGTCGTTTTGCACGAGCGCGGGCGTGGCGCGTCGGTCATTGAGCACGAGAACTTTTGCCGCGAGCCATTTGGAATAGAAACGGTAACTGATGGCGAATGCGCAGAGGCCCGCGACGATGATCCAGAGCGCGTTGACCTCTTCGCCGCGGGAGAGCGCCAGCACGCCCAATGCACCCAGCCCCAAGAGAGTGATCCCGGCCCACAGCACTCGTTTCCACCAACTCATCGCGCGTCGTATTCTATCGCGCGACGGCACCTTGCGCCACTTCCCTCGACGTTGACAGTCCCCTGCCCTTCGCTATAGGAGCCGCCTTGCGTCTCTCCCGGAAGTTCGGAAAAATCGTCAACGGCGAAGCGCTCGATAGCGTCGCCCGGCACACGCGCGCGTTCTTGCGCCGCTTCCCCGCGCGCGTCACCGCCAGCGGTGTCATCAGGTCGATCGACCCCGAGCGCTTCGAGCAAATCCGGCGCAAATACGCCGATCCCGCCGCGCCGGCCGACGCGCCGCCGAAGTATCTCGATCTCCGCACCTGGATGCGCATCAACGTCCAACGCGTGCGCGAGCTGGAGCTCGACTACGCGCCGCCGAGCAGCATTCTCGATATCGGCTGCGGCGCCGGTTATTTCCTCTACATCTGCAAGACCCTTGGGCATCGCGTGCTCGGCCTCGATGTCGGTTCATTCCCGATGTTCCGCGAATTAACAGAGCTGCTCGAGGTTCCGCGCGTCATCGCGCGCGTGGAAGCTTTCCGGCCATTGCCGAAGTTCGACCGCAAGTTCGATCTCATCACCGCACATCTCATCTGTTTCAACGCGCACAAGAGCGAAAAGCTCTGGGGCCCCGCCGAATGGGAATTTTTCCTGAACGATCTCGCCTCGCATCTCACCTCGGGCGGGCGGGTCTGGCTCGAGCTCAACCGCGAATACGACGGCAGCTATTATTCACCAGAGCTGGTGGCGTTCTTCCGCAACCGCGGCGCGGAGCTTCACGGCTATCGCGTTGTCTTCAATCGAGGGACGCTCGTGCCTGTCGCAGCTGCGCCACCCGCGTCGCTAGATCATCACGCCGCCGCCGATGTTCCTCTACCACGGCC
>DAIRIE010000196.1:0-4922 GCA_036809705.1 Chthoniobacterales bacterium
ACAAGGTGAAGGTGAGAATTCGCCGACACCGACGCCAAACAGTTCGCCCGGTAAAGCGCTTTCGGGCGAGATCAAAGGCGCGAACGAGCCGTCTAACGAGCAGCAGAAACAGGAGCTGGCGGCGGCGGAAGCCGAGGCGGAGAAAAGCGGGGAGATGAGTCCGCAGCAGGCTGAGCGATTGTTGCAGGCAATGAAGGACGAGGAAGCGCGGGTGCAGCTGGATGAACGCAGGCCGGTGCATCAGGTCTATAAGGATTGGTAGATGTTCAGGGATGGAGGGTTGATGTTAAATCAGTGATACGGCGCGATTGTAAGGTTCTGGGTAGCGCACGCCTCTCGCGTGTTGGTGATCGCGTCCTCGCGATCACGGACTTTTTCTCGCAATATCGCGGTTCGCGACGCTACGCGTCATTGGTCGCCCTTTCACTTGCGGGTGTCGTTTCTTTCGCTCGCGCGGAATCGCCGAGCATCACGGCGGTGTTGACCAGCTCGGAAACGACGCTCGGCGCGCCAGTGCAGTTGGAGATCAAGATCACGGGCACGAGCGGGGTGCAGGCGCCGCCGAGCATCGACGCGGAGGGACTGGATATTCGTTACACGGGGGAGTCGCAGAACTGGGTGATGCGCAATTTTCAGTCGAGCGCGAGCATCACTCTCAACTACACCATTATGCCGATGAAGACGGGCACGTTCACCATTCCGCCGCAAGTGGTGAAGGCCGGCAACACCTCACTGCGCACGCCCGAGCTGACGCTGCGGGTGAGCGATGCGCCGAATCGCAGCGCCGGAAGAAACCGCGCGCCGCCAGCTAACGCCGCGCCGGTGGATCAAGGCAAGCTGGCGTTCGCGGAGCTGCTCGTGCCGAAGAAGACCGCGTATGTGGGCGAGACAATTCCGGTTGTCGTGCGGGTGGCGTTCATCACCCAGGCGCGGCTCGACGGGATGGAGCCGCCGCAGATCAGCGGGCAGGGATTCACCGTGCAGAAACTGGGGGAGGAAGAGCGCAATCTGGAGACAATCGGTGGGCGCAGTTACACTGTGCGCTCATACAAGACGGCCATCTCCGCGGCGCGTGCCGGCACGTTGCAGATCGGTCCGGTGGAAATGAAAGCGGCCGTGCTGGTGCCGCGCCGGCCGACGGCGCAACGCATGCCCTTCGATCCTTTCGATGGCGATGATCCTTTCGCGAATCCATTTTTCAGTGATCCTTTCGGCGCGTTGTTAGAGCGGCGCGAAGTGTCGATTAAGAGCGAGCCAACGACGCTGGAGGTGAAAGCGTTGCCGCCGGGCGCGCCAGCGGGATTCTTGGGCGCGGTTGGGAATTTCTCCATGACGGCGGATGCCAATCCGAAGCGCGTGCAGGTAGGCGATCCGATCACGATCAAAACGGAAATTTCTGGCCGGGGGAATTTCGATCGCGTGACTGCGCCGGCGTTGACCGACGAGAACGGCTGGCACTCGTATCCGCCCACCGCGAATTTCAAGCAGGATGATGACGTGGGGATCAGTGGGACGAAGACGTTTGAGATGGTTGTGTCGCCTAACGAGGTCAAGCCGAGTCTTCCGCCGCTGGCGTTCAGCTACTTCGATCCGGTAAAGGAAAAATATGTCACGTTGAAGTCGGCCGCGATGCCACTGACGGTGCAGGGCAGTGCCATCGCCGCGGCTTCGCCGGCAACGGCAACGACGCCATCAGCTTCGCCAAGGATAGGGCCTGGTGCGCGGTCAGAGATTTTAGGCCCGATCGCGCAGCGTGGGAAGATTGTGCGGACGTTCGCGCCGCTGTGGTTGCGAAAGGAATTCTGGCTGGCGCAGCTTTTGCCGTTGCTGCTAGCGCTCGCGTTCGGCGGATGGAAGCTGCGCAACGCGCGCGCGTCGAATCGCGCTGCGCTGCGCCTGGCGGCATTGCGGCGCGAAAGCGATGAGCTCCTGCGCAAGCTCCGGCGTGATGATCTCTCGCCGCGGGAATATTTCTCTAATGCGTCGCGCGTGGTGCAGTTGAAAACCGCGCTGAAGGAAAACGTCGAGCCAGCGACGGTGGATGCGGAGAGCGCGGCGCGCGCGTTCGCGCTCGATGATGAGCGGCGAGAGCAATTGCAGCGGCTCTTCGCGACGAGCGACGAGCTGCGCTACAGCGGATCTGTGAACGGCTCGGTAGCTCCGGAAAAACGCCGCGAAGCGCTGGCGCTGGTGGAGAGTTTGTCGTGAAAACAGTCGTGCTGAGTCTCGCCATTTTCGCTGCGCTTTTCGCGAATGCCGGTGCTGATTTCGAAAACGCGAACCAGAAGTTTGCGGCTGGCGATGACAAAGCGGCGATCGCTGATTACGAAGCAGACGTGAGGAACGGAAGCTGGAGCGCGAATTTGTTTTACGATCTGGGGAACGCCTATTTTCGCGCGGGTGATGCGGGGCGAGCGATTCTGAACTACGAACGGGCGCTCGCAATCGAGCCGCATCATCCCGAGGCGCAAACCAATTTGCAGATCGCCCGGGAGCAATCGCGCGCACTCGAGATGACACCTGGCGCGGCGGAGAAATATGCCGGCGTTTTTCGCGCCTCTACGCTTGCGGTCGCGGCGGCGGTTTGCTTTTGGCTCGGTGTGATTCTGCTGATGGTGCGGCGGCGCGCGATTGTTCTTTCCATCGTTTGCTTTATCGCGACCGGAGTTTGCGCGTGGGCCTTATGGACGCAGGAGAACGCGCGGAAAGGCGCGGCCATTGTGGTTAGTGAAAACGCGCAGGCGCGCGTGGCGACGGCCGATACGGCGCGAAGTATTCTGGCGCTGCCGCCGGGAAGCGAAGTGGTGATCTTGCAGGAGCGCGGCGAGTGGAATTACGCGGCGTTGCCGGATAATCAGCGCGGCTGGATCGCGGCCAAGGCGACGGAGAAGGTGCGCTTGTAAACCGTCAACACGGGATGCCTCGACTTCGCTCGGGGATGACGGCATGTTGAACGACATGACGGCGGAGATGGATGTCGGGACGAACAAAAAGGCGCTCCAGATTAACCTCGATGCGAAGCGTTAC
Organism: Chthoniobacterales bacterium; assembly: GCA_036809705.1. Lineage (GTDB taxonomy): Bacteria > Verrucomicrobiota > Verrucomicrobiia > Chthoniobacterales > UBA10450 > AV69. Next base: position 3,028 of record DAIRIE010000196.1, read on the forward strand.
GGGACCTTTGCTGAAATCGGGGCGGGCCAGGAAGTAGCGCGGCGGTTTTTCCTCGTCGGCGGCGCGTCGGGCACGATCGCGAAGACGATGTCGGCTTACGACATGACGTTCAGCGACGCGATTTATGGGCCGACCGACCGCTACGTCAGCCGGGTGCGGCTCGGCACCATGCTTGATCACGAATACAATCTGTTGATCGAGCGGCTCGACCAGAAGCTCGGCGGCGAGCGCGCGTTTTTCGTTTTTGCCGATACGGTGGCGGCGCGCAGTTTTCGTTATCACAATGAATCGCACGGCTGGCTCGGGATTCGTCTCCAGAGGGAATCGCACGGGGAATCGAGCCAGATCATCATCCATGTGCGCATGCTCGACGACACCTACGTGGCGCAGCAGGAAGCGCTCGGCGTCATCGGCGTCAATCTGATTTACGGCGCGTTTTATCACACGAAACCAGAGGAGTTGATCGCTTCCTTGCCGGAGAATCTCGCGCCCGGTCGCATCCAGGTGGACATGATCAAATTCTCCGGCCCGGCTTTTTGCGATGTCGATAATCGGCTGATGAGCCTGCAACTCGTTAGCCGCGGCTTGACCGACGCGGTCATGTTCACAGCTGATGGGGAGACGGTGCAGCCGGCGGAGGTTTTCTATAAAAAAGCGATCCTGGTCGAGCGCGGCAGCTTTCGGCCTGTGACTTACGCGACGAATGACATGCTCGATGGTGCGCGGCGGAAATTCCTCGAAGAATCGCGCTGTGAAGAGAGCGACCTGGTGGTGTTGATGGAGATGACGCTGGAGAATCTCCTGGCTGAGGGACAACTGAACCACGCCGATTTTCTCGCGCGCGTCGATATTCTTGGAGCGCTCGGGCGCACGGTGCTCATCTCGAAGTTCGGCGAATACTATCGACTCGCCGGTTATCTCGGGCGTTACACTAACAAGATGCGCGGGCTGGTCATGGGCGTGCCGAGCCTGCTCGAGATTTTTGATGAAAAGTATTACGTCAATCTCGAAGGCGGCATCCTGGAAGCAATCGGGCGCATGTTTAAAGGCGCGCTCAAACTTTACGTTTACCCGATGATCGATGAGCGCACCGGCCACATCACGACGGCGACGCAGATCCAGGTGGCGCCGAATCTGAAATCGCTCTTCGATTACCTCATCGACAACAATTACATCGTCGAGATCAGGGATTATCATCCGGAATATCTGCGCATTCTTCCGCCGGACGCGCTGGCGCGATTGCAGAAGAACGACACCACCTGGGAGCAAATGGTGCCGGTGGAGGTGGCGCAGATAATCAAAGAGCGCGGCTTCTTTGGATACCCGTCCGCCAGCGCCAAGGACGGACAGGGTTCACCGGAGTTTGCCGGATTACAGAAGGCGGGTCCTGTTAATCTCGTTACGCCTGTCTAGATAGCGCTGGTCGTTAATGCGAAGCCGCGAGTGCGGCACGTTTTCCGCTACAAGCTGGAGGAGCACTATGGCCAGACGCGGAAACTCTGTCATCGGCATCGATTTGGGAAAGCGCAGCTACAAAGCTGTGCTCATGCAGAAGAAGAGCGATACTCGCTACGTCCTCACCAGCTTTGCCACGCGCACGGCCGAGGAAGAGGCGACCACGCCCGACGCCATGGCGCATCAGCTCAAGCTGTTACTCAAGGATCTTGGCGGTCACGCGAAAAGCTGCGCCGTGGGGGTGTCAGATCCCGGCACGCTCTTGCGCATCATCGAGCAGCCGAGCACGCCGCCTGAGCTGTTGCGCAACGCGCTTCGTTACAACGGCCTCGGCATGCTCAACCAGGACTGCAAAGATTTCGTGCTCGACGTCGCTAGCATTTCCGCCAACGCGCCCGCGGCTGAACCGACGAATGGCAACAATGGCGGTGGCGTGGCCG
>DAIRIE010000197.1:0-4902 GCA_036809705.1 Chthoniobacterales bacterium
GCAGGCCGAATAGCAACTTCCTTCATCGCAACTCCACCTGCGCCAGATCGTAGAGTGCCACGCGACCGACGATCTCCAGGCTTTCAGCCGAGAGCTTGTCCATGGTGTCCTCGGCCGTATGCCAGGGCGGATAATCAAAATCGATCAGGTCAATCACTGGAATACCGGCTGCATTCAGCGGCGTGTGATCGTCCGTCACGCTGCTTTGAAAATAGGTAAAATGATCGCGCAGCTTCAAGGCATCGGCGGCGGCAAAGATGTTTCGCGCCAGGGTAGAAGGCGAGTCGGGCGGCAAAGTCACCACCAGCGAGTGGTCACCGATCATGTCGAATAGAATCCCGCCGTGGAACTGCTTCGCTTTACCCACCGTGCGTAGCTCGCCGGCGAAATGGTGGCTCCCGTACAGGCCATCGGTCTCAGTGAAATTGTCGAACGCCTCTTCGCCATCGAAAAAAACCAGCTCGGTTTTGCGGGCGAGCGCCGGATCAGTCGCGAGCACCCGCGCCATTTCCAGGAGCAACCCGGTACTGGAGCCGCCGTCGTTCGCACCGACGAAACGCACCGTCTCAAAAGTCTTGGTATCGTAATGCGAGCAAAGCAAAAACGATGGCGCGGCGTGGTCGCCACAGGTCGCGATGAGATTAACGAACGTCATGGCGCCACGCGGCGTTTTATCGGTAAACGTTTGCGAGCTCACCCGCCATCCTGATTTCTCCAAGGCGGCTCTGATGTAGCCGCGCGATTTCTCCAGCGCTTCCGAGCCAGCGGGCCGCGGACCGAGATCGACCAGCTTCTGTACGTGCTCGTAAGCATTAGCCCCGGAAAACTTCGTCCAGATTTCGTCAGCCCGAGCGCTTGCGGCGCTGAGGACGAAGCAGAGGCAGACTGCGCCAGCGCAGTTCAACGGTTCAACTTTCCCCCGGCATGCCCATTACTTGCATGATGCGCTGCAAGTCAGCACTGCCGTAATATTCGATCTCGATCCGGCCAAGTTTCTCGCCGTGATGCAAGATCACGCGCGTGCCGAGGTATTCCTGTAATTGGTCCTGCAAATCTTGCGCGGCCGCGCCACTGAGTGAGACCGAAGGCGCGCGCCGTCGCCGCGGCTTGTTCGTCCCGAGCTGCCGCGCCACCAGGCGCTCCGCTGCGCGCACCGTCGCGCTCCGCCGCAGAATCGTTTCCGCCACGGCGAGCTGTTCCTCCGTTGCTTTTAATCCAAGCAGAACTTTGGCGTGGCCGACCGAGAGCAAACTTTGCACGACCCAGGTTTGGACCTGCGGATGCAAATCGAGCAATCGCATGGCGTTCGCCACTGCCGCGCGGCTGCGCCCGACCTTGTGCGCGATCTCTTCCTGGCGCAGCCCGAAGTCATTCGCCAAACGCGCGTAGCCGTGAGCCTCTTCGATCGGGTTGAGATCGGCGCGCTGCAAATTTTCAATGAGCGACAACTCCAGCACATCGCGGTCGCTCGCGCTGCGCACGATCACCGGCACCTGCGTCAGGCCTGCCTGCTGCGCCGCGCGCCAGCGACGCTCGCCCGCAATGAGTTCATGGCGTCCGTTCACCGCGCGCACGACCAGCGGCTGCACGATGCCGTGCTGGCGAATCGATTCTACTAGCTCCTGCAATGCATCGGCGGCGAATTCCTTGCGCGGCTGAAGCGGGCTCGGCGTGATTGTCTCAAGGGCCACTTCGTGCACACCATGTGAGTCATCAGCGGCCGAGGTGCGCGAGACCGGCGGCTGCGCGGAAATGAGTGCGCCGAGACCTTTGCCGAGCGCCATTTTCGCCATCGCGCTGAGGTTATCGGAAGGCGAGGAGTAACGCAAACATGTGATGCTGTGAATGGTGACTAGTGACTGGTGAATAGATTTGCTGCCGCGTTTTACTATTCACTATTCACCAGTCACTATTCACCGCAGCGATGGTCGACAATCCGCCCATTTACACAATCGGCCACTCCCCCGATCCCGATGACGCGTTCATGTTTTACGCCATCGCGGCGCAGAAGATCGATCTGCGGGGCTACACGTTTCGGCATCAGCTCGAGGACATCCAGACGCTGAATGAACGCGCCACGCACGGCGAGCTGGAGATCTCCGCCGTTTCCATTCATGCCTACGCTTACCTCACGGATAAATATGCGCTCCTGCCGTGCGGAGCGAGCATGGGTGATGGCTACGGGCCGGTCGTTGTTTCGGCTAACGACGCGCAGTACGCCGATGCACCTGCCTGGTTGCGAGGCAAAACCATTGCTGTCCCCGGAACGATGACGAGCGCATTCCTCGCGCTCCAGCTTTACCTCGGCGCCTTCGAATACCTCATCGTGCCGTTCGACCAGATTTTCGAGGCAGTGAAAAGTGGCCGCGCTGATGCTGGCCTCATCATTCACGAAGGGCAGCTGACCTACGCGCGCGGTGGGTTTCACAAGATCCTGGACTTGGGCGAATGGTGGAAGACGAAAACCGGTTTGCCTTTGCCGCTGGGCGGTAATGTGCTGCGCAAGGACATTCCGCAAGAGATTCAGCGTGACCTGGCGTCGATTTTGCGCGAGAGCATCGAGTTCGGTCTGGCCCATCGCGAGGAAGCGGTGCAGCACTCGATGCCTTACGCGCGCGACATGGACAGCGCGCTCGCTTCCAAATTCATCGGCATGTATGTCAATGATTACACGCGCGATTACGGCGAGCGCGGGCGTGAAGCGATCCGCCGTTTTCTCCGAGACGCTCGCGCTGCCGGCTATATCAAGCGGGACGTTGCGGTCGAGTTCGTCGAGTGACTACTTCTTCTTCTCCTCCGACTTGCCGCTCTTCCCCTGATGGACCGATTCCAGGACGAAGTGCTTCACCCGTTCGCCTTCCTTCTTGAACCCAGCAGTGAAGTCGTGCGTCCCGTACTCGAAGAGCACGATGAAGCAGAAGGTGAAGAAGGCGAAAAGGACGAGCCAGAAGAGCCCGCGAATGAGAGACATCGGCGAAGAGTAGAGCAGCCGCTGTGCCGGAGTCAACGCGCGCGCGCTTGAAGCGAGGAGCGAAGCTGCGATTCTGCTCGCCATGCGCGTCCCCCTTCTCGACCTGAGCGAGCAATATCGGCGGCTGGCCGAGCCGATTCGCCAGCAGATCGAGGAAGTGCTCGCGACGCAGCGTTTCATTCTCGGGCCGAAGGTGGAGCAATTCGAAGCCGCGCTTTGCGAATACACCGGCTCGAAATTCGCCATCGGCGTCTCCTCCGGAACCGACGCGCTCCTCGCCGTGCTCATGGCGCTGGAAGTCGGCCCCGGCGACGCCGTTATCACCACGCCGTTTTCATTCTTCGCCACCGCAGGCTGCATCGCGCGCGTGGGCGCCCGGCCGGTGTTTGTGGATATCGAGCCGGAGACGTTCAACATTTCACCGAGCGCACTCCGGCATTTCATCGAACAACGCTGCCGAACAGAGAATGGCGCACTCGTCACGGCCGAAGGTGAAGCGGTGCGCGCTATCATGCCGGTCCATCTTTACGGCTTATGCTGCGATATGGACCCGATCATGCAGCTCGCGCGCGAATACAACCTCGTTGTGGTCGAAGACGCGGCGCAAGCGATCGGCGCGCAGTACCCACAAGTCAATGCTCCCGCGATTGCGGGAACGATGGGTCACGCCGGCTGTCTCAGCTTTTATCCTTCGAAAAACCTCGGCGCGGCGGGCGATGCCGGCGCCATTCTCTGCCGCGAGGCCGAGTTAGCCGAGCGTCTCCGCGTTGGCCGGCAGCATGGAATGGAGCCGCGATATTATCATCAATTCATTGGTGGCAATTTTCGACTGGATGAATTGCAGGCCGCGATCCTGAAGGTGAAACTGCCCTACCTGGGCGAGTGGTCGGCCGGGCGGCGGGCAGCGGCTGACTTTTATCGGGAGGAATTTTCGCGGCTCGATCTGGGAAAGCGCGTCATTCTTGCGCCCGAGCCTTACCGCGATCGCGTTCCTGAACACCACATCTATCACCAATTCGTAGTGCGCGTGCAGAGACGCGATGAACTGAAAGCGCATCTCGCCGCGCATGAGGTCGGCACAGAAGTTTACTATCCGGTCCCGCTGCACTTGCAGGAATGCTTTGCCGGCCTGGAATACGGCCGCGGCGATTTTCCCGAGGCGGAACGCGCCGCGGCCGAAACCCTGGCACTCCCCATTTACCCGGAGCTGAGTCGCGAGGCGCAGCGCTTCGTGGTTGAGACAATCGCGCACTTTTACGCCAGCTGAGCGCCCACCACTTGCGACGCCCGGCCTGCGAGCCTATATCATCGCTCGCGCGCAACGGGTAGGTTCCGGAGTGGCCAAACGGGGCAGACTGTAAATCTGCTGGCTTACGCCTTCGCTGGTTCGAATCCAGCCCTGCCCACTTCCGCCCTGCTCTCCCTCGTCAACGACTTCGCCGGCGGATCTCAACGACCGTCTGGCTGCTTCCACGACGCGATCTAGAGCCGCTACCACTGCCCCCGCGACGTCCAGAGGAAGACCCGGTGCCGGAGGAGCGTGAGCTCCCGGACTTTGTCGATTGCGACCGGGCGCCCTTGCCAGCCGTTTTATGCGAAGAGGAGCCGCTGCTCTTGGAACGTGATCGCTTCGAACTGCCGCTGCTTTTACTGGGGCGCGACCCACCGCTCTTCGCGCTGCTGCGGCCGGACGTTTTGCTGACGCCGGAACCGGAACGCTTACTCGTGCTGCTTGAGGAACTTCGCCCGGCGCCACTCGATTTCCGGCCACGTGATTTACTGCCACTCGATTTCGAGCTGCTGGACCGGCCGCTCCGGCCCGACTTGCTGCCGCTCGATTTTTTTCCACCCGACCGACTTCCTTTTGAAGAAGATTTAGTGGTGATCGCCTGCTTCGTCTTTTCGCCAGCTTTCACTGCCATCCCTTTGAC
>DAIRIE010000198.1:0-4653 GCA_036809705.1 Chthoniobacterales bacterium
TCGGTTCCGGCTCGTTCTACTCCCGCTGGTATCCGCGGCAATACACACGCGCGAACGCAGGCGACCTTTCGAAGTTGCACGCCGATCTGCGCCCGCACATCGAATACGCCGCGCGCACGAGCAAGAAACTGGCGCGCGGTTTGTTCCACGCGATGATGCGTTTCGGGCCCAAGCTCGAACGCGAGCAACTCTTGCTCTCGCGCTTCTGCGGCATCGCCACGGAGTTGTTCGTCATGAGCGCGACCTGCTCGTTCGCGCAGCACAAAATCGACAGCGGCGAGCCGGTCGATCAAATTCTTTCGCTGGCGAACTACGCCTGCCGTTCCGCGAAACTGCGCGTCGATCACCACTTCGCCGGCACGGCCGAGAATGTGGACAAGCGCGCGTATGACCTCACGCAGGAGTTGATGGCGGGTAAGCACGCGCAGTTGCGCGAAGGAATCGTATAGGAAGACAACCGTCCCGGCTGTCCCGGCAGACAGGCGTCCCCGCCTGTCGCGCAGCTGAGACGCCCGCGTGCCATGACAGGCGAGGACGCCTGTCTTACTGCGCGCGCAACGCCACCATCGGGTCCACCCTGGTCGCCCGCAGCGCGGGGATGTAACTCGCGAGCAACGCCGTCGCGAGCAGAACAAGCGAGATAATTACGAACGTAATCGGATCGGTGGCGCTGATGCCGAAAAGCAGGCTCGCCATCGCGCGTGTCAGCACGAACGCCGCGGCCAGGCCCACGATCAAACCGGCCCCAATCAGTTTTAATCCCTGTTTCACCGTCATCTTGAGCACATCGCTTCGCCTCGCTCCAAGAGCCATGCGAATGCCGATCTCGCGCGTTTGCTGCGCGACCGAATAACTCATGACGCCATAAATGCCGACGGCCGCCAGCACGAGCGCGAGCCCGGCGAAGATCGCGAGCAGCAACATGCTGAAACGCTGCCGCGCCACCGCGCCCGCGACGATGTGCTCCATCGATTGCATGTTCGAGACGGGCTGGTCCTTGTCCACCGCCCAGATCGCGTTGCGCACCGAAGTGGCGAGACTCAACGGATCGACCACGGTGCGCACGACCAGCGCGTTTGCCGTCAAGCTCTTCAGTTGCCGAAAGCTCAGATACATCTGCATCCTCGGCTCGGCGATGAAGTCATTTTGCCGCACGTCTTTGACAACGCCGATGACCGTCCGCCACGGACCTTCCGATGCGGTCGCGCCCGCCTTCAACCGCTTCCCCAGCGGGTTGTCGTTAGGCCAATAATGCTTCGCGGTTTTTTCGCTCACCAGCACCGTCATAGTGGAATCGAGTGTGTCCCGATCATTGAAATCACGACCCCGCAACAGCAGGATTCCCATTGCGCTGAAGTAACCCGGCCCCACTGCGCGATAGATGACATCGGGCCATTGATCCGGCGGCGAATCGGGAATGCCTTCGACGGCGATGCCCATGGAATCGCCGTTGTAAGTGAACGGCAGATTGCCTGCGACCGCGACGGATTGCACGCCCGGCAAGGCCCGCACGCGACGCACGATTTCATCGAAAGACGCGCTGCGCCGCGCCGTGTCGGGATACTTCACTTCCGACAAATCAGATTGAGCGCGAGCAAGTGATCGGCGCGGAAACCGGGATCGAGATTGCGCAGATGCATGAAGCTGTTGATGAGCAGCCCGGCGCCGATCAGGAGGACAAATGAGACCGCGACTTCCGCGATGACGAGCGAGCTGCGGAGACGTTTACCCCGCGCGCCCGCGCCGGAATCGCGCCCACCTTCTTTGAGCGTGTCGTTGAGATTGAAATGCGACGCCTGACTGGCCGGCGCGAGACCGAAGATGAGCCCGGTCACGATCGCGATGACGCATGTGAACACGAACACTTTGGCATCGATCGCGACGGTGTCGGCATGCGCCACGTCCGGCGGGATGAAGCGGGTCAGAATGTTGAGGCTGGCATAGGCGACGCCAACTCCGGCCAGGCCTCCGCACAATGCGAGCATGACGCTCTCGGTCAGAAGTTGGCGAATGAGCCGGGCGCGACTGGCGCCGAGCGCGGCGCGAATAGAAATCTCGCGATGCCGCGCGGTCGCGCGAGCGAGTAGCAGATTGGCGATATTGGCGCAGGCAATGAGGAGGACAAACGCGACCGCGCCGAGCAAGATCAGCAGCGCCGGTTTCATGTTGCCCACAATCTCTTCGTGCAGCGGATTAACCACCGCACCGATGCGTGTGTTGTATTTCGGATACTCCTGGGCCAGGCGCGCGGCGATCGTTTCCATTTCCGCCTGCGCTTTCTGCAAAGTGATACCCGGTTTCAGTCGCCCGATAACTTCCAGGAAGTGATCGCCGCGATTCGCCGCTTCCTCAGAGGAAAAGGCGAGCGGCACCCAGACTTGATCGCGCCACTTCCCGAAGGCGGGCAGGCGTACACTACCGGGCACGACCCGATAACGGTGTAGCTCTCGCCGTTGAGCGTGAGGGCGCGGCCAATGATGCTTTGATCCCCGCCGAAGCGACGCTTCCAAAGACTCTCGTTCAGGACGGCGACTTTCGTGCCCGGCTTGTCTTCGTCCGCGACAAAAGTGCGGTCGAGAATCGGCTTTACCCCGAGCAAGTCGAAGAGATTCGCCGAAACGCGGCGGCCATCGAGACGCTCCGGTTCGCCGGCGCCGGTGAGATTGAAGCTGCGCTCCGCAAAAGCGGCCACGCCTTCGAAGACGGTGTTCTGCTGCCGCCAATCGAGGAAGTTCGCGGGTGATGGCGTGTTCTTCGGGAATCCAAGATGGGTCGCGTTTTCCCAGATTATGACGAGCTGACCCGGGTTCTTGTATGGCAATGGGCGAAGCAGGATCGCGTTAACGACGCTGAAGATGGCGCTGTTCGCGCCGATGCCGAGAGCGAGCGCGAGCGCGGCGATCGCGGTAAAGCCGGGATTCTTCGCCAGCATCCGCAGGGCGTAACGCAAATCTTGTCGCAGATCGCCGATCATGTTGCTCCTCCGTTGAGTGCCCGCTGGCACAGGATTTTGCGGAACGCGCCGCTCCACACCTCTGAGTTCGCGCCTCAAGAAATCATGCGCATTCAACTCCTCGAGAGATGCGGCTTTCGCTTCGTCCTCCGATGCGCCGTGGCTAAGAGCGCGCTCGTACTCGTCTTCCAGATGCTGGGAAAGCTCATCGACGATCTCCGCTTCACGCGTGGGAGCGAGGTGCAATTCCGCCAGCGCCGCCCGAATTTTTTTCCTGAAATCAGGCATACTCGATTCCGGTGATGAGCCCGATCGCCTCGACGAACTCGCGCCAGCCGTGCCGTTGCGCCGCCAACACTTTCTTCCCAGCGGCCGTCAATCGATAGTAACGGCGCCGCCGCTGCCCCGCCTTTTCGATCCAGCGCCCACGAATCCAGCCGCGTTTTTCCAGCCGGTAGAGCAGCGGATAGAGTGAGGCGACATTGAAGCGCACCCGGCCGCGCGAGCGCAGATCGATCAGCTGGCCGATATCGTAGCCATGCCGCGGCCGGTCCTTCAGCAGCGACAAAATCAACAACTCCGCACTGCCTTTCTTCAACTCGCGATCAAGGATTGATATCATATATATTGCATTGCCACATATCATACAGCTATAGCTCTATCAAGCTGAATTCGGCGGTGGAAGACAGCCGTCCTCGGCTGTCAGGGCAAGCGGGCGTCTCGCCTGCTTGAATGCAGCCCTTCGGTGGAAGCATCGCGTCGCGCGTGGTTGTGGAAAAATGGTGACGTAAGTGACCGACTCGAGCGCCGCCAGCACCTCTGCGCTTCGATGGGAACATCGCTTCGACCGAGAGGTCGCTTCAATAGAAACATCGCTATGCTTGGAAAGCTGATTCGACAGGCGAGGACGCCTGTCTGCCGTGACAGCCGAGACGGCTGTCTTCCATTGACCAACTCCTCCGTCCCAGCTACGATCAACGGATGAGTATGCCACCCATGCTCACCGAGGCGGCGCGTCCTTCGCAACTCCGCTCGACTGGGGCAAAAAAATCGTCACATCGGATCAACGCTTCGCACGTGCTGCACGAGCTCGAGCAGCACATTTTGATGGATGGTTTTCGCATCGTCATTGATCTCGAGAAATCGCGCGGCTCCTATCTCTACGACGCGGCCACCGGCCATCGCCTGATCGATCTCTACGGTTTCTTCGGCTCACTTCCGGTGGGATTTAATCATTCCTACTTCGAGGAGCCGGAGGTGAAGGATGAGCTTCTTCGCGGGGCCAAAATCAAAATCGCGAACTCCGATGTTTATTCCGAAGGCTACGCCGAATTTGTCGAGACATTCGCGCGGGTGGCGCCGCTGGCGCCGTTGAGCCGCTATCTTTTTATCGAAGGCGGCGCGCTCGCCATCGAGAACTGCCTGAAGGCCGCGATGGATTGGAAGGTGCGCAAAAATGTGGCCGCGCGGCGCGGCGAGCGCGGGACGGAGATTCTCCATTTCCGCCACGCTTTCCACGGTCGGAGCGGCTACACCATGAGCCTAACGAATACCGATCCGCGTAAGACCGATTTGTTTGCCAAGTTCAACTGGCCGCGCGTCTCCACGCCGAACATCGACTTCTCGTTAGGCGAAAACGAACGCGAAGCCAATGTCATTGCGCGCGAGAAAAAATCCGAAGAAGAAATCATGCAGTTCGT
>DAIRIE010000198.1:4663-4870 GCA_036809705.1 Chthoniobacterales bacterium
GCGGAGTCGACATGGCCGCGATCATCATTGAGCCGATCCAGGGTGAAGGCGGTGATAATCATTTTCGCCGCGAGTGGCTGCAAACGCTCCGGCGCATCTGCGACGAAAACGAAATGCTTCTCATTTTCGACGAAGTGCAGTGCGGCATGGGCACGACCGGCGAGAACTGGTGCTGCCAGCATTTCGGGGTCCTGCCCGATTTGATGG
>DAIRIE010000199.1:0-1620 GCA_036809705.1 Chthoniobacterales bacterium
CCGCCAATCAGTTCGTCGATCAGCGCCGGCGAGACGTCGCCGTTAAGTCCCGCTTTGCGCGCAAGCACGCGCTCGAAATAGCTGCCGACGTAATCGAGCGTGAAGCGCCAGGCATCGCCTTCGTTCGCGATCGCCGCCTGGATGAGCGCGAGCACGGTCTGCTTTTTGCCGGCGCGAAATTCGAGCGTGCCGGCAAAGGCGGGCACGTTGGCGAAGCGAGCGCGCTCAGTAAGAAAGCGCGTGATCTCGACGTCGGGATTAATCCCCTCCTCCAGCTTACGAAAAATTTTCAGGAAATACTGGTTGCCGAAAAGAATCGACGAGTTGCTTTGCTCCGCGCTGAGCACCTGCGATTGCGCGCTGAGGTCTTCGGCCGCAGCGAACTCCGCCGTCGCTGAACCGGCAATATCGCCGTGACGCGTGCGCACCTTTCGCTGTTCGCGAATGATGCGGTAAATGTCGGCGCGATAACCGGCATCGTAGATCGCGTCGAACAAAATGGCGTTACTGTCGGCGAACTCAGCGATGACTGATGGCGGCGCTTCGCGCGAAATCTTGCGCGCGGGCTCATCGCGCGCGATTTGCATCGGCAAGGCGTAATTCTCGGTGCCGCCTTCGGCGTAGCTCACTTCCAGAAGCACGTGCCGCGCAGCCCCATCGCCCTCGGACACCTTCGGCTCATCAATGATGCGGAGATCGCGGATCGTTTGCGCCTTCGAACCGAACCAGCGGCAGCCAACGATGTAGTCAGGCAGGATGGTGTTTTCCAATTCTCTGCGCTCTCCCTCGGCCAGCAGCGCAGAAAATTCGGGAGAGCTAACGAGGTGCGGCGTGCGGGGACGTTTCTTCATCCGCGGCGCGGCCGCCGATTGCAAAACAAACCAGTAGTGCCCGTGCGGTCCAAGGGTGAGCGGGTAAAGTGAGCGCTTGATCGCAGGAAAGCGATTGCGACTGAAAACTTCGCGCGGGACAGAGCCGGTGAAGCGCGACAGGTCCAGCTCGGCCGGCTGGGCAAAGCGGCTGAGGTTAACCACCACGATGATGGTTTCATCTTCATATCGCCGGAGGAATGCCAGCACCTTCGGGTTCTCCGGATACAGGAAATCGAGGGTGCCGCGCGAGAACGCCTTGTAGTTCTTGCGCATGGCGATGACGCGTCGCGTCCACCAGAGCAGCGAGGAAAGGTTCTTCTGCTGATTCTCGGCGTTGATCGCTTCGTAGTGATACTCGGGATCGATCGTGATCGGCAGATAAAGCTGCTGCGGATTGGCCCTGGAAAAACCGGCGTTGCGATCCGCGCTCCACTGCATGGGCGTGCGGCAGCCATTGCGATCGCCGAGGTAAAAATTATCGCCCATGCCGATCTCATCGCCGTAGTAGAGCACCGGCGTTCCTGGCATGGAGAAGAGAAGGATGTTGAGCAGCTCGATCTTGCGGCGGCTGTTCGCCAGCAGCGGGGCAAGGCGGCGGCGGATGCCGAGGTTGATGCGTGCGGTCGGATCGTTAGCGTAAACGCGCCACATGTAATCGCGCTCTTCGTCAGTCACCATCTCGAGCGTGAGCTCGTCGTGGTTGCGCAGAAACATGGCCCACTGGCAGTTGTCGGGAATAGCCGGCGTC
>DAIRIE010000199.1:1630-4863 GCA_036809705.1 Chthoniobacterales bacterium
CTGCTCCAGGATATCGATGATGGGAAAGCGATCCTCCATCTGAAGCGCCATGAACATTCGCGGCATGAGCGGGAAATGGAAATTCATGTGCGACTCGTCCCCGTCGCCGAAATATGCGACGGCGTCTTCCGGCCACTGGTTGGCTTCCGCCAGCAGCATGCGGCCGCTGAAGTTCGCGTCCACATGCGCGCGAAGTCTTTTCAGATAGAGGTGCGTCTCGGCAAGGTTTTCGCAGTTAGTGCCGTCGCGCTCGTATAGGTACGGCACCGCGTCGAGCCGCAAACCATCGACGCCCATATTGAGCCAGAAATCACAGACCTCCTGCACGAGATGGTGCACGGCTGGGTTATCGAAATTCAAATCCGGCTGATGCGAATAGAACCGATGCCAGTAATACGATTTCGCCTGCGGATCCCAGGCCCAGTTTGAAGTCTCGAAATCTTTGAAGATGATGCGCGCGTCCCCGTACTTTTCCGGCGTCTCACTCCAGACATACATCTCGCGCTCCGGCGATCCGGGCGCGGCCCGGCGCGATTTTTTAAACCACGGATTTTGGTCGGAGGTGTGATTGATGACCAGCTCGGTGATGACGCGCAGGCCCCGGGCGTGCGCAGCTTCGAGAAAAGCGCAGAAGTCATCGAGCGTTCCGTAGTTGGGATTAACATCGAAATAGTTCGCAATGTCGTAGCCGTCGTCCTTGAGCGGCGAGGGATAAAACGGCAGCAGCCAGATGGCGGTGACGCCGAGCTCCTGCAAATAATCGAGCTTCTCCATCAGCCCGCGGAAGTCGCCGATCCCATCGGCATTAGCGTCGTGAAACGTCTTCACGTGCAGCTCGTAGATGATGGCGTCCTTGTACCAAAGTGGATCGGACATAGCGTGAGACTTTGCGCGAGTGAGGGAACGGCGCAATGGCCAGTTCGCGCACGCGCTTTGTCATCCTGACCCGGGCAGACGGCGAAGGACCTTCACAGGCGAGCCAATCGTGATACAAACCTGTCTGACGTGTGGCCGGAAGAGAGGTCCCTCGCCTCCGCTCGGGATGACAGCGGGAAGCGAGTGGACGCCACTGAGTTTTCGTCACACACTCTGCGCCTTATGCCAGCATTCCTTCCCGCATGAGAACACGAAAGCGTTTGCTCAAGACGGATGACGATTCCGAAAATCGCATGCCGGCGCAGATGCCCGATCTCGAGCCAGGCGCTCCAAGCGATCTCGACTTAATGGAAGGAATCCAGGCGGAGAAGCCCGAAGCGCTTTCGCACCTTTACGATCGCTACAACGGCATCCTCAAGGCGCTCATCCTGCGCGTGATCCATAACGAAGCCGAGGCAGATGATTTGCTCCAGGAAATCTTTATGGAGATCTGGAACCAGGCGAAAAACTTTTCTGCCCAAAAAGGCAAACCGCTTGGCTGGATGGTAACGCTGGCGCGACGGAGAGCGATTGACGGTTTGCGTAAGAAGCAAGCTTACGCGCGCGCGGAGGAGCGTTTACAACAAGAGACCGAACAGCAGCCGGACGCGTGGGTGCATAACGCGACCGAGGAGGAAATCGAATCGGGCGACACGCGCGTGCTTATCCGGCGCGTCATCACCACTCTCCCGGTAGCGCAACAGCAAGCCATCGAGCTGGCATTTTTTCGCGGGATGAGTCAGCGCGAAATCGCGGCGAAAACGAATACTCCCTTAGGCACAGTGAAAACACGCCTCGAATTGGGCCTGAAGAAAATTTACGACGGCCTGAAGGAGCTACGCGATGAGCTTTGAAGAGTTTCAGAATCGCGCGCGCTTGTTTGTTATCGGCGCGCTCGATGGCGATGAAACCGATGAGTTCGAGACGGCGCGGCGTGTGTTTGGTCAACGAGCCGAAAATTATCTTTCGGAATGCTATGCCTTGAGTGAAGCTTTCGCGCTTAGTCTGAAGCCGGCGAAATCCTCCGAGCAAATCAAAAGCCGGCTGATGGAGATGGTGCGGGAGCGGAAGAAGAGCTGATTGCCCGTGCGGCTTGGTGAATGCCGCCGCTTCGCTACGCTCGGGATGATGAGGCGGTGTCTTTAGCCCGCCACGCCTCCGTCCATTTCGCGCAAAATAAATTCCTGGAGAAAGCCGTAGAAGTTCACCTGGAACAATCCGAGATCACGCCGGCTGCCGAGGGGCGACCGGTACTGATCGCTCAGCTCACGTTCGCTGAACTGGTAGCTCGCGGCGATAGCCAGCCGCGCCTGGTTCAGGGCGTTGAGCCACGCATCAGCGTGCGCCAGCGGAATGCGCAGTGTGCAATTAGCGAATGGCTTTTTGGTGCAATTGAGTTGCTCAAGGTCCTGACGCACCGTCTCCGTCGCGCTCTCGAATAACCGGCGTAGCTCAGGCATGACATAGACCTTCCATTCCGCGCGGAATTCACTTTGGCTCTCCTCTTTCGCCGGCGCGCTGTAGAGTCGCTCTTCCGCGGCCGGACAATCTTTCGGTTGCGCGCTCCCAGGCACCTGCCGCAGCAACTCCGCCAGAAAAGGATCGAGCTCGCGGATTTCCAGCGCTTCGTTCTGCCGGCAAATTTCCATCAGACGATTTTCTCGATCGTCGCGAGCAGGAGATAACCGTGCAGCTGCTGGACATAGAGCTCGGCCCGTTCCCGCACGCCGCTCCACAAAATTGAGCGGCCGTTGTTGTGCACTTCGAGCATGTGCTTCTCCGCCTTCTCCCGCGGGTAACCAAAGACGCGCTGGAACACCATTGTCACATAGCTCATCAGATTCACCGGATCATTGTGCACGATCACGTTCCACGGCAGCTCCGTCTCCGATTTGGTCGCTTCGGATTTCTCGATGACTGGAGCAGTCTCCACCACCGATGTGCCTGCGCTGATTGCTTCGTCGCCCTGACGCCGCCAGCTCATCCGGCAAAGTAACACGCGAGCAATGCGGTTCAAACCACGCCACCGCGCTCTTGTTCTAGCGCGCTATCGAGCACGCTGCGCTGCACTCGCTGCATCACTGCACGCGCGCGCGGACGCGTGTCATCGTAGCCGGCGAGATGCAGCAAACCGTGAATGAGGTAGAGCCGGATTTCGCGCTCGATCGATAAACGAAGGGCGCGGCCCTGACGCGCCGCGGCTTCGGCGCTGATAACGATCTCGCCGTGCTGAAAAGTGAGGACGTCGGTCGGGCCGCGCACGCCGCAGAATTGTTCGTGCAACTGCGCGATGCGTCGATCGCTGACGATCGACACCG
>DAIRIE010000200.1:0-1050 GCA_036809705.1 Chthoniobacterales bacterium
GGAATGGCGTTGGCAGCGGCGGCGGCGGAATGGGAGCGAGCGGTCGCGGTGGGATGTCCGTGCGGGGCCGCACCTTCGGCGGCGGCGTGACTTCCTTGGGCACGCCCAGCGCATCAAGGAACTCCCGCACTCGTTCCTCGTCAGCCTTGGGCGCGGCGGCGATAATCGGTCGTTGCTGATTTGATTGCTGCGCTTGTCTGTCGCGCCGCTGCGATTGCTCCCGCGAGTTCTCCGCGATGCGCGCGATCAATCGCGAGATGCCGATGACGGCCGCGATGATGATGAAGATGGTGTTCTGGTCGAAGTGCATGGGGTGAGACGTAAAGGGCTGAATCGTTACACCATTCACCGATTACCAAGCTCTCCTTCCCTCAACTCGGCTGCGCCCCCGGTGGTTTGTCACTGCCCGCGATTGACTCCCGCATTGAAGTGTCCGCCTGCACATTTTTCATCCGCACGTAATCCATGATGCCCAGATTCCCCGAGCGAAATGCATCCGCCATCGCCTGCGGCACGAGCGATTCCGCTTCCACCACTTTGGCTCGCATCTCCTGCGTCTTGGCGCGCATTTCCTGCTCCACCGCCACTGCCGCCGCGCGCCGCACCTCCGCCTTCGCCTGGGCGATACGTTTATCCGCATCCGCCTGCTCGCTCTGCAATTTGGCGCCGATGTTATCGCCGACGTCCACGTCCGCGATATCGATCGACAAAATTTCAAACGCCGTATTGCTATCAAGTCCCTTGGCCAGCACCGCCTTGGAAATGCGGTCGGGATTTTCCAGCACATCCTTATAGGAATCAGCCGAGCCGATCGCGCTCACAATGCCTTCGCCCACCCGCGCGATGATGGTTTCCTCGGTCGCACCGCCGACGAACCGATCGAGATGCGAGCGCACCGTCACCCGCGCCTTCACCTTCGCGCCGATCCCATCCTTGGCCACACCATCTATCGTTGTGCGCCCCATCGAGGGATTCGGCACGTCGATGACTTTGGGATTAATACTCGTCCGCACCGCCTCCAGCACAGTCTTCCCCGTGCCTTTCGTGGCC
>DAIRIE010000200.1:1156-4809 GCA_036809705.1 Chthoniobacterales bacterium
GGCCAGATCGATGGCGCAGGCGCGATTGAAATCGAGCCCGATGCCAGCTTTGTCCGCTGCGATCAAGGCCAGGATCACCTGGCTGACATCGCCTCCGGCCAGATAATGCGCTTCCAGCGGATCGCTCGGAATATCAATGCCGGCTTTCACCGCGGTAATGCGGTTATCAACGATCATCCCCACCGGCACCTTACGCAGCCGCATTCCCACCATCTTGCCGATGCTCACCGGCGCGCCGGCGACTCGTGCCCGGAGCCAGGTAGTGAAAAATTTCAAAAAAATCAGGATGAGAACGAAAGCAACGACAGCTACGAGTGCGAAGCCGACCAGATAGAACGATTCCATGAGGATGAGCTTAGGTTAAAGCTTGGGCAGACGACGACAAGTTTTGTTGAATCCGGAGGCAGATCCGATTTATCGCGCAGCGAAAGGTCAGTCTCTCGGCACTGCCGCGGCGCGTTCGGTGTAATGTTGTAGGAGCAGCGCCACAACGCTGAGCCCGACGCAAGCTGCTATTGCGACTTCCGCGAGATTAAACGTCGCGCGCGCGGGGAATGACGCAACAATTGGGCTGTCGTTAGGTGCCCCCAGAACTGCGATGGCTAAGCCGGCGATGCTCTGGATCCATGCCGTTAAGAGACCGACGAGGATTGTCGGTCCGGCTACTGGCAAAACGATGCTTTTGATTCGCTGCATAATCCCGGCACCCTCGAGCAAGGCCGCTTCATGCAACGTAAATGGCACGGCGGCGGCGGCGGGGCGGTAGCAAACACAAGCCAACGGCACGTTATAGACGATTGCGCCGCCGAGAAGCAAAAGCAGGCGGAACGTAGGATCCAAAGTTGTCCACCGAAGAACGTGCCGCTGCTCCGTTCTCAGGAGGAACAGCGCGACGCTGAGCAGAACCAGCGGCCACAGCAGCGCCAGCAACGTGAGCACATGTCCGGAGCCGATCTTTCGGTGAAATTTAGTAGCACCGAGCAGAGCCGGCGCGACAAGAATGATGGCAGTAATCGCAAGAAGGGAGGCGATCGTGAGATAATTCATGATGGAAAGTAGCTGGCAACTTCGACCGTTCGCTGACCCTCACCGACCGTCACTCTTTTGCAAAAGCTCGCGCACGCGGTCATGGGGAAGCGCGTCGACTTTGTGGTTGTCGCGGCCGGTCATATCGTGGTTATCGACGAGCGCGTTAATAATGGCTTCTTCAACGGCCTGAACCGTCCCGGCGAAGAGCGGATCCATCAGATCATTAGGAATGGTTTCGACCCTTTGCGTGACCTGATCGGCCGCGGCGACATGGGGATTGGCGGTGGAAAAGGCAAGGAAAAGATCGCCAGAGCCGTTGCCCGAAATGCTACCAGTGCGGGCCAGACCTAACGAGGCTCGGCGGGCGAGACGTTTTAATTGCGTCGGCAGTAAGGGCGCGTCCGTGGCGATCACGATAATGATGGAACCAGTATCTTCTTTATAGACTTCTCCGGGGAGCTCTTTGCCGACCGGGACTCCGGCTATAGTGAGATTGCCACGCCGGCCGCAATTCGCCTGCACGAAAACTCCTACGGTATAACTGCTCGCAGGCGAATCCTTGCCGGCCTTCATTTCTACACGCCGGGATGCAGTGCCGTTACCGCCTTTGAATTCGTAGCAAATCATGCCGGTGCCACCACCGACGCTGCCTTCTTCCACTGCCCCGCTGTGAGCCGAGTCGAGCGCGTGAAAAACGTCCTCCGGTTTAACATGGAAGCCGTTGATATCGTTGAGCCAGCCATCCCACGTCTCGGCTACGACCGGCAAGCTCCACCAGTAGCCGGTGGGATCAGCCGCGCCGTGGGCAAGGCGCCATTTGATGACGGCGTCACGGGCGAGACCTACGCTGTGAGTGTTGGTGATGACGACCGGCCCTTCGAGAAAGCCGCTCTCTTCTACCCAGGCCGTGCCGGTCATCTCGCCGTTGCCGTTCAAGCTGAAGACACCAGCATAAACGGGATCGTTCAGCGAATCGTGGCCGCGCGGGATGATGGCGGTGACTCCTGTGCGCACCGGGCCCTTGCCCTGCTCCAACTTTCCTTCGCCGCTGATCAAAGTCGTGGTGCCAACTTCCACGCCGGCGACGTCCGTAATGGCGTTGAGCTTGCCCGGTGTGCCATCGAAGGAAATGCCCAGGTCGCGTGCGCGAACCGCAGCCGGCGCTTCGATTTTCGGCGGAGGCGAAATCGGCGGACGCGCGGAAAGATTAAACGCGAGCAGAAGGAAACTAAGAGCGCCCAGGCATTTCATCATAGCGAGAGAGAGTTTCATCTTTCGCGCGATAGCGGAAAGGCTAAAGTTTGGTGTGAGCTACGAGGTCTTCGCGCGCAAATACCGGCCGCAGACGTTTAACGATCTGGTCGGGCAGGGGCACGTCTCGCGCACGCTCAAAAACGCGGTGGAGCAAAATCGGCTGGCCCACGCCTATCTTTTCGTCGGACCGCGCGGGACCGGCAAAACATCGACGGCGCGCATTTTATCGAAGGCGCTGAATTGCGCGAATGCGCCGAGGCCAACGGTGACGCCGTGCGGAGTGTGCGATAACTGCCGCGAAATCGCCGGTGGCAACAGCCTCGATGTGCTCGAGATCGACGGCGCGAGCAACAACGGGGTGGAGCAGGTGCGGGAGCTGCGTGACAACGTGCGTTACGCGCCGGCCAAATCGCGGTTCAAAATCTACATCATCGACGAGGTGCATATGCTGACGCAGGCGGCGTTCAACGCCTTGCTCAAGACGCTGGAGGAGCCGCCACCGCACGTAAAGTTCATCTTCGCGACGACCGAACCGCAGAAGGTTTTGGCGACGATCCTTTCGCGCTGTCAACGCTTCGATTTGCATCGCATTCCGACCAATCTCATCGCGCAACATCTCCATCTCATCGCGCAAAAGGAAAAGCTCACGCTCGCCGCGGCGGCAGCGCACGCCATCGCGCGCGGGGCCGAAGGGGGAATGCGCGATGCGGAGTCGATGCTCGATCAGCTAGTAGCGTTTTGCGGTGATACTATCGCCGAGGCTGATGTGCTGGACGTTTTCGGCTTCACCAGCGAGGCGCGGGTGGCGGAGTTTATCGGGAAAATCCTCGGTGGCGAGACGGCGGAAGCGCTCAAAGTTCTGCACGAGCAGTGCGAAGCGGGCAAGGACATGATGAAGTTGATGTCGGACACGATTACTTACCTGCGCGATTTGCTCGTGTTCAAGGTGAAACCGGATGCGTTGAGCGATGAAGTGACGGCGGAGATGCGGGCGGCCATCGAGAAACAGGCGCCGTCGCTTGGGACCGATCGGCTGCTGGAATTGATCGATCAATTCGCCGCGGCCGAGGGACGAATGAAGTGGGCGCCGAACAAGAAACTGCACTTCGAGATTGCGGTGATAAAAGCGATTCAGACGTTGAACCAGGCGACGCTGGATGAAGTGATCGAGAATCTGAGCGCGTTGCGTGATGGCAAGCCTGCGGCGGCGCCCCCGCGGAAGGAGGTCAGGGTGGAGCAGCGGCCAGTCGCGCCGGCGCAAGTGAAGGAAAACCTCGACCCGGAAAAGTTGTGGCAACAGGTTTGCGCAAAAATTCCGGCGGGGGGATTTGTGCGGACGCTGGTCGATTCGTTGAGCGCACCGGAAGGAG
>DAIRIE010000201.1:0-4153 GCA_036809705.1 Chthoniobacterales bacterium
GTGATAGCCAAAAACGATGACCTGCGCGGTTTGATCGACCGCGACTTTGCCAGGCAAAGAAGCGGCGCTGGTCTCGCTGAGCGAGGCGCTGGGAGCAGCGGTCGCAGTGGGCGACGGTGTGGGCGTTTCGCCGATCGTCTTTACCTGCTGAGATTTCTTGCAGGTGGGCAGAGCAATGGCGAAAAGCAGGGGCAAAAGGGCAAGCTTGGAGAGCATAGAAACGAAAGGGCTTTAGATGTGGTCGGGTGAAACTCAAGCGGTTTTTGTGCGAAGAGCGGCATCAAAATTGCACTTTTTGCTGAGGAATTTGTCAGCCGAACTCGAATCGTCTATCAATCGCCATGCGCTGTATCTGGAGCTTCATCACTGCCTGCCTGGCGCTGGTTCTCGCCGGCTGCCAGACAGTTAGCGAGCAGCAGTCGAGTAAGAATACCACGCGCACGTTCACCACGGTGGTGGTCGATGCCGGGCACGGCGGCAAAGACAGCGGCGCTTACCGGCGTTATGGGCCGCCGGAGAAAATGGCGACGCTCGATGTCGCTGAACGGCTGAGCCGTAAGCTCCGCGAATCGGAGCTGCACGTGGTGATGACGCGCTCCGATGACACTTTCATCCCGCTCGATACGCGCGTCGACATCGAGAACCGCACAAAAAATTCCATCTTCGTCAGTGTTCATTTCAATGACTCGCGCCGGCGCGGCATCAAAGGTTACGAGACCTATTTCCATTCGCCGTATGCGGAGGAGCTGGCGCGGCGCGTGCAGAGCAAATTATGCACGATGAAGGGCTCGGTGAATCGCGGAGTGCACGTGGCCAATTTCCGCGTCCTGCGCAACGCGACCTATCCCGCAGTGCTGGTCGAGTGCGGCTACCTGAGCAATCGCGCCGAAGGTTATGAAGCGCGCAGCGACGACTATCGGGAACAACTGGCGGATAAAATTGCCGAAGCGATTGTGGAGGAACGGTACGGGCCCGGTGTTTACCGTAGCGCGAATGCGACCGCGCAGCAGCAGCAGCGCCCGCCGCAGCCGTTGCCGCCGCCGGGGGAAGGACCGGGGCTGGTGCCGCGGACGATCGGGGAGCATTAAGACTGATGAATAGTGATCGGTGAATGGTGAATAAAAACTTTGCCGCGACTCGCAACCGGCCACTATTCACAAGTCATTATTCACCATTCACAACCCGAGTTCACCAGCACGCTGTGCTAAAACTCCTTCCCCCGCTGCTCCGGGCCGAGCGCGGCGATGAGCGCGAGCGCGAGGAAAATCACCGCGGCGAACATCGCCATTCCTGCGGCGTAGTTGGGCCGGCCGGGCTGGCCGAAATGCGTCGCCAGCCGCGCTTCGATCACGGCCGTGTTTGCCGCCAGCAGATTGCCGAGTTGATAGGCGAAACCGGGAAACGTGCCGCGGACGCCAGCGGGTGACAGTTCATTGAGATGCACCGGCACGACACCCCACGCGCCTTGCACCATGAATTGCATGAAGAACCCGCCGACGACCAGCAACGATAAGCTGGGCGAGAAAACCCAGATCGGAATCAGGATTAGCCCAAGCAGCGCGCAGCCAACGATGGCGCGCCGCCGGCCGAATCGTTGCGAAAGATGCCCGACGATTGTGCCGCCGCAGATGGCGCCGAAGCTGTAGACGATGCCGATGGCTGCTTTCGCGCTCGTGCCGAGGCCGCGCTGTTCGCTCAGGAACGTTTGATACATGTCCTGGGTGCCGTGCGACATGGCATTGAATGCCGTCATGAGAATGATGACGTAGATGAAGAGCAGCCAATGCTCGCGCACAATGCCGGCGGCGTTCGACCAGAAACGCGCGGTGACGTGTCGCTCGCGAACCCACGCCGGCGATTCCGGCACGCTGGCGCGGATGTAGAGTACGAGAAACGCTGGCAGTGCGCCCACCACGAACAAGCCGCGCCAGCCGAAGAAGGGAAACACAATCCAGTAAACAACCGCGGCGAGCAGATAACCGAAGGCGTAGCCCTGCTGAAGAATGCCGGAGAAGAGGCCGCGCGCATTCACCGGCAGCGTCTCCATGGCGAGTGACGCCCCGAGCCCCCACTCGCCGCCGAGGCCGATGCCGTAGAGGGCGCGGAAGATGAGCAGCCAGGTGTAGCTCGGCGAAAAAGCGGTGAGCAATTCCATTACTGAGTAAAAGATGATGTCGACCATGAGCGGGATGCGCCGGCCGAAGCGATCGCCGAGGAGGCCGAAGATGAATGCGCCGAGCGGGCGCATCGCCAGCGTCAGGGTAATAGCGTAGCCGATCTCGGCGACGGAGCGGTGAAACTCGTGTGCGAGCGGCGGGATGACGAAGGTGAGCAGGAAAAAATCGAAAGCATCCAGCGCCCACCCCAGAAAGCAGGCGATGAAAGTATTGCGCTGTGCGCGGTTCAACGAACGAAACAGGCGCCACCCTTCCATCGAGCGACTCAACTATTGATGACGCCGGGGAAAGTCGAGATATCTCTCGACCACGAGTCACGGGCCGAAACTTCGGCAATGCGCTCCAAGGCCCCGCGCCGCGGGCCTGTGGTAAGTTTTACTGGAAATTCACAAAGCGTTTGTGACAGAATGGATGCATACGCAACGTGATTAGCCCGTTGCACGCCTAACCCCTCACTTCGCACCCCCACATGTCCTTCTTATCCATTCTGGCCCGCCGCCCTGAGCGGTGGCAAATCGATCGCGCCCTGGCGGAGAGTCTGCTGCGCGATATCGCGCTTATCAGAGCGAAGCCGGCCAGGGTCGTCGCCGTGCGCAACGTCAAAGCGGAATACCAGCGCACTGGACGCTGTTAGCTAACCGCTGTTCCATCGATCCGTTAGGCGAGTCGCCTCGGGCCGCTTTACTTCTTATACATCGGCACCTCAGGCAACTGCGGAGGTTGCACCACGTCCTGTTCTTCTTCCTCCTCGGTGGTGTTGATCGGTTGACCGGCAGGATTAACCAGGCGAGCGGTGACGAAGATAACAAGGTTGCGTTTGATGTGCTGCTCGGAGTTGGTGCGGAAGAGGCGGCCAACTATTGGGATATCTCCGATAATAGGGGTTCGGTCTTCGGTCTTTTGCACGTCTTCACGCATCAAACCACCCAGAACTACAGTTTGGCCATCCCACACGCTGACGCTGGTAGTTACTTTGCGGGTGCTGAAGATAGGCTGGTTGATGATGTTCGGAGTAAGAACGTTGGTGATAGTCTGTCCGAGAATGTTAGTGCTCGTTGTTTGAATAGGACTGCCGTAGTTAATGAAGCCTTCGAACTCAACCACCTGCGGGATCAGGTTTAGGTCGATAGTTACTCCATCCGGTCCAACTACTGGTTCTACTTCGAGCGTTACACCGGTATTACGAGTCTCAAACGCAGTCGGCGTAGTGGGAGTCACTGGAAAATTGCCGCTGCTGTTTCCGGAATTGCTAAACGCGCCCGTAATCGGATTAAAGATACTGCTCGAATTTCCGAAGTTGCTCCCGACCGTCTGCGGGATTTGGGGCGGCTGGAACTGGGTCGGGTAACGAAATTCGCGCACGATTTCTATGACGGCGCGCTGGCCGCTCTTGGTGGTGACACGCGGAGCGGAGAGAAGATCGACGCCTTTCTTCTGGTTGAGTGCGCGGATCACGACTTGAAATTGCGGATCGGTAAAAACGCCGGAGAGCCCGAAGATACCGGGCGCGACGGTAGCAGCGCCGCCGGTGCCGAGAATGAGCGCGTCGATGGCGTTGGCGCTGATGGCGAAATCGCCGCTGCGATTACCGGCAGTCACCGGGAACTGGCCAACGACGTTGCCGCCCGGGGTGACGAACGGAAAGTTCGCGCCATTGACCGCGGTGCCGTTACCGGAAACGCCGCCGCCGCCGAAGACGCGCTGATTGCCGATGTTGAACTGGCCGAGGAGCCAGTCGAAGCCAAGCTCTTTGAGGTTGTTCTGCGTGATCTCGACGAACTTGGATTCGATCTCGACCTGCTTCGGGCCGGAGACGTTAGCTTGCTCAACCAGCGCATCGACCAGCTCGAGGTTATCGACCGTGTTGCGGACGATAAGTCGGCTGCTTTGCGGCAGGAAGTGCGCGCTAGCGCCGGGTGGGAACGGCACGCCTTGGCTTTCGAGCCAGGCCAGGATCGGCAGCATCGTCTCGAACA
>DAIRIE010000201.1:4163-4727 GCA_036809705.1 Chthoniobacterales bacterium
CTGGCAAACCTACCGCGCCTGGCTCTGGATGGCGCCGCTCGCGCTCGCGGTCGTTTTCGCGGGTCGGGTGCCGTTTATTCTCGGCGTCACCCTGCTCGCGCTCTTTGGGTTCAAGGAATTCGCGCGCGCCTTCTCGGTTAACGAGTAACTGGCCACCGGTGGATTCCTGCGTGTCGTGCCCAGTGCCGCCGGGCGCGGCCGCTCCTCCGGCGGGAGCTCCACCGGTTTTGTATGCTCCCTGGCTAAGTGCAGATGCACCCACGTTCACGCTGCTGCCGATGAAGCCGGGCGGGACGCGATATTCCTTGGTTAGGAGCTCGTTGCTTTGTTCGCTCAGAGGAACAATCGAGACGGCATACGGTTCCACCTTCACTTTCAAGCCGGCCTGGCTCGCGATGTAGCGCAACGCTTCGCCGAGAGGGATCTGGTTCAACGTTAAAGTGATGCGGGAATCCGCCGGATTGACCGGTGGCAGCGCCGGGGTGGCGGGCGAAACAGTGGGTGCGGCAGGCGCGGGCGCCGGAGCATTCGCAGCGGGCGGCGGCGCCGTTTCACCAGGGGCCA
>DAIRIE010000202.1:0-4719 GCA_036809705.1 Chthoniobacterales bacterium
GTGACCGCCGCCATCACGCCGTCATTCTGCTCGTAGCCGCCGGGGCCCTCGTAAAAATCGTCCATCATCATGATGCCGCCCGGTTTCAGCTTTTTGCGGGCGTGCAGCATGTCGCGCTGACTTCCATTCTCCCGCTCAGCGGATCGAACAGCGATAACTCATTCCACATCGAAGGCCGCAGCGAGAAGCAGACCGGCGTTTTTCCCGACGAAGAAATCCGCGTCATCACGCCCGATTACTTCCGCGTCCTTCAAACGTCGCTGATTAGAGGCCGCGTCTTCACCGACGGCGATACGGCCGAATCGCCTGGCGTTACCATCATCAATCAGGCCATGGCGAAGAAGTATTGGCCCGGTGAAGACGGCATCGGCAAACAGATCAACTTCGACGATTCCGATCCGGCGAAAATCAAATGGATCACAGTCGTTGGAGTGGTCGGCGACATTCGGCATCGCGGGCTCGATCAGGACGCCAAGCCGGAATACTACCTGCCGCATCCGCAGCGGCCATTTCGCGGGATGATCCTCGCGGTTCGCAGCGCGCAGGATCCGCGCGCTCTCATCAGCGGCATCCGCCGCGAGATGCAGGCGTACGATCCGGAGCAGCCGCTGGCTAATATCAAAACGCTCGAGCAGATCACGTCCGATTCAGTCGCGCCGCGGCGATTGTCAGTGGTCTTGTTAGGCGTTTTCGCCGCCGTCGCGCTCGTGCTCGCGGGCGTCGGAATTTATGGCGTGATGTCGTTCCTCGTCGTGCAACGCACACATGAGATCGGCGTGCGCATGGCGCTCGGTGCGCAACGCCGCGACATCATGCGTCTCGTGATCGGTCACGCCGGAAGGCTGATCCTGACCGGCACGCTTCTCGGTCTTCTCCTCACCCTCGCGACTTCGCGGCTTTTGGCAGCCTTGCTTTATCAGGTCAGTCCGCACGATTCGACTACCTTGGCGTTCGTCACCGCCCTGCTCGGTCTCATCGCCCTGCTCGCCAGCTACATTCCAGCCGCGCGCATCATTCGCGCCGATCCGGTGCTGGCCCTCACCCACACCGCATGATCAATCCACTCATCGAGCTGAAACACATCGAGCGCGTTTATCCACTGGCTAAAGGCGAAATGTTTTATGTTCTGCGCGACATCACTCTCAACATCGAAGACGGCGATTTCGTTTCAATAATGGGTCCGTCCGGCGCGGGTAAATCAACGCTACTGCACATCCTCGGCATGCACGATCACGGCTGGACCGGCGAATATCTTTTGGATGAAACCGCGGTGCACCGCCTGAAAGCGAAAGAGCGCAATCAGCTGCGCAACGAGCAGATCGGGTTCGTTTTTCAGCAATACCATTTGCTCGACGATCTCACCGTTTACGAGAACCTCGATATCCCGCTCTCCTATCGTCGTTACAGCAAAAGCGAACGCGCCGCGCTCGTGGCCGACACGCTCGACCGGTTCCAGATTGTCGGAAAAAAAGATTTGTACCCGCGTCAGCTTTCCGGCGGCCAGCAACAACTCGTCGGTGTCGCGCGCGCGATCATCGCCAAACCGAAGTTGCTCCTGGCGGACGAGCCGACGGGCAATCTCCATTCGAGCCAGGGCGAACAAATCATGGAGTTGTTTCGGCAGCTCAACGATGAAGGCGTGACCATCATTCAGGTCACGCATTCGGAGAAAAACGCCGGCTACGGCAAACGCGTCATCCAGCTCCGCGACGGCTGGATTGTGAAATGACATTTGTCATTCCGAGCGGAGCCGAGGAATCGCGTTGCGAAGCGTTACCGGTAACGCCGCGGATCCTTCAACTGCGCTCCGCTTCGCTCAGGATGACAGCATATGACGAGCGACCTTAAACTCGCGCTGCGTCAACTGCTGAAAGCGCCGGGATTCAGCGCAATTGCCATCGTCACCCTCGCGCTCGGCATTGGCGCGAACACCGCCATCTTCAGCGCGATCAATACCGTGCTGGTGAAAACGCTGCCGTATCCCCAGCCGGAGCGAATCGTTCTCCTCTGGGGCGAAGACAAGACGCACGACCTGCACCGCGGCCAGGTTTCCGCCACCGACATCGCCGACTATCGGGCGCGCAATCACGTCTTCGACGAGATGAGCACGTACACGGACTTTCGGCCGGTGCTCACCGGCGCGGGCGAGCCGGAGCGCATTTTCGGCGCGCAGGTCGGCGACGGCTTCTTCGATGTGATGCGAGCAAAACCAATGCTTGGCCGCGTCTTCACCGCGGAAGAACAGGTCGAAGGCAAAGATTACGTCGCGGTGCTGAGCTACGCGCTCTGGCACAAACGTTTCGCCGATGATCCGCAGATTGTTGGCAAAACCGTCACCCTCAGCGCGCGTCCCTACACTGTGATTGGCGTTTTGCCGGCCAGCGTTCACTCGCTGCCGCGAGGATTGCTTCCGGCGCCGGCGGAATTCTATCGTCCAGTCGCTGAAGCACCGGATGAAAAGGAACGAGCGAGCCGCCATCTGCGGGCGATCGCGCGGCTAAGGCCAGGCGTCACTCTGACGCAAGCGCAATCGGAGATGGACCTGATCTCGCGCCAGCTTGAACGCGAACATCCCGATACTGACTCGAGGGCGGGAATTCACCTCGTGACGCTGCGCGAAGATCTCGTCAGTCGCGTCCGGCCCGCGCTGCTCATGCTCTTTGGCGCGGTCGTCTTTCTGCTGCTCATCGCCTGCGCCAATGTCGGTAATCTGCTTCTCGCGCGCTCGATCAGCCGTTATCGCGAGATTGCCATTCGCGCTGCACTGGGCGCGAGTCGCGCGCGAGTCATCCGCCAGTTTTTGACGGAAAGTATTCTGCTCGCGCTGGCCGGCGGAGTGCTTGGCGTGCTCGGCGCAACGTGGAGCATCGGTGTCATGCAGACATTCGGCGCGCGGGTTGTTCCGCTATTGAGCGGAGTCGAGCTGGATGTGCGCGTCCTGACTTTTTCCTTCGTCGTTTCGATTCTCACCGGCGTCGTCTTCGGCTGTGCGCCAGCCCTGCGCGCCTCACGAGTGAGTCTCAACGAGACGCTCAACGATGCCGGCCGCACTCCCGGCGCCGTCTCGACTCGCAGCCCGTTGCGCAGCGTGCTGGTCGTGACGGAGATCGCGCTCGCCATGGTGTTGCTCGTCGCGGCCGGCCTCCTCATCAAAACCGTGTTTCGCCTCAATAGCGTCGATCCGGGATTCGATCCCGAGCGGGTGCTGACGATGAACGTTTCCCTGCCGCGCGCCAGGTATCCGAAGGAGGAGAATTGGAGCGCATTTTACGAGCGAATGCTGCAACGGATCAAAGCATTGCCTGCCGTCGAGGCCGCTGCCGTGACGAGTGTGCTGCCGGTGAGCGAGAATTTCGATCGCCGGACGATCGAGATCGAAGGACAGCCGCGGCCGGTGAGCGAATTGTCGGAGGTCGATAGCTACGTCGTCACGCCTGATTACCTCCAGGCCATGTCCATCTCGCTCGTGCGCGGCCGCGGTCTGACGTTCCATGATACCGCGGACGCGCCGCCCGCCGTTCTCATCAGTGAATCGATGGCGCGGAAATATTGGGCAGGCGAGGAGGCAATCGGTAAACGCATTCGCTTCGAAAACTCCGAGCCGGTGGAGAAACGGCCGTGGCGCACTGTTGTCGGCATTGTGCCCGACGTGAAACAATACGGCCTCGACACTGCGGGCACGATGGCGCTCTACGTTCCACAGCTGCAAATGCCGCAGTCAAACATGACGCTGGTCGTCCGCACGCGCATTGAGCCCGGGTCGATGGCGGATGCGATCCGGCGCGAAATTTTGGCCATCGATCCCGAGCAGGCTGTCTTTAATGTGGCGACCATGAAAGAGATCGTGGCCGACTCGATCTCGCTGAGACGGCTTTCGATGTTTCTCCTCGCCGGTTTCGCCGCTCTCGCGCTCCTGCTTGCCGCGATCGGCATTTATGGCGTGCTCGCGCAAACCGTCGCGCAGCGCACCCACGAGATCGGCATTCGCATGGCGCTCGGCGCCCAAATGCGCGACGTGCTCAAACTCATTCTGGGCCACGGCATGGCGCTGGCCGGCATTGGCATTGTTGCCGGTGTGTTGGGCGCGCTTGGCGTAACGCGGCTCATCGCCAACCTCCTCTTCGGCGTCGCTGCCACCGACCCGAGCACATTTCTCGCCATCTCACTTCTGCTCGGTGCGGTGGCGTTTCTCGCCTGCTATTTGCCGGCGCGCCGCGCCGCGCTGGTTCAACCAATGGAAGCTCTTCGTTATGAATAAAACAATCCTGTCCCTGTTCAGTGCCACCCTTCTCGGGTTCGTTGTCTCTGCCTCCGCGAGTTCTGAAGAAAAAGTAAACCAGCAAATCGACGCGCGACCGGGCGGCAAGCTCATAGTCGAGGTTGATTTCGGCACGGTCAACGTGAACGCCGGCACCGACAGCAAAGTCACCGTGGACGCATTCCGCCGCATCAATTTCGGCGATGAAGCAGCGGAGAAAGAATATTTAGCCGAAGCGCCGGTCGCGGTGACGGCGAATGGCAACACCATCACGGTGCGAGCGCGGTCGTCGAAGGAGGCGCGGCATCATCACTTTCATCACACCAGCATGGATGCGCGCTACACCGTTCGCGTTCCGAAAAACTTTTCCGCCGAGTTGAATACCGGTGGCGGCGATCTCAGCGCGACCGAACTGGCCGGCGATATTCGCGCCGATAGCGGCGGTGGCGATCTCACGTTTT
>DAIRIE010000203.1:0-4697 GCA_036809705.1 Chthoniobacterales bacterium
CGGGTGGCGCGGAAGGCGACGTGTAGAATTCCACTGCCTTTCGACCCAGCGTTCCGCGCGGGAAAAAGAGCGAGGCCGGTGCCACCGATGCCGACAAACGCCGGGACGCCACCCCATTGGTCGCTGTACATTCGTTCAAGGTTGAGCAGGTCGAGATACCACGCGACCGAGCGCTCGACATCAGCGACCACCATTGCCACATGGTCAAGCCCGAGTAGTTCCACTTAACTAACTGCGGCTCGTTAGCGGTGCAAAGGCACGCGGCAGGTCACGCTCGTCCCACGGTTTCGCGTCGATTCCACCCGCAGCGTGCCACCGATAGCTCGGGCGCGATATTGCATGATGAGCGTGCCGAGGCCGTGCCCGCGCCTGCGTTTGCCCTGGCCATCATCGCTGATCGTGAGCACGATCTCGCCATTCGTTCGCTCCAAAATAATCGCGATCTCATTCGCTTTCGCGTGCTTCATGGAATTGGTCACGGCTTCCTGCGCGATGCGATAAAGATTCACTGCCATGGTCTGGTCAAGCCGGAGCGAGCGTGGGCAATCGCACCGGCAACTGACGTGATCATTGGTGCGCGCGCAAAGCTCGCGCAGGGCCGAGGGCAAACCGGCTGAGCCCAGCTCCAGAGGATGCAGGCCGCGGGCGAGGTCACGCGCGAGGCCGGCGTTGCCATTCACCGTTTCGGCGGCTTCGGCGAGCGAATCGGCGGCCGCTTTGTTCTGCGTGGCGATGGCCTTGGAGCGCGATTTCAGGAGGAACGCGGTCGCCGTTAGTTCCTGGCAAAGGCTGTCGTGTAAATCCTGGCTGATGCGCGCCCGTTCCTGCTCCGTGATGCGGAGGATTTGTTTTTCCAACATCTGCCGCTGATCCATGGCCTGGCGCAACTTGGCATTAGTGCGCTCCAGCTCCGCGGTTCGTTCCTGCACCCGGCGCTCCAGTTGCGCAATTGCTCCTCGGCTTCGCGTTGCTGCGTGGCATCGCGCGCGATCTTGGCGAAACCGCGCAGCGCACCCGTCTTTTCGTCATCGAGCCGGCGCATCACGCCGTCGATCCAGATACGCGAGCCATCCTTGCGCATATGCCAGCGCTGGTCCGGCGCGGTTCCATCGTGCAAGGCAATCTCGATTTCCTTTTCCTCCGCCTCGCGCGTCCGATCTTCCGGCGTGAAAATCAGCTCGCCACTCTGGCCGACTGCTTCCTCCGCGCTCCAGCCGAAGACGCGTTCGGCGCCCTGGCTCCAGTAAGTAATCTCGTTCGCGGTATCGAGCAGAAACATGGCGTACTCGCGCGCTCCCTCGACCAGCAGCTCGAAACGCTCCTTCGTCACTCCCAAGGCCGCTGTCCGCTCCTTGTCCCTGGTGATGTCCTGCGCAACGCCAGCCACGCGCGTGATCTCGCCCTTGTCATTCGGAATCGCGAAACCGGTGTCACGGATCCAGCGCACCGCTTTGTCCGAGGCGCGGATAATTCGGTACTCGACCGTCTGGGTGTTGCCGGCAACTAACTTCGGCATGCTTCTCTGGACTCGATCCCGGTCCTCCGGGTGTACCAGCTGGAGGGACCGGTCGACATCTCTCTGGACAGTTTCGCGCGATTCACCCCAGATTCGCTCGTAGGCCGGGTTGAGATATTCCAGCCGGCGCGTCTTGGCATCGAGAATCCAAAAAACGTCAGCGGAATTTTCGGCGAATTGCCGGAAGCGCTCTTCACTCTCGCGCAGCGCTGTCTCGGCTTGCTTTAAATCCTGGATGTCGGTGGCCGTTCCAAACCAGCTCGTGACGCCGCCCTCTGCATCCCTCAATGGAACGTTGCGGCCGATGAACCAGCGGTATTCGCCGTCTTTGCGCTGCAGCCGGTATTCCGCGTCGAAGACTTCGCCGACGGCGAGGGCCTGCTGCCATTTGTCGCGCGAAGCCGGCGCATCGGCAGGATGCACAATGGCTTGCCAGCCTGGCCCGGCCGATTGCTCATAGGTCAGACCGCTAAAATCGAACCAGCGCTTGTTAAAATAATTCGCCGTGCCATCGGCATTGTTCGTCCAGATGATCTGCGGCACCGCGTCGGCCAGAATGCGCAGCCGGTTTTCGCTTTCGCGCAACGCTTCCTCGGCGCGCCGACGTTCACTGATGTCGAACATGACGCCAGTCATGCGCGCTGCTTTGCCCTCATGCCACGTGAGCGCCTTGCCGAACCCGCTCATCCAATGGGTTGCGCCATCGTCTTTGCGAATAATGCGAAACTCCGCTCGGTACGTGCCGCTCTCTTCCACCGCCACGCGCAACCGTTCCCTCACCATCTCGAGGTCGTCTGGATGAACGAAGCTCAGGAATTCCGCCGGTGTCTTTCCTGTCCCATCCGGCTCGAGGCCAAGCAGCCGGAAATGTTGTTCGTTCCAGATTACCTTGTGCGCGCGCACATCGTAGTCCCACGCCGCCATCTCCGCCGCCTCCAGCGCTACGCGGAAATGCTCCTCGCTCGAGCGCAACGCTTCCTCGGTATGTTTGCGCCGGGTGATATCGACGAACGTGACCACCACTCCCGCGATGCGATCTTCGCCACCGCGATACGGCGCGATGCGCGACAAGAAACAGCGGTCAGTCTCCAGTCGCACTTCGTTCTCAATGCCGGCGAGACTGTCGAGCACCGTCTGCGCGTCCTTCAGTAAATCTGGATAGCGCAAACGGTTGGTGATGTCGGAAAGCGGACGGCCGAGATCCGAGGGGATGATGTTGAAAATCTTCTGCGCGCTGGGAGTGAAACGCGCGATGCGCAATTGCCGGTCGAGAAAAATGGTGCCGATATCAGTCGAAGCCATCAGGCTATGCAGGTCGCTGTTGGCCCGGCTCAGTTCCTCGACGTTACTTTTCAGCTCGTTGTTAACTGTGATCAGTTCTTCGTTGACCGACTGCAACTCCTCCTTGCTCGTTTCCAACTCCTCAGTCGCGGAACGCATCTCTTCGTTCATCGCCTGGAGCTCTTCGTTGGAAGCTTTTAGTTCCTCGGAGGTGGCTTCGTATTGCTCGACCGTCGAGTTCAGCTGCTGCTTGAGAAATTGAATCTCATTCTCGAGCTCCGCCGTCACCGACGCGGCGTCGGGTTGCACCGCCGGACGCTGCGCCTGCCGCGCGTCGGCCTCGCTCTCACGGAACAGGACAAGGAAATATCCCTGGGCCGAATCCTTCCCGCGCACCGGCCGCACTTCCACCGTCACCACTTTGCGCTCACCCTCGATCTCCAGCGCGACGGCTGACCCGGTCACGCTCTCGCTTGTCTGACCTGCGCGGAAAAGAGCAGCGCGCAATTCACCACGTAACTCCGGCCGGACAATGGCGACGATGTTGGCCGAGGGTTCCCCGGCCACGAATTGCAAATAACGCCCGCCGTTTTCGGAAAGATGAACGAGATCGTGCGCCTCGTTCACCACGGCGGAGGATGGGCCATATTCCTCGAGCAGCTTCAGGTGCAGCTCGCCGAACAACACCGCTCGCCTCTCCTGCCGGTCGAAGGAAATCTTCGGCGTGTCGCCGCCGGCGCTTGCGGCGCCAGTCCCGCTCAGCGCCGGCAGCTGGCGTGGCCGCGGTTCCGCGTGCACGCGCTTGGCCGGGTCGGCCGTGCGCAAAGGAAGGGTGGGAATTTTCCACGTCGGCCGCGGAACGGAACGGCGGATGTAGATGCGATGTTTGGTGTCGAGCGGCGAAAAAAGCGTTTGCGCCGCCTGCCCACCCTCAGCCGCGCCGATGAAAAGCAATCCACCCGGGCGCAAGGCGAAGTGGAAAATATCGAAGACCTGGTCCTGCGCTTTGGCATTCAGGTAAATGAGCAGGTTGCGACAGGAGATGAGATCCACCCGCGAGAAGGGGGCATCTTTCAGCACGTCGTGCGCGGCGAAAAGCACCGTCTCACGCAGTTCTTTGCGCACGCGATAACGCCCGTGATCTTTCACGAAAAACTGCCGAAGCCGCTCCAGCGAAACGTCGGCTTCGATCGTCCCCGGATAAAGTCCATCGCGCGCCTGCTGGATCGCCTGCTCATCAATATCGGACGCCAGCACCTGGATTTTCGGCGGGCTGGGAAGACTTTCCGCATGCTCCACCAGCAGCATGGCGATGGAGTAAGCTTCTTCGCCCGTCGCGCAGCCTGCCACCCACACCCGCACCGCGTCCTCGGGTCCTTTCCCGCCGAAAAGTTGCGGGATGTGCGACTGCAAGGCGGCGAAAGCCTCCGGGTCGCGAAAGAAATGCGTCACGCCAATGAGCAAATCCTGGAGCAGCGCGCGCGCTTCGGCGGAGTGTTTGCGCAGGAACTCGAGATATTTCGGAATCGAGTTGATCGAATTCACCTGCATCCGGCGCGCAATCCGGCGCAGCACGGTGGCGCGTTTGTAATGGGCGAAATCGTGCGCGGTGTGCGCGCGCAAGTGGGCCAGCACCTCTGCCAGCGCCTCCTCATCCTGCGCATCGTGCGTTTCGTCGGAGACGGTCTCGCCCCCCGGCGCTTCGCGCACCTTCGCGTCCGGCGTTTCCGCGTCCGTGATCTCCGGTGGCAACCGCATCGCGTTTTCGTTGCGCACGAACTCCATCAGCTTGCCCGGCATCTGCGCCACCGGCAGCACCCAATCGACCATGCCGGTGCTGATTGCCGTCATCGGCATGCTGCCGTGCTGCGCCTCGTTCGGGTCCTGCGCAATCGTGACT
>DAIRIE010000204.1:0-4050 GCA_036809705.1 Chthoniobacterales bacterium
GTTTTTGCAGATCGGCCACCTTCATTTTGTTGTAGTTCTTCTCCGGATCGCGCAGCTCCACGCGCGTGCGTGAGCCCTGCGCCAGCGCCGTTTCCATCGCCATGATCTTCTGCGCGTGTCCGGTGGCATCAGCTTCAGCCTCGCCCGCCAGCGTCAGCATCTTCGCCACGTGCTGCACGTAAGCGTCGCGCAGTCTCTTTGAAGCTTCGTCCGTCTTGGTGTAGTAATCGCGATCCGGCAGACCGATCCCGCCCTGGTAAGCCTGCGCGATCACCATCGTGCTATTCTTATCGTCCTGCCCTGAGGTGAAACCGAAGAGTGAAGTCACGCCGAGATTGTGCAGGTGCGCGATTTCCTTCAGCACATCATTGCGGTCTTTGATCGAATCAATGCGTTTGAACTCATCCGCTAACGGCGTCGCCTTCGCCGCGTCGATCGCCTGCTCGTCCATGCCGCTGGCATAGAAATCTCCCACCTTCTGCACCTCCGGCGCTAGCTTCGGATCAGTAGACGTGTTCGACGCTTTGTCGCAGACTTCGTGCAGCGCGTCGTTATTCTTCTCCGTCAGCTCATTGAAGCTGCCCCAGCGCGAATACTCCGGCGGGATGGGATTGGCCTTCAGCCACCCACCATTGGCAAACATGTAAAAGTCATCCGCTGGTTTAACCGACGTATCCATGTTCTTGAGGTCAAGCGGCGGCGGATTCTTATCGATCGCCGGCTTCTCGGTCTCGCCGGCTGGCGAAGTCGCGTTCGCGCTCGTGGGTGGCGGCGGGTTCGTTTTCTCCGAAGGCATCTTCGCCGCGTCATGCACATTTGGCGGCGGCGTGGCCGTGCTGAGCGGCGGCGATTTCTGCGGTTCGCTTTGGGCGTAAACTGTTGCGATGCTAAAAAGGAGCGCGAGAGACAGGAGCTTTGGCATTCGTGAAGGAAACGCGAAAACCGTCACCTTGTCCAACGACTAACCTCCGGCTCACGTTTACCTCTTTGCGCCGACAGTTCACCTCCTTGCGCCCCGACAGTTCACCGCTTTGCGCCCCGACCGGTTACCGCTTTGTCGTTCCGACCGGTTTACCTCTTTGTCATCCCGACCGAAGCGAAGCGAAGTGGAGGGATCCCGTTGCAGTAGCGTTAAGCTAATTTCAGCGGGATCCGACCGACTCCGATCGGGATAACCCTGAGCGTGAATGGATGAACCGTGCGATAATAAGGATGAGTCCGCAATGGCATCTATCCTGCATCCAAAAGCCATGATGAAAATCGCCACGGTCCTTTGCGCACTTTGCCTGGCCGTCTGCGGAAATCTCTTCGGCGCCGTCGAATGGAAGGTCGTCAAAATCGGCGGCCGCGACTTTCTCACCATCGATAATATTGCCGCTTTCTATGGCTTTCCGCAGCCTGCCTTGGAAGGCCGCAATATTCACCTGCGCAATGAGCGCAGCGATCTCGTGTTCACCCTCGACAGCCGCGAGATGATGGTGAACGGCGTCCGCAATTGGCTCTGCTTCCCCGTCTTTGTTCATGATGGCAAAGTCGTCGTTTCCCGCATCGATCTGGCCAAGACGCTCGAGCCGCAATTGCGCCCAAACATGATCGGCAGCCTTCCGCATGTGCAAACCATCGTGCTCGATCCTGGCCACGGCGGCTTCGACAAAGGCGCGGTCAGCTCCTACGGCTACGAGAAAGACTACGCGCTCGACGTCGCGCGGCAGCTTCGCCCTTTGCTTCAGGCCAAAGGATTTCGTGTGCTCATGACGCGTGAGAGCGATGTCTTCGTTCCGCTGGAAGTGCGAGCGCGCGTAGCTAACGAGACGCAGTACTCAGTCTTCGTTAGCCTTCACTTCAATGCTACTGACAGCGATGCTTCCGCCACCGGGTTCGAGATTTACTCACTCACCCCACGCGGCGCGCCTTCCACTTACGAGGACAATCTCACGCTCGCTTCCATTAACATCCAGAACGGCACCGGTGAAGATGCTGCCAGCGTCGAATTATCGAGCTGTATTTATCATGCGCTCGTCGGCCAGGTGGGCGAGTTCGATCGCGGCATCAAGCGCGCCCGCTTTGCCGTGTTGCGACTGACGAAAATCCCGGCCGTGCTCGTGGAAGGCGGTTTCCTCACCGAGCGAGGCGAGAGCCGGCTTATTGCCAGTAGCGAATGGCGTAAGAAATTAGCTGATGCCATCTGTGCCGGAATCGATAACTTCCGCACTCTGGCCGAAACGAAGAAGCGCCCGATGCTGGTGGCCGATTATCGCCGGCAAAGTATCGAGGTCGCCGCGCGCGAGAAACAGCCTGCGCCGTCAGCGCCACCCGTATTGTCCTTGCAAGTTACCACTCCCACAGCCGATGCTGCTTTCCATTCTCCGGAAGCAACTCCGAGCGCTCAAAAGACGCCGGGACCATCCCCTATCGCGTCGAGCCCCCCGGAGCCCTAACCTCTGTGGCGAAGTTCGCGATGCGTTCCTAGCTCGCACCATTGTTTTCCGCTGGACATTTGGCGATACCATCACAAACAAACGAAAGAACATATGAAATATTACCTCGGCTGCTTCGTCGCCGTTTTCTTTAGCGCGATCACCATTTCCATGGCCGCGCCAGATAACGACGCCTTGATTGCCAAAAAAAGCCGCCTGGCAGGCCTTCAAAGACAAGAAGGGTGACGACTTCCAGAAATTCGTCTCGCCCGACTTCGTTGCCGTGTACGCCGAGGGTGTGATGGGTCGCAAGGACGAACTCGACAGCATGAACAAGACGACCATGAACTCGTTTTCGCTCAGCGATTTCAAAGTCGTCATGCCCGACGCGGACACAGCCATCATTTCCTACAAGGCGAAGCTCGATAGCTCAATCTACGGGAAGGACAATTCCGGCAATTACTACGCAGCCATTTTTGGCACCGGAAAAATGGCGACTGGCAGGCCGTCTTTCATGCTGATGTGAAGGAAGCCGAGGGCGCGAAATAGTTCCGCCGCGCGTCAGCACACACGCGGGCGCGGTTCTTCTCCGCGGTGGGTCGCCGGTGTTTTCGATGGCACCGGTGCTCGGGATATCCCGCCGCTTCCGGGAAGGAGCGCGTCCGGCAACTTGTCACTTGTCACTCGCCACTCGTCACTCTAGCGTAAGCCAGATAAGCGGGGGAGCCATTGGCTGAGAGTCTGGCACGCGAGTGTCGGTGACCCCTTGAACCTGATGCGGGTAATGCCGCCGCAGGGAGCGAGGAGTTTGGAATCTGTCAGCCATGCGTTCTCACGTGTGGCTTTTTTATGCACACAAGTTCATCCATAGAATCCCCGCACTCCCGATTTACACAGATTCCAGAAACCAAATCTGCGGAAATCTGCGTTATCTGCGGATATTTCTCCTTATGACTACCAAAATCTCCCTACAAACTCAGAGCTCGGATTACGTTGTGCCGAACAGCAGACGCGTTTGCCTTAACGGCGAATTGCATCCGGACATCCGCATTTCTTCTGTCTCCTGAGCGAAGTTGAAGGATCTCTCGCTAACCTATGAGCACATTTCACAATCCAAGTAGCAGCAACGGAACTACGGCCAGCGACAGGGCTTACATGTTTCCAAACTCCCGTCGCGTTTACGTGAGCGGTCAACTGCATCCGCACATTCGCGTTCCCTTCCGCGAAATTTCGCAATCGCCAACCAAGAACTTGCGTGGCGAGCTGGAGCCGAACGAACCAATCCGCGTCTACGATACAAGCGGCCCATGGGGTGATGATCCGGACCAATCGCCTGACTCAGCGCAAGGTCTCGCGCTGTTGCGCGCGGACTGGATTGCGAGGCGAGGGGATGTCGCGGAGTACGACGGCCGCGAAGTTAAGCCAGAGGACAACGGCTATCTGACGAGAGGCCACGAAGAGTTCGCTTCGAGCGCCGAGCGCCACAATCGCCTCGAACGTTTCACCTGCACAAACCGCAAATCGCTTCGCGCCAGTGCTGGCCATCCCGTCACGCAGCTTTGGTATGCGCGGCAAGGCATAATTACCCCCGAGATGGAGTTCATCGCGATCCGAGAAAACATGGGCGCTGGAA
>DAIRIE010000204.1:4060-4672 GCA_036809705.1 Chthoniobacterales bacterium
CCGCCTGTC
The DNA here is from genome assembly GCA_036809705.1 of Chthoniobacterales bacterium. Classification (GTDB taxonomy): domain Bacteria; phylum Verrucomicrobiota; class Verrucomicrobiia; order Chthoniobacterales; family UBA10450; genus AV69. The sequence goes on from DAIRIE010000204.1 coordinate 4,070, forward strand.
AGGGCAAACAGGCGTCCCGCCTGTCGATCAAAGCTCTCTTCACCACCAACATCATGGCAACTCCTTCGATGCATCGATCCCGCGCGAAATAACCCCCGAATTCGTCCGCGCCGAAGTCGCCCGCGGCCGCGCCATCATCCCGGCCAACATCAACCACCCCGAGCTCGAGCCGATGATCATCGGCCGCAATTTCCTCGTCAAAATCAACGCCAACATCGGCAACAGCGCCGTCGCCAGCTCGATCGAAGAAGAAGTCGAGAAAATGCGTTGGGCCACCAAGTGGGGCGCCGACACCGTCATGGACCTCAGCACCGGCAAAAACATCCACGCCACCCGCGAATGGATCATCCGCAACTCGCCCGTCCCCATCGGCACCGTCCCCATCTACCAGGCCCTCGAGAAAGTGAACGGCCGCGCCGAAGACCTCACCTGGGAAATCTTCCGCGACACCCTCATCGAGCAGGCCGAGCAAGGCGTCGATTACTTCACCATCCACGCCGGCGTCCTCCTCCGCTTCGTCCCCATGACCGCGCGCCGCATGACCGGCATCGTCAGCCGCGGCGGCTCCATCATGGCGAAATGGTGCCTCACCCATCACAAGGA
>DAIRIE010000205.1:0-4672 GCA_036809705.1 Chthoniobacterales bacterium
CGCGAAGCTGCGCAACCCGAACCCGGAGCTGGAGCACCCATGAGCACGGTCGCGAATAGTTCACGCGCGGCTGCAAACTCGGGGGAGCGCACGCGAACGCTCATCGATCTTACATGAGCACTGAACTCGAACCAGTCGTCGCGCCGGGGTACGACAACGAATCGGTCACGGGCAAAATCAGCGACGTTGTCCTCAAGCGTCCCATCCAACGCGGCTGGCTTGGAGGATTGGCCGTCGCGTTTCTGCTCCTGATGATGATGAACTTCGCGATCGGCTGGTTGCTGATCAAAGGGATCGGCATCTGGGGAGTGAACATCCCGGTCGCGTGGGGATTCGCCATCGTAAATTTCGTCTGGTGGATCGGCATTGGCCATGCCGGCACATTCATTTCCGCGATTCTGCTTTTGCTGCAGCAAGATTGGCGCACGTCGATCAACCGCTTTGCCGAAGCGATGACGCTTTTCGCGGTCGCATGCGCCGGATTATTTCCGCTGCTTCACCTCGGCCGGCCGTGGGTTTTCTATTGGCTGCTGCCGTACCCCGACACGATGGACCTATGGCCGCAATGGCGCAGTCCGCTCGTCTGGGACGTGTTCGCAGTCAGCACTTACCTACTCGTGTCGCTGATGTTTTGGTACGTGGGTTTAATTCCCGATGTCGCGACGATGCGCGACCGGGCCGTGCGAAAGCCGACGCAGCTCGTCTACGGAATCATGGCGCTCGGCTGGCGCGGATCGGCAAAACATTGGAAGCGCTTCCACATGGCGTATCTACTCCTCGCCGGGCTTGCGACGCCGCTCGTGCTCTCAGTGCATAGCGTCGTTTCGCTCGATTTTGCTGTCGCGATTGTTCCCGGATGGCACTCCACAATTTTCCCGCCCTACTTCGTGGCAGGCGCAATTTTTTCCGGCTTCGCCATGGTGCTGACGCTCGCGATCCCGATCCGGAAGTTCTACGGACTCCAGGATTTCATCACGATCCGTCATCTCGAGAACTGCGCGAAGATCATGCTCGCCACCGGTCTGATGGTTGCGCATGGCTACATCACCGAAGGATTCATGTCGTGGTACAGCGACGACAAATTCGAGATTTACCTGACGCTGAATCGGATGTTCGGCCCATATGCGCCGGCCTATTGGCTGCTCATCCTCTGCAACGTCATCGTGCCGCAAGCCGTCTGGTTTAAGAAGGTCCGCACGAATCCAGCGATACTTTTCGTCATCGCGCTGCTCGTGAACGTCGGCATGTGGACGGAGCGCTACGTCATCGTCATCACCAGCACCCATCGCGATTTCCTGCCGTCGTCGTGGGGAATTTTCCACGGCACGCGCTGGGATTGGATGACGTTGATCGGTTCCTTTGGCTTGTTCGCGTCGCTCTTCTTTCTGTTTTTGCGATTGCTGCCCGCCATCTCGATCAGCGAAATGAAAGGACTCGTTAGGGAAAAACGGGAGCCGTCGCGATGAACGAGAATCTCTATGGAATCATGGCGGAATTCGGGACGCCGGAGCAGTTGCTCGCTGTCGCGCGTGCCGCTTACAGCGCCGGTTATCGAAGGATGGATGCCTACAGTCCGTTTGCCGTTGAAGGTTTGGCTGAAGCGATCGGCTTTCACAAAACGCGCGTGCCGCTCGTCACATTGATCGGCGGAATTCTTGGCGGCCTGACTGCGTACGGAATGCAGTGGTATTCCGCTGTCGTTGATTACCCGGTGAATGTCGGGGGCCGTCCGCTCCATAGCTGGCCGGCGTTTGTGCCGATCACGTTTGAGTTGACGGTGCTCTTCGCCGCGTTCGCCGCTGTGCTCGGGATGCTGGCAATGAATCGATTGCCGAAGCCGTACCATCCGGTGTTCAACGTTCCCGAATTCAAACTTGCAAGCCAGACGCGTTTCTTCCTTTGCATTCAGTCAGACGATCACGTTTTCAATGCGAAAGAAGTGCGAGAATTCTTCCTTTCGCTCGCGCCGATTTCGATTCTGGAGGTGGAGAATTGAAGCCGCGCAAACAAATGGTGGGGACGGACCGGCTGGCCGTCCGCGTCGTAGCGCGAGCGAGCGGCGCGCCCAGCGGTCGCGCCCTACCATACACCTGTTCGGTTCAATGCCTCATTTCGATCGCGTTGATGTGTTGCATGTCCGTGGGCTGCCGCAAAGGCATGGTCGATCAGCAACACCTCAAGCCGCTCGCTGAAGACAATTTTTTCAAGGACGACCGAGCCTCGCGCGTTCCGCCCGCTCATACCGTCGCTCGCGGGCAGCTAAACGAAGACGAGCAATTCTTTACCGGAAAAATCGGCGGTCAGCTTGTTGCGACCTTTCCGGCGCCAGTCACGCGCGCAATGCTCGCTCGCGGCCGCGAGCGTTTCGACATCTACTGCGCCGTCTGCCATGACCGCTCTGGCAGTGGCAATGGCATGATTGTCCAGCGCGGATTCCCGAGACCGCCATCCCTGCACGAGCAGCGCCTGCGCGACGCGCCGGTCGGTCATTTCTTCGACGTGATCACCAATGGTTACGGCGTGATGTATCCGTACAAGGCGCGCGTCTCGCCTCAGGATCGATGGGCGATTATCGCATATATCCGCGCGCTTCAACTCAGCCAGCATGCCACGCCTAACGACGGCGATCCGGCCGCGTTAAAACAACTCGAAACGGCGCAAAAATGAGCGACTTGGATCTGGCATCGCAGTTAGGTCGTTGGCAAATCCGTGCGCTCCTCATCGGGATTATCGCCGCTGTTCTCTCAATTATCGGCGCGTTCCTAAACCTCCCGCAATTCTTTCATTCTTATCTTTTCGCGTGGCTTTTCTGGGTCGGGTTATCCCTTGGCTCGCTCGTGATCGTGATGATGCAATATCTCACGGGCGGCATCTGGGGTTGGTCCATCCGGCGTTTATCCGAAGCCGCGTTCATGACTTTGCCAATGATGGCGATCTTGTTCGTCCCGGCCCTTCTTGGTCTGCGCGATCTTTATAGCTGGTCATCGCCGAACGCGCCGCTGACGCACGGCCATTTGCATAAACACGCTTATCTCAATGCCACTTTCTTCACCGCGCGCTCGGTTTTCTACTTTGCGGTACTGATTACCTTTGCGCTGCTTTTGCGTCGCTGGTCGATCGAGGAGGACGAATCGCCTGATCGCATCACCGCGCGCCACGTCACGAGTCTCAGCGCAGGCGGGCTGATCGTATACGTCCTCTGCATGAACTTCGCATCGACCGATTGGGTTATGTCGCTCGATCCGGAGTGGTATTCGACGATCTTTGTCACGGTATTTGTAGCGGGCCAATTTCTGAACGCGCTGGCGTTGATGACCGCTCTCCTCGCCGGATTTTCCGAGCACGCGCAGTTGCGCGAAACGATCCCGACGAAGGCGTTCCACGATCTCGGGAACATGATCCTGGCTTTCGTTGTTTTCTGGATCTACGTCTCGTTCTCGCAGTTCCTCGTCATCTGGTCGGGCAATCTGCCGAAGGAGATTTCCTGGTATATGGAGCGCAATGGCGGCGGTTGGCAGTGGGTAGCGCTCGCGCTCATGATTTTTCAATTTTTACTGCCGTTCGCGCTCTTGCTTTCGCGGCAGGCGAAACGCAAAAAACAGCGGCTCGCGGTGATCGCGCTTTGCATCGTCGCCGCCAACGCGGTGAATGATTTTTGGCTGGTCGCGCCGACGTTCCATCCGCGCCACTTCTACATTCACTGGCTCGATTTTACGGAATTGGTTGCGATCGGCGGGCTTTGGTTTGCAATGTTTTTCTGGTTTTTAAAACAGTGGCCGCTCCTGCCGGCGAATTCATTGAAAGGGGCGCGAAATGGTTGATCAACACTCGCGAGTAGTGGGGCACGAAACTCGCGACATCAGCGTGCGCCTTGTCGCCTGGGTCGCGCTTGGGCTGATCGTCGCCGCGATCATCATGCACGTAGGAGTCGCGGGGCTGTTTTACGTTTTCAAACAGGATCATCCCTCGCCCGAAACGCCGTCTCGAATCACCGAACCGCGCGTCATCGCACCCGAGCCACGGCTTCAAAATAATCCAAGCGCCGATCTCGCACAGTTCCGCACGGAGGAGGAGTCGAAACTCAACAGCTACGGCTGGATTGATAAGGAGGCGGGCGTGATTCGAATTCCCATCCAGCGCGCGATGGATTTAATCGGCGAGCGTGGATTGCCGGCGCGCGGACCAGGCATTGAAAACAGCAGCGGCAAAACGCCCCAGCAAATGCAGCAGGAGAAAGCAGCCGCGACAAAGCCATGAACAATCGGCACGGGATCAATCACGATCTGGGGGGCGCACGCGCCTCGCGTGCTGGTTTCGCCACCTCGCCGAAACGATCTTATTCTTGGCGGTCGAAAGAGAAAAAGTTCGCGATCGCGAGGGCGCGCTCGCCAGCACGCGAGGTGCGTGCGCTACCCAGAGTCTGCTACGTCGCGTTTTTCATCTGCCTTATTGCGCTGCCATTGATTGTCTCCGCACAAAATCCGCAAGAGCAGATCGCCGCGCGCGCAGGTCTCGATCAAAAACTCAACGCTCAAGTTCCACTTGATGCCGAGTTCCGCGACGAACATGGAAACGTTGTCCAGCTCGGCAGTTTTTTCGGTCGCAAGCCGGTGATTCTCGCGCTCGCTTATTACGAATGCCCGAACCTTTGCACACTCGTGCTGAACGGTGT
>DAIRIE010000206.1:0-4009 GCA_036809705.1 Chthoniobacterales bacterium
GCGAGCGAGCAAAGAATTTCCTGCGCTTTGCCGAGCGAATAACCGAGCAGCACCGGCACTTCACCGTCGTCGACCGCATCCCGACAAAAGGCGACAATTTGCGCGATCACCTGTTCGGTCGGCGGGAGTCGATAACGCGGAATCCCGTAGGTCGTTTCCATGATAAGCGTCTCCGCGTGGATCCATTCGGCAGGCTCGGCCGATTGACCGTGGCGCAGTTTGAAGTCGCCGGTATAAAGGAGCGAATCGTCGGCCGTCCGAAGAAAGAATTGCGCCGACCCGAAAATGTGGCCGGCCGGAAACAGCGTGATCTCCAACCCGCGCACCTGCGTTGGCTCTTTAAACGGAAGGATAATTTCCGCGCGCTCTCCCGGCATTCGCGCCTGCATTAAACGCGCGGTGCGTTCCGAGACGATGATCTCGCGATGCGGCGCGATGTGATCGCTGTGTGCGTGTGAGACGAAGGCAAATTCCTTCGCGTCCCAGGGATCGAGCCAGAGATTTTGCGCGGGAAGAAAAATGCCGCGCTCGTAACGCACTTCGATCACGGGCAAACATTCCGTTATCCCGAGCGAAGTCGAGGGATCCCGTGGCGGCAGCTTTAAGGTAACTTCTACGGGATCACTCCACTCCGCTCGGGATGACAGCGCGTCCGGCGCCATTGACACTGTGGAACCGCGCCGCTTCTATGCTGCGATGCGATTGCTCCCGGCGCTCGGCCTCGTTTTCTGCCTGAGCTCTGCCGTTGCCGTGGCCGACGACCAGCGGCCCCCGCCGAATGTCTCCCGGCTGCCGGTGGCGCCCGATCCCGATTTCCAATTTCGCAAGACGAAAATCTTCAATCTCGCCGCGCAATTGCCCAAAGATTTGCAGCGGGCGCGCGCCGCCACCAATCTCTCCGCCAACACATCGACGAAGACGAATGCGCCGAGCACGGTCACGCAGGAACAATCGCTTTTGTTCGAACGCTCCTACCGGCTCTACGGCGCAGTCACGGCATTCGACCAACGCCAGCGTTTCGGTGAATACTTTGATTTTTTCTGGCGCGCGAAACGCTCGGCCGAAGTGATCGTGCGCTTCGAGTACAAGCAGGAAAAATTACGTGCGTTTGTGCAGGCGAAGGAATTGCATTACCCGCGTGCGCACGGCACCTGCCAGAGTGAATTCCGCGTCATCGGTGATGAGTATGCGAACGATGGCGCCGTGCTGGCCTGGCGTTGTCTGTTAATCACCAACGGACGCATCGTGGCGGAGAAACGCTCGTTTTTGTGGGAATAAATCGGATGACAGTTTGTGAAAACGTCCCCCAGGATTACGCCTCTCATCCAGGCGGCCGACCAAGATGCATTCCGAGTGCAGCGGAACCTCTTATTTGTCATTCCCAGCGCAGCGGAGCTCGAGGAATCTCTAGCTCTTTCTGCCCAAGCTGAATCGTCAGAGACGTCCCTGGCTTCCTTCTTCGCCAACGATAACGCCCACAGGTCGCTCGACATGACAAAAGAGGCTACAGTGTGAAGCATGCCGGGTGGTTTGACTCACCGGGGCCAAATTTTATATTTTAGACGTCAGCCGTGGAATCATCGATTCAGGTCGGGGTGAGCGGCCCTTCCGTGTGGGTGCGGGTAGAGGGCAGAGGGACTTTTCTGAACAGCGGGAACTTGAAGCAGTTCGCGCGCGAAATGGTTGAGCGCGGCTACCGCGAGTTCGTCGTTGATCTCCATGATTGCGCCATGATGGACTCGACCTTCATGGGCACGATGGCGGGTCTGGCCTTGCGTTTACGGGAACTCGGCGACGGCAATCTCCAGGTCGTGCATTGCGGCCAGCGCAGTCGCGACCTGCTGGCCGGCCTCGGCTTGGATCAGCTTTTCGAGATCACGACTAATGGCGCGCACGCGCCCCGGTGTCAGGCGCTGGAAAAACCTGCCGTGGACAAACACGAGCAAGCCCGCCAGATGCTCGACGCCCATGAAGCGTTGTGCGAAGTTGCGCCGGAAAATGTTCCGCGGTTCAAAGACGTCCTCGAGTACCTCAAGCAAGACCTTCAACCGAAAGCTCCCGCGAAGTAAGCTGGCCCGGTTTCATGTGGCCTTCCGTTCTCTTCGCGCTTTTCGCGGCTGCCATCGCCGGTTGGGCCGTGACGGCGTGGCAGCAGCAGCGCCGCATCCGCGCACTCGAGCGCTCGAAGGAAGAAATCCAGGTCGAGGAGACGCTCGTCTTCGATTTTCTCCACGGCCTCGGCGAAGCCTTTCGCGAGACAATCAAAGCGCAGGACTTGCATCGGCTCATCGTGGAAGGCGCCACGCGCGTCCTCGATGCCCATGGCGGCGCGCTTTACCTGACGGATCGCTCAGGCACGAAATTGCAGCCGGCCTTTCTTTCCAAAGGTTGTCCGCCGCTGGTACCGGTGCCGGGCAACATCCTGCACCAGGCCAGCACCACACCGGCCGCGCTCGATGGTTTCCTGCGCATGCACGCGGTCAAACCCGGCGAAGGCCTTATCGGCACCGTCTGGCAAGCGATGCAGCCGCTCAATCTCAGCGACGTGCGCGAAGTGCCGGACCTGGCGCGCCTGCGCGAGACCGCGCTCGGCACTTCATCGGTCATGGCCACGGCGCTGCTCTACGGCAAACAAAACATGGGGGTTCTCGCGCTCGCCAACGGCCCAATGGGAACGGCATTTACGCAGAGCGATTTCGTCGTTTTCAAATCGATCTCCGAGCAGTCTGCCTTCGCCCTTTACAACGCCATCATTTATTCCGAGGCGAACGAGAAGAAACGGCTTGATCACGACCTCGAGATCGCGCGCGACATCCAGCGCATTCTTCTGCCGGATCAATCGCCGCAGATCGCTGGATTCGACATCGCCGGGCTGAACATTCCCGCGCGGCAGGTTAGCGGCGATTACTTCGATTACATCCGCGTCGATGAACACCGGCTCGGTGTCGCCATTGCCGACGTCTCGGGCAAAGGCGTGCCGGCCTCCCTCATCATGGCGATTTGCCGGAGCGTCTTGCGCAGCCAGGCCACGGGGAATGAGTCTCCGGCGACGGTGTTGCAAGCAGTGAACCGGCAGCTTTATCCCGATATCAAAGAGGACATGTTTATCTCCATGGCCTATCTGGTGCTCGACCACGCCAACGGCGCCGTTACGCTCGCGCGCGCGGGCCACGACGCGCCGCTTTTGTATCGGCGCGTGACGCAAAACATCGACCCGCTCAAGCCGCCCGGCATGGCCATGGGCATTGACAGCGGGAGCGTCTTCGATAGGGTCACGAACGATTTCGCCATCCGGCTCGAGCGAGATGATTGCATCGTCCTCTATACCGACGGAGTGACCGAAGCGCTGGACGCCGATGGCAACGAATTCGGTTTCGAGCGCATGACGCAATCAGTGCGCGCGAGCGCCGCCGACGGCGCCTCCGCCATTCTCACCCGGCTGATCGATGACCTGCGCAGTTTCGTCGGGGCGCAGCCGCAGAACGACGACATCACCCTTATCGCCATTCGCAAAACATGAAAAACACAACCACCGAGCCGCGCGAAGAAGACCACATTCCTCCACCGCCTACGTCGGAGGAGCAAACGCCCTTCGCCGCGGGTGACGACGAATCCACGGGAGACGATCCGGTCGCCAGCCTGCAAGGTGATCTCGACCGTTTTCGCGACCTCGCCCTGCGCACTCAGGCGGACTTTGAGAACTACAAAAAACGCGCCGCGCGGGAGCGCGATGACGCGATTAAATATGCCAACTCATCGCTTCTGGAGCGGCTGGTCGCCATTGTCGATAATTTCGAGCTCGGCCTCTCCGCCGCACGCGAGGAAGGCGAGAAGTCGCCCATTTACGCCGGCATGAAAATGGTGTTGAAACAGCTGAGCGATTTCCTTTCGGACAATGGCTTGCAGTCAATTGATGCCGTCGGCCAGAAGTTCGATCCAAACCTGCACGAAGCGATCGGCCACGAGCCGAGCGATGAAATTCGCGAAGGCAACGTCATTCGCCAAACCC
>DAIRIE010000206.1:4019-4660 GCA_036809705.1 Chthoniobacterales bacterium
GGCTGCTGCGACCAGCGGCGGTGGTCGTCTCAAGCGGCCGGGAAAAGACGGTCTAATTAGGAAAGCAGGAACCCAGGAAATTTAATGCTCAGCGTTTTTGCGGTTTTCCTCATTCATCTTTCTTAGCCGAGCACTCATCGATGCCTAGAAACAACGAACGCTCCTCGGTGATCCCGAGCCCGGCGCCTTCTATTGTCATTCCGAGCGAAGCGGAGCGAAGTCGAGGAATCTCTAGCTCTATCTCTCGGGCCGAAAGGATCAGAGATGTCTCGGCTCCGCTCGACATGACAAACGGGCGACCTGCTGCATGCACTCGTCACTCGTCACTCATCACTCGTCACGATTAGAAATGGCCACGACCAAACGCGACTACTACGAAGTCCTCGAAGTCGAGCGCGCCGCCTCCGAAGAGGAAATCAAACGCGCGTATCGCAAGCTCGCGGTCAAGTTTCATCCGGATAAAAATCCCGACGACCCCCACGCGGAGGAGAAATTCAAGGAGCTGGGCGAAGCCTACGACGTACTCATGGATGGCGACAAACGCGCGGCCTACGATCGCTTCGGTCACGCCGCCTTTGCCCAGGGCGGTGGCTTCGGCGGTCGCGGCGGCTTCCACGATCCGTTCGATATTTTCCGCGAAG
>DAIRIE010000207.1:0-3308 GCA_036809705.1 Chthoniobacterales bacterium
GCATGCCGAGCATCTCGAGATCGAGATTGACCGTCGTTCGATCGAGCACGCGCAGGACGACGCTCTCCCCGAATTGCGTGGGCAAGGTGGAGACGCGCAGATCGACTGGGCGGCCGGCGATGTTTTTCTGGATGCGGCCATCCTGTGGGAGGCGGCGTTCGGCGATATTCATGTTCGCCATCACTTTCACGCGTGAGATGACGGGCGGCGCGAGATGGCGCGGCGGCGGCGCCATTTCATAGAGCGCGCCATCGACGCGGTAGCGGATTTTGAATTCGTTCTCGAACGGCTCGAAGTGAATGTCGCTCGCCCGGTCTTGGATCGCCTGATACATGATCAGATCGACGAAGCGAATGATCGGTGTGGCGTTCGCCTCCGCCTCGATGCGCGCTTCCCCATCTTCGCTCCGCAATTGCAGGCTCTCGCCCACTTCGCCGAGCTGCTTGAGCACCTCTTCCATGTTCGTGGTGTCGCTCCCGTAAAAAATCCGAATGCGATCTTCGATCTGTTCGATTGGCGCCACGACGACCTCGATGTCGCGCCCGAGGGCGAAGCGCAGATCTTCCGCCGTGCGCGGCTCGAGCGGATCGGCCAGCGCGACGCGCAGCGTGCTGCCCATCATGTCCACCGGCAGCGCGCGATGCAGCCGCGCCAGACCGCCGGGAACGAGTTTCACGATCTCGGGCAAAATCTCGCGGTCATTAAGATCAATCAGCTCCGCGCCAATGCCATCGGCAACAGTTTGATAAAACCCGGCTTCGTCCGTGAAACCGTTATCGATGATGGCTTGCGCAATCGTCTTGCCGTTCTGTTGCGCCTCCGTCAGCACATCGTCCGCCTGCGCCTTGGCGAGCACGTGCTGATCGACGAAAAGGTCGAGGACCTGCTGGCTATTCATCAGACGAAGTGTGGCAGCTGGCTTCCGGGTAGCGCACGCGTCCCGCGTGAGCTACCCAGACCAGCTGTCTCGCACTCTGTGGCTTCATCATCAGCTGATGTCTCCGATTGTCACCGAAATCACTTCCTCCGCTGATGTCAGCCCTGCCAGAACTTTGCGCACGCCGTCCTCGCGCAGAGTGCGCATGCCGAGCTCTCGCGCGCGCTGCCGCAAGGTATGGGTCGGAGTGCGTTTGTTGATGAGATGGCGCACGTCGTCGTCGATGGTGAAAATCTCGAAGATACCCATGCGCCCGCGATAACCGGTGTGCCGGCAAAATTCGCACCCAGCCGCTTTCATGACCTGCGCGTCCTTGAGCTGGCTGGGGTCGAGCTGAAGCGCGCGCATGTCCGTTTCGCTCAGCTCGTCGGGATGTTTGCAGCGAGCGCACAACCGCCGCACCAGCCGCTGCGCCATGATCGCGCGCACGGATGAGGCGACGAGGAATGGCTGCACGCCAATGTCGATCAGGCGCGCGACGGCCGACGGCGCGTCATTCGTGTGCAGAGTGCTGAAAACGAGATGGCCCGTCAGACTGGCGTTGGTCGCGATCGTCGCTGTCTCCAGATCGCGAATCTCACCGATCATGACGATGTTCGGCGCCTGCCGGAGAATGGAACGCAGCGCGACCGGAAAAGTCATCCCGGCGTCGTTATTCACCTGGACCTGGTTAATGCCGGTCATCTGGTACTCGACCGGCTCTTCCACCGTGATGATTTTGCGGTCGGGTTTGTTGATGTAGTTGAGGCAGGCGTAAAGCGTGCTCGTTTTGCCCGAGCCAGTCGGCCCCGTCACGAGCAGGATGCCGTCGGGCAAACGCAGCAGACGCTCGAACGTTTCCTGGTCGTCACTAAGAAAGCCAAGCTCCGGCAGCCCGAGGAGCAACGTCGATTTGTCGAGCACGCGCATGACCACGCCTTCGCCGTGATTCGTCGGCACGGTGGAAACGCGAAGGTCGATCGGCTTCTTGCGAATCTTCACCTCGATACGCCCATCTTGCGGGAGCCGCTTCTCCGCGATGCTCATCGAGCCGGTCATGATTTTGAGCCGGCTGATGATGGCGGATTGCAGACGTTTCGGTGGCGCCTGCATCTCCTGGAGCGGACGCGGAATTTTTTATCAAGCGGCTCGAGGTGAATGTCGCTCGCGCCGAGCTTGTGGGCCTCGATAATGAGCATGGAGACGAGACGGATGATAGGCGCGTCCGCCTCGTCCACCCCGCTGCGCTCAGTGCCGGCAATCTCGAGATCGAAATCAGCTTCCGTGCCGAGCCGTTGCTGGAGAACGTCCACCGCTTCCTCCGCCGTGCCGTAATATTTGATCAGAGCCTGGCGGATTTTTTCCGGCGAAGTGCAGACCAGCTCGAGGTCACGCTGGAGGAGAAAATTGAGGCTGTCGATGGTATCGACATCGAGCGGGTCGCTGATGGCAACGACCAGACCGGTTTCGCCGAAAGTGACCGGGATGACTTTGAACCGCCGCGCATCATGCGCACTGATCTGCGCGATGACATCTGGCGGAATGATGACCGCCGAAAGGTCGATCCAATGCATGTGCGCCTGGGCGGCAAGCGAGCGCGAAATGTCGTCGGAGGAGACGACGCCATCGCGCACCAGCGCATCGACCACGCTGGAGGAGCCGTTCAGCCTCGCGCGCGCGTGCTCGATCTGCTTGCGCGAGACGAGACCCACGTCCTCGAGAACATTGAGGAGGTAATCTTCGTTCGCGTGCACGGGAAGGATATTGTAAACCAACCGCCGCCGTTGCCGAGTTTATTCCCTCATCCGCCAGCGACGACACGCACCAATTCGATGCGGTCGCCCTCGTTCAAATCGCGCGCGCCCCATTCATCGCGGTGCAGCGCGATGCCGTTATGCTCGATGAGCAGCGTGGCCGGAATGAGCTCGAGCTCGTTAACAAACTCCGCCACGTTGCGCGCTGCCGAGACCGCCCGGCGCTCGCCGTTGACCAGCACATTCATCGCTGCGCCAACACCGGGTCCCAATCTTTCCAGACCGGTTCGAGGCCGCGTTCGCGCAATACCTGGGCGATCTCCGCTGGTGAACGTGAGTCGGTGATGTCGAACTGGCTGGTCGCCAGCGCCGCTTCAGGCAGCGGCGCCTCCGGTGCAATGATGCGGCCGCGTACGGTCAGGTGCATTTTCTCTTTCCCCTGATGCGTGTAGCCGCCGGGCTCGGTATGGCTGCCGGCGCTCATCATGGTCACGCCCACCGTGGCCAGAAGGTCGCGCAACGCCGGAGCCTCGCGCGTGCTCAAGACGATACCGACCTGCGGAAATGTGACCCGCAATGCGCAGACCAGCTGCACCAGATCGCGATCGCTCATCGGCTCGGGCGGCTGGAATTCTCCC
>DAIRIE010000207.1:3318-4611 GCA_036809705.1 Chthoniobacterales bacterium
GCCGGGCGCAATCGCGGCACACTTACCGTCAGCGCCGCTTTCCAGCAGCGCTTGAGCAAATACTCGATGTGCCCGGCGAGCGCGACCGCCTCGTCCCGCCACGGCGAAAGACCAAACAGCGCGCCGACTCCAATTCGGCGAAACCCGGCATCATACCCGCGCTCGGCGCATCGCAGCCGCCAGTCGAAATCCTTCTTCGGCCCGGCCACGTGCATCGCATCGTAAACCGCGCGGTTGTAAGTCTCCTGGTAAACGACGAGCCCTTCCGCGCCGGCCTCCACGATGGGGCGGTATTGCTCGGTTTCCATCGGCGCGACTTCGATGGCGATGGAGGCGAAATCTTCCCCCAAAACTCCAACGCACTCGCCCAGGTAATCATCGCTGACGAACTTCGGATGTTCGCCGGCAACGAGGAGCAGATTGCGGAACCCGGCTTTGGCGAGATGTCGCGCTTCGCTCAGGATTTCCTCAATCGAGAGAGTGAGGCGCAGGATCGGGTTCTCGCGAGAGAAGCCGCAGTAACGGCAGCTGTTGATGCACTCGTTCGAGAGATAAAGCGGCGCGAAGAGCCGCATGGTGCGGCCGAAATGCTGAAGCGTGAGAGAGCGCGCGCGGGTGGCCATAGCGTCGAGCTCCCGAGCGTTCTTTGGCGCGAGTAGTGCCTCGAAGCTGCGCACCGTGGCGCTCTTCGTCAGCGGCAGATTATCGAGAATTCCGGCGAAGCTCACGCGGTACTTTCACGTGGAGCCGCTGCCGCGCAAGCGCGTGGGTAGCGCACGCGTCCCGCGTGCTGGTTTCGGCGTCACGCCGAAACGATCTTTTCCTTTACGCGGGTCACGGTCTGACATGCCCAAGAATCACCACAGTTTGCGCGCTATAAATTTCGAAAAAGGCGGTTGTTTGGCGATGATGTCGACCGTCGAAAGGTCGGCCGCCTTCGTCAGCACGCGCCACGCGTGCGCTACCCGAACGACGCCATGCGCTCCCGAGCTTCAGTTCCAGGGAAAACTCCCTGATATGTCGGACAGCAATATATCATCGCAACCCCGGCGCCAAGAAAGCGAACGCATTAACTGGTGTGGTGATGAACGTGTTCGCAGTCCGGCGAGGAGCCGTCGAGCTCCTGAGCGTTGTTCGGCGAGTACCTCAAAGGTACACACTGTGACGCTCTTCCTCAACGGAGATTATCCAGGATTTTGGCGAGGCTCCCCGGTACGTTCACGTGGAGCGGCCGCCGCGCAAGCGCGTGGGTAGCGCACGCGTCCCGCGCGCCGGTTTCGGCGTCACGCCGAA
>DAIRIE010000208.1:0-4565 GCA_036809705.1 Chthoniobacterales bacterium
GGCGGCGCCGCCTCATCGCTCAAATCCAACGCCGTCGCCAGAAGACAAGCAGGGCAAAAACCGCTCGGCATTTCCAGCTCGAGCGTGCAGCCGCATTCATCGCAGGTGTTACTCGCGAGCGGGGTTTGCATGCTCACGCTCGCTGCTGCAAAGCGCGGGCAAAGACGCTGCGGAGTTGGCGCAATTCATCATCCACCTCGTGCGGCGCGCCCACTGTTTGCATAATTTCGCGCCGCAGGTTAGCGACAAATTGCCGGCGCGTGCGGCTGATGAGCGATTTCACCGCGCCAATCCCGAGGCCGAGCTGCGCTGCCGCGTTTTCGTAGGAAATCTCGGGCTGCCCACTGCCGAGGAATGGCGCGACTGTATCGAACACGGTCGCCTTACCTTCGGCTCGCAACTGCGTCCGAAGCTGATCGATGGCGCGCTCCAGAAGCAAGCTCGCCCAGCGCGCATCGAGCATTTGCTCGGGCGAAGGTTCACCGGTCATCGCCTGCTCATGCAGCTCTTCCGCGTTGAGCGCGTCCACGGAAATAAAGCGAACATTCCCGCCACGCTTAAGGCTCGAGCGGCGTGCGTGCTCGTCGGCGAGGCAAAGCTTGAGTGCGCCCAAGAGGAAACTTCGGAAGCGCCCGCGTTCCCGGGAGGCGCGATTGAGCATCTGGTTTTGGAGAATGTGTTGAAAAAACGATTGCGTTAGATCCTGCGCGTCGCTCGGATCATATCCGCGCCGCCGCAGGTAGGCATAGATGGCAGGCCAGTAGTTCCGGCACAATTGTTCCAGCGCCTTTTGCGCGGCCGGACTGGCCGAGAGCGCGCCAGCTCGCAGGACTAAGGTCCAGTGCGTTGAAGCAAAGAGCTCATTGCGCCCGAGACTGGCCGCCGCTGGCATGCGCGCTTTTTATCAAAACGCAGAAGAATTAACAAGCTGGATAGCGGAGCTGCGCCAGGGTCGGACCTGGCCCGACTCTTACGAAATTCAGAGAAGGCTGTGACCGCGGTCGAGAACTCGTTAGCTCTGATGAGTAGCAGCGGCAGGCATTTCAGTATCCTTACGCCGGGCTTGTCGGTACTATTTTTCAGGAACGCAGGAAAGTTACTTACCAACCCGTCATCGCGCGAAGGAAGAGGATGAGCACTCCGATGGCCACCAAGCCGAGCGGCGCGCGCGCAAGGAACTTCGTGGTCCCATCAAGGCTTTGTCCGCGTTTCGATTGCATAAAAGCCAGCAACCCGAGCACCAGCCCAAAACCGTAGCAGACGAGCGCCACCGTCATGGCTGATCGCGGAGGCCAGCCCGCGACAGAAGCTGGTAACGCTCCCGCCACCAGCCCGAGGGCAAGAAAGAGAAGCGAGGCTAGGCCGATCTTCCGCAGATGATTCACGCTGCGGCCTGCTTAGTCGAATTGCGTGCGCGGTGCAAACCTGATCGCGTGTAATCCAGCGAGCGGGCAGTTGTAGTGGCGAAGTTAATCCGAGAGCGCCTTAGCTGTTGTTCGATATGATTGCTTCTTCCTTGCCGTCGTCCGCTGCCGCCTGCGCTCGTTGCACCATAACGACAGCGGCGATAAGGACGAGAGAGGCGATGATCTGGTGCGGGTAGAGCCTGGCGTGAAAGAAGCCCCACGTGATACAAACCGCGGCGAGGGTTTGTAGCATCTCGAAGTAGCCGGCAGTGGAGGCGCGAGTCAGGCGCAGGCCTTCGAAGTAGATGAGCAATGGGATGCCGCCGGAAATCGAGGCGAGCAGGATGAGCGCGACAATAGCGGTGCCGCGATTTGCTTGCGCAGCGGCCGGCCAGAGCGCCGCGAGGTTCAGTTTGCCATAGAACAGAAGGATCGTTGTCATGCAGACGAGGCCGATGAAGATGCGCAAACTGGCAGCGAGTTTGAGTGACATGCCGATCATGACGCCGCGGCCGGCGACGGTGGAGAGTCCCCAGAAGAGTGCGCAAACGAGGGCGTCGGCCGTGCCAAGATTTAAGCCTGCCTGCGCGAAGGAGACGCCGATCAGCTCGGGATGTTCTACGGAAAGGAAGATGCCGGCGACGACGGCGATGCCTGCGTAAAGAAAAAAGCGTGGCGTCAGGCGGTCGTGGAAAAGGAGGAAGGCGCCGAGGGTCGAGATCACCGGCTGGACACTGAGGATGACGTTAATGACTGTCGGATTGCCCTCCTTCAACGCGAGGGTGAAAAAGATCGTGCCGACGGCTGAGCCCGCGAACCCGGAAAAGAGCAGGTAACCCCAGGTGCGGGTGTCGATCATCCGCAGCTCGGCCAGGCGCGGGAGCAGGATGGGCAGGAACATTAACAAGATGAGGACGTGTTCCCACCAGACAATTACGGACGCGTCAAAGAGGTTGTTGAGGGGAATGCGCCAGGCGCTTTCGGTGCCCCAAAGCGCGGCGCCGAGGCCGACGAGCCATGGGCCGTAGGTTGCATGTCGCTGGAGGATTTGTTTCAGAAGTAAGAAAGAAGAAGGAAGAATTAAGAAGGTAAGATCATTGCTGTTTCGAGCGCCTGAGAATGGTGACGAAGATCGCCATGAGCTCGTTGCATTCACCCCGGAGCCATTGAAGCTTTTTCGGAAGAGGCGATTCTCGCTTCGAGGAGCAGTTCCAACCAGTATGCGGTCTCTTCGAGCTCCCGCAGCGAGTCGCCGCATTTCGAAATGAACTCCGCTTTACTGCGCGCCCGGTGGGCCTCGCGGTGATTTGCTCCGATCGACGTTCCTGATCGTACCAGCTGTTTACCCAGCACCTGTGCTTCTGTCGTTTTCGGGAGAGCAGAAAACATCCGCACAATCCGGAGCGCGAAGTCCTTTGTTCGCTCGCGCAGATCTATTTCATCCTTCTGCATCCTTCCTTCTTAATTCGGGACCCTGCTTTTCTTAATTTTTACTTGATGCCGCAAGGTCCGTAAATTCGCGAACGTAATTCCATGCCGCCTCTTTCTATTCTCGATCTTGCTCTTGTGCCGGAAGGCGGGACCGCGGCGGATGCGTTGCGCAATACGCTCGGCCTGGCGCAACATGCGGAGAAGTGGGGTTATCGCCGTTTCTGGCTGGCGGAGCATCACAACATGGTCGGCATCGCCAGCGCCGCGACCGCAGTTGTCATCGGCTATGTCGCGGCGAATACGCGCACGATCCGGGTCGGCGCGGGCGGGATCATGCTGCCGAACCATTCGCCGTTAGTGATCGCGGAGCAGTTCGGGAGTTTGGAAACGCTTTATCCTGGGCGGATCGATCTCGGCCTCGGGCGGGCGCCGGGAACCGATGGACGCACTTTGCTCGCGCTGCGACGCAATCCGGCGAGCGCGGAAACTTTTCCCGACGACGTGGTGGAGTTGCAGAAGTATTTCGAGCCAGCGGAGGAAGGACAGCGAGTGCTGGCGGTGCCGGGCGCTGGGTTGAGAGTGCCGCTTTGGATTCTGGGATCGAGTTTGTTCGGCGCGCAGCTCGCCGCCATTCTCGGGCTGCCGTATGCTTTCGCTTCTCATTTCGCGCCTGCGGCGTTAATCCCGGCGCTGGAGACGTACCGCAGTCAATTCAAACCATCGAAGCAGCTCGGCCGTCCGCATGCGGCGGCGGGAATAAATGTTTTCGCCGCCGAGACCGATCGCGAAGCGCGACGGCTTTTCACTTCGGCCCAACAGCAGTTTACCAGAATGCTGCGCGGTCGGCGGGGGCGACTTCCGCCACCGATTGATGACATTGAGGAGTACTGGTCGCCGGTGGAGAAGGAGCGGGCTTCAGCCATGCTCGCGCGATCATTTGTCGGGTCGCGTGAAACGGTGCGCGCGGGATTGGAGCAGTTCGTGGAGGAAACGGAAGTAGACGAGCTGATCGTGGC
Organism: Chthoniobacterales bacterium; assembly: GCA_036809705.1. Lineage (GTDB taxonomy): Bacteria > Verrucomicrobiota > Verrucomicrobiia > Chthoniobacterales > UBA10450 > AV69. The sequence goes on from DAIRIE010000208.1 coordinate 3,854, forward strand.
TTCTGCGATCTATGATCACTCGGCGCGGCTGCGTTCCTATGAAATGCTCGCGGAGATGACGCGGAGCGGCAGCCTGAGCTAGATCATTCCTAACTTCATCCGCCCCGCTTCGCTGATCATGCTTTGGTTCCAGGGCGGGTCCCACACCAGTTGCACATCCGCTTCGTCCACACCGTCGATGGAAAGGATTTTGCCTTGCGCGTCATTGGCGATGAAGGGCCCCATGCCGCAGCCCGGCGCGGTCAAAGTCATCTTGACATCGACGCGCGTGCCGCCGTCATCCTTCTTCGTTAGGTGGCAATCGTAAACCAGGCCGAGGTCGACGATGTTCACCGGGATCTCCGGGTCGTAGCATTGTTTGAGCTGGTTCCAAACGTCTTCTTCGGAAACTTCGGCGCCATTGGTTCCCGGTGTTCGCGTCGGCTTCTGCTCGACCTTCTCGAGGCCAAGTGCGTCGCCATCTTTCTCCGCCACGCGGGCGAGGCCGTGATAGGTCGCGATTGTAAAGCTGCCGCCGAGCGACTGAGTGATGACTCCGGGAGTGCCCGCGGGAATGGTGAAGGTGTTTCCCATCGGAATGGCAACAGCTTCAATATCGCGAGTGGTGCTGAATTCGGTGTTCTCGTGCATACAAAAAAGGGTTCAGCCACAGATTAACACGGATTTACACGGATAAGAGCAGGCAATTAGTCTCGTCCATCTGTGTTTCATC
>DAIRIE010000209.1:0-1384 GCA_036809705.1 Chthoniobacterales bacterium
GGCTTTTCCACGAGGGTGTGTTTGCCGGCGCATAACGCGGCTTTGGCCAGATTGAAATGGTAGGCGACGGGCGTGGCGATGGCGACGGCATCAATGCTCGAATCATTGATGAGCTTGAGCGCGTCGGTATGCGCCTCGATGTCCGAGTAGAGCGTCCGAAGATGACGCAGCCGGTTCTCGTTCTTGTCGCAAATCGCCTTGAGGCGGCAAGTCGTTAGCGTCTTGAAATTGCGGACGAGGTTCGGTCCCCAGTAACCGCAACCGATTACTCCGACGTTAATGGGTGATGGCATGAATCAGCCGTGGACGTTTGTAACGGGCGGTGCCGAACCGGCGTCCGAGTGTGGCAGCGTCTGCCACATATCCAGCAACTGGCTGGCAAGAGCGGGGAAAGTGCGGGCTATAATCTTCAGGTCCATTCGCAGCGAAATATTCTCGGAATAGAAAACATCCATCTCCACCATCTGACGAAAGGTGGTGCGGTTCTTCCCATTGACCTGCCAGAACCCGGTGAGACCGGGAACAGCATTGACGCGTTCGCGGTCGCGCGGCGTGTAGAGATCGAACTCCCGCGCCGTGCATGGGCGCGGCCCGACGACGCTCATCTCTCCGCGAACGACGTTGAAAATCTGCGGTAGCTCGTCGAGGCCTGTGGCGCGCAGGAGTTTGCCACCAAGGATGAGCCGGGGATCACCTTTCGCGTCTAGCTTGATCATCGGCGTGTCGGAGACCATGAGCTGTTCCAGATACGTCTCATGCGAGCGCGTTTCGGCGTTCACTTTCATAGTACGGAACTTCACGATCATGAAACGGCGGCCTTTGAGCCCGACACGCGGCTGCCGGTAGAAAACAGGTCCTGGCGACGTGATCGCGACCCACAGAGCGATAAGGATCATCAGCGGCAGCCATAAGGGCAGCGTGAGCGCAATGATGGCGAGATCGAGCGCGCGCTTCCAGGCAGGAAGAGCCTTGGCTAAAGCTTCGGGCGAGCAGGGATACTCTTGGTCGATTCCGGTGGCCATAACGCGGCGCAGCAATTGAGTCAGCTCGCCGTCCTTCTTGCGGCTGCGTGGAGCTGCGGCGCGACGCCCGTCACCCTGGTAAGATGTGTGGGGGGAGCCATTGGATGGTACGGGATTTCGGGGCAAGCTGCCGCCACTGGTTGAAGGCCTCATCGGCTAAAACCCCTCTGCACTACCCCCGACTGCTTCTGCACTAACAACACTACAAACAACTTTCTTACGCGGACGCTCTATAATTTCCACGCTTACTAGAGCTACAACTTTGCTGCCTTTTCGTCAATCCTATTTGCGCTAAGCCTCCCATCTTTTTCGCTGTTCCCAGGCCTGCGCTCCCCAGCACTCCTTCTTAAACTGTCTAAACT
>DAIRIE010000209.1:1394-2098 GCA_036809705.1 Chthoniobacterales bacterium
CGTTGCACGCAGCGAAAGTTTCTCCGCGTTCCGCCAATTCCTCACAGCATTTCATGCGCCGCGAGTTTGTGCCGCTGCGAACCAATCTCTGCCCACGCCTTTGCGCACGAGGCGCTCACCGAAGGGATAGCCGCCGCGCAAAAAATACCATCCCAGCGCCCAATATGTGCTGAGTGCGCGCTCCAAAATCCACAGCGGCGCAAAAGCGCAGACATGCCATGGAAAATACTTGCGCGCTTCTCCCTTCGCCCATCCTTTCGCCGCCAGCGTCAGCGAGCCCGCGCACAACGCCGCCGCGAACAAGACGAACCCGCGCAACCCCGCCCTCACGCTCGCCGCGAAGCCGAGCGGCAACATGCTGGCGAACAAAATTGTTTTTGCGCGCAGAGGGAAATCTTCATACGCCTGACGCGCTCGTTGCTCCAGCCATTTCCGGAACGCCGGCGCATTTTTCCGCACGAAGAAATCATTCGCATACTCGATGCTCAGTCCCCGCGCCGCGAAGTGGCGAATCATCTCCTCGTTATCGAAAAGCACATCGCCATCGTATTCACCCGCGAGCAGCATCGCCTCGCGCCGAAAAGCGCACGTGCCGGGATAATCCGCCGCGCGCAGCACCGCGCGATTAATTAACATCCGGCTTGCCTCCATTACCGCCCACCAGGGCAGAGGCGCGAGAAAATTCTGCGGCCGCACCACATCGC
>DAIRIE010000209.1:2140-4515 GCA_036809705.1 Chthoniobacterales bacterium
GAGTCGCCCGCAAATCTCGGCGATCTGGCGCGGATCATAGCGAATGTCGTCATCGGCGACGATGATGTGTTCGTGATTCGCGAGCTCCACACCCGTGTGCACGCCATTGACTTTGTCATTGAGATAACTAAACCGCCGGTCCACCTGCGCGTGGCGGCAATAGCCTGACCACGCCCGCGCGTGCTCGGTGAAAACCGGACGCGGCGAGCCATCGATGACGAGCACTTCGCAGCCGGCGGCGCGCAATGTTTGAAAATAATCGGCCAGGGCTTTTGTTTCGGCGCCGCAGAAAATCCGACGCCGAAACGGCAGCAGATAGGTGCATTTCCCGCGCGTCCCCTGCACATCAAATGTAACGGCGGCGGGAGCGCTTCTGGCTGTGCAATGATGAGGCCGTTTCCTTCATCGTCGGCGTCCAGCGAGAAGGCGGCCTGCGTTAATGGGGAGATGACGGAAAAAGTAATGGCGCGCAACCGCAAATCACGCTCGCGGAATTTTTTGCGCGAGGCGCGGCGACATTTCCATGCCTTCATCGAGCGCGACACTTACCCGTGTCTCGGCGCCCGAGCGGCGCTCAACCAGGATGCCTGCGATCTGCATTGCTACCCGAGCTTTGGCCGCAATGTGCCTGCGCTGGCGCGCGATCTCTCCCGTTTTCTCGCTTCGCCGCTTCGCCGCTCGAGCCAATTTGCCACCTTCGTCGCCGTCTTCCGCGGCCCGCGCGCGCTGAGCGAGCGCGAATTTGAGCGCAGCCTTTGGTTGACCTTGCGCGCGCTGAATAAAATCGACGCGGCCGATCACGCGTGGGACAGCTCGGTCGCCGCCGATCCCACCAGCCCTGACTTTGCTTTCAGCTTCGGCCGCGTTGCTTTTTATATCGTGGGACTGCACGGCAATAGCTCGCGCCTTTCGCGGCGATTCCCCTTCCCCACGCTCGTCTTCAATACCCACGAGCAATTCCGCCGGCTGCGCGCTGAAGGAAAGTGGGAGCGTATGCGCAGCAGCATCCGGCGCCGCGACCACGTTTTGCAGGGCACGAGTAATCCCATGCTGGCGGATTTCGGCGAACGCTCCGAGGCGCGGCAATACTCAGGACGTAACGTGCCAGATGACTGGCAGGCGCCATTCAAAGCTGCGCGTTGTCCCTTCGCCCACTGATGCAGCGGCTGGAACCGCAGACCGGCGTCGCATTTAAGCTGCGCAAGGATCAACTGCTCACCGTCACCGATTTGGAAGGCGAACAAGTAGCGGACCTCGTCGCTTTCAACGCCGATGACACAGGTGAAGCGATCTCCTCCGGCCGAAGCATCGATTACGCGAACACGATCTATCTCAGCACGGGCCACACGCTTTACTCGAATCGCAGTCGCCCGATGTTTAGCATCGTGCACGACGATGTGCGCCGGCATGATTTTCTCCTCACGCCGTGCAGTCCGGAGACATTCCGGATTATCTACGGCCGGCATGATCATCATCCGAGCTGCTTCGAGAACTTCGCGCAGCATCTGCGTGAATTCGGCATCGAGGCCGACGCGATTCCGGTCAGCTTCAACATCTTCATGAACGTCGTGGTCAATTCCGATGGCACGCTCGATATCCGGCCGCCTTTTTCGCGCGCGGGCGACACGATCACATTGCGCGCGGAAATGGACCTGGTCGTCGGGTTAACGGCATGCTCAGCTGAACTAACGAACAACGGGCGATTCAAACCAATTGGGTTCGCTGTTGCGTGAAGAGCGGCAAATGCAGTCTCGAGCTTAAGGTATTACCCGCGACCCGGAGGCAACGCTCCATGACGAACCGGGCAAAGTGTCACTCCGACGACTTGGGAATCACTGGCAAAAGAAGCGAGCCGCGACGCGAGATACACTCTCGCGGCCGCGGCTCGCGGGCATGGCTACTACTCTACTGCGAAATCTGCCGAACCGTAGCGGCCGCCCATTCCGCCATCGTTTGCCGAAAGAAATGTTGATGTGACGGTACTTTGCTCCGCGGCAATGATGAATTTTTCCTCAGCGGCAGTGAAGTCGGCGTCGTGAATTTCTGCCTTGCGAGGTCAAGGAGGGTGTCGGCTGCAGCGAAACACGGTAATGCGGCTGCAATACAAATAGCATAGCAGAGAAATCGCTTTAGGAAGGAGTTGATGCTCTGAGACGGGGCATTGGGACTAACAATGTCCGACTCGAGATACATAAAGCGTGTTTAGCGCGGGGGCTACGCGTCTGCCCCCCTGGTTATCTCACGATCTTAACGGAACCGGAGCTGCTTTGGCATCGGATTGCTGGATTTGGAAGGCAGCCCGAAGCTCATCGCGTTGCTGCGGCTTTCGGCATGACCCCGACCTTTTGCGCGAAGGCGATGAAGCGCGGGTCGTC
>DAIRIE010000210.1:0-4419 GCA_036809705.1 Chthoniobacterales bacterium
TTGCCATCACTGCGCATTATCCTGGCAGAGTTTTTGGAACGCGGGATCACCGCGCAAAGATTCCCACGCTGGATCGAGCCGCAAAAGCGCTGGCGTCACTGGTGGACCAACACCCCCGTACGCGACGCGCAAAAGATGCCGCAGCCTTTCAATCGCGCGATTCTTTTCTCCCACCGCAGCCTGGATCATGGCCAGATTCTCGTCGTAAATGGGACCCGACACTGCATCTTTAGGATTTGCAACCAGCGCAGCTCCGCGCTCCGCCGCCTTCAGCGCACCGCGTTTGTCGCCCACCGCGGCGTATGCGCGCGAAAGCCAGAACAACCAGGTCGGATTCGCCGGTTCTTTACTGCTCAAATCTTCCAGCGCCCCCTGCGCTGCGTGGGCAGTTGCCTTCGCTTCTTCGCTGTCACCGGCAAGCCGCTGAATCAAAGCGAGCGATACACGATCGCCCTCCTTTTCTTCCTCAGAAATATCGGCAAAAGCGCTCAGCCGCACTCGGAGAAATTCCGCCGCTTCCGCATAACGTCGGTCCAGCAGCAATTGGTAACTTTTTGCCAGGGAGCAGACGACAGAAGCGGTGCGCGCATCGACTGACGCGAGCAACTCTCCAGCTCGTTTCAAGTCGCCTTCCGCCTGATACGTCGAAGCCTTCTCCGCCATCAACTCTGGATTGTCGGGTTCGATGTCGAGTGCGCGGTCGTATAGCTTGCGCGCCATTGAGAATTTCCGGAGCATTGAGTAGGTCAGCGCCCAGTCTGAAAGCAAGTCGGTATTGCGCGGATCAAGGGCGACCGCCTGCTCCGAGTAAGCTAAACTCTTGTCCCAGTCGCCTAGCCGACGAGCTATGGCGACGAGGGCTGCCGGCGCTTCACTGCTACCCGGCGAGGCGCTCCTGACCTGAGTGAAAGTCGCCCTGGCGTTTTCGTCGTCGCCTAGTATCCAACACTGATAGTAACCCTTAGCCAGAAGCGTTTCGGGCGAGCGCGGTTCGAGTCTTTCCGCGGCATGGAGCGCGCGCTCAGCCGCGTCTCGCACAATGGTGAGACCGTCGAAGTAGAGGAACGAGTTGACCCGGGAAAGCTTCGCCCACGCGGCTGCGAAATTGGAATCGAGCTGGATTGCGCGCTTGTAGAAGCTAACAGCTTTCTGCCGATTGAGGATCAAGTCTCCGCTGCGTCCATCGTACGCCAGGGCGCGTAGATACGCTTGGTAAGCCTCCGGGTTCTGCGTTGGTTCAAATCGCAGCGCCTGTTCCTCGTTAGCGCTCAGCTTTACTTGCAACTGAATAGCGATGGCTTTTGCAATCTCGCTCTCTACTTCAAAGACCTTCGCGAGTTTGCGTTCGTAGCTCTCAAGCCACACTTGGGAACCCCTTTGCGTGTTGATCAACTGCACTTTGACCCGCACCTGATCAGCCGTTTTCTGGACGCTACCTTTGAGAATGTGGGCAACGCCAAGCTGCTTCGCGATCGAGGGCAAATCCGCGGGGTTACTCTGGTATCGTTGGGTAGAGGTTCGCGAGATGACTTTCAGGTCTGCCATCTTCGCCAGTCGCGACACAATTTCCTCGTGAATCCCTTCGGCCAAGTAGACGTCCGCCTTGTCGTCGCTCAAACTCTCGAAGGGCATCATGGCAATCGATTTCCATGGCACAGACGAACCGGGCGCTTCCGCCGAAGCTGTTCGCGAAGCCATGAAGCGGCCAAGCAGGAAGAACGCGAGCGACAAAGCGGCGGCGGCGGCAATAAAACAAATCCAGACGCGCCGTTTCACGTCAGTGCAGGACTGCTGACATCAGCGATCGCTACTTGGCGATGCAGACGTTTTTCGCTTCGGTGAAGAATCGGAGCGCTTCCTCCCCGCCTTCGCGGCCAACGCCGCTTTGCTTCATTCCGCCGAAGGGAACGCGCAGGTCGCGCAAGAGCCAGCAGTTGATCCAGACGGTGCCGGTGTGGATTTGCTCAGCGAGCCGATGAGCGCGGCTGAGATTTTGCGTCCAGATGCTCGAGGCGAGGCCGTACTCGCAATCGTTCGCATAGCTAACGACGTCTGTTTCTCTCTCGAAAGATGTAATCGAAACGACTGGCCCGAAGATTTCCTCGCGATTAGTGCGACATGAGATTGGCAGACCAGTGACAACGGTAGGCTGAAAAAAATAGCCATCGCGGCACCGCTCGTTCGGCGGGTCCGGAGCGCGTCCACCGAGGGCTATGCTGCCGCCTTCCTTTTGCGCGAGTTCGACGTAGAACTTCACCTTCTCCAGCTGCGTCTTGTTAACGATGGCGCCCTGTTCAGTTTCTTCATCGAGAGGATCGCCGAACCTGAGCTTCGATGTTTTATCGATAAAGCGAGCGACGAACTCTTTGTAGATCGGCTGTTCGACAAAGACGCGCGAGCCGCAGAGGCAGACCTGTCCCTGGTTGGCAAAGGAGGAGCGAACGCTGCCGGCGATTGCCGCGTCGAGATCGGCATCAGCGAAGATGATGTTTGGGTTTTTGCCGCCGAGCTCGAGCGAGATTTTTTTGAAGAGCGGCGCGCCCGCTTCGGCCACTTTGCGCCCTGTTAGCGTGCCGCCCGTGAATGAGATGGTGGTGATTTTCGGATGCGCGGTGATGGCGGAGCCAACGCCCGGCCCGGTGCCGTGTACGACATTAAGAACTCCCGGAGGCAGACCAGCCTCGCGCGCGATGTTGCACAGCATGAATGCTGTCATCGGCGTGAGCTCGCTCGGTTTGGCCACGGCGGTGTTTCCGCAGGCGAGGGCTGGGGCGATTTTCCACGTCAACAAGTAGAGTGGCAGATTCCACGGCGAGATCAGGCCGGTGATTCCGCGCGGCTGCCGCAGCGTGTAATTGAAAGCGAGGTTGTCGGTGACGTGCGCCTCGTTCTCAGTGTGCAAAATCGCGGTGGCGAAAAAGCGGAAGTTGGCCGCCGCCCGTGGTATGTCGAGTGTGCGCGCGAGTGAAATCGGTTTGCCGGTGTCGATTGATTCCGCCCGAGCCAGCTTCTCGAGATCGCGCTCGATCAACTCCGCGATTCGCAGCAGAATACGGGATCGTTTTTCGGCTGATGTGCGCGACCAATCGGTGAACGCCTTCTCCGCCGCCGCGACTGCGGCTTCAACATCGCGCCCGTCGCTATCTGGAACCTGCGAGTATGGTTTGCCAGTGGCCGGCTCGATGTTATCCAGATACTGACTCGTAATCGGCTCGACCACTTCGCCGTCGATGAAGTTCTTGATGCGATTCCCTGTCATGTCGAGCGAAGTCGAGACATCTCTAATGTTGCGTTGCGATAACTAGAGATTCCTCGACTTCGCTCGGAATGACAAATCGGCAAATGACCTCGCGGCTGTGGCGACAGGTTGTTAGCCAGTGTTTGAACCTCGCGCTTCATTTATGACCGCCAGTAAGAAAGCCGCAGCCCGCCAATCGCTCCTGGCTTGGATGGGATGGCTCATTTTCGCGGTAGCGATCTGCGCTGTCTCGCATCACCAGGGTTTTAAACGGACCGTCGTTCCATCTTATCGCGCTGCATCGACCGCGTGGCTCGCCAGCCGGCCAATCTACGAACTCGATTCCATTCACGGGTTCCTTTATCTGCCCTCGGCTGCCGCGCTCACGGTCCCGTTCCTAGGGCTGCCCGCTTCCGCGCATGAGCTTGTTTTTCGCGCGCTCTCAATCGGCTTTCTTGCATGGGCGACGTGGCGGCTGGCCAGCGCCGTGGAGCGGGCGACGGGCCGCGCGGCATTTCTCCCAATGACATTCCTTGTCATCCCGACCGCGATCGGCAGCGCCGTGGCTGGCCAAATGAACATTGCCCTGGCCGCTGCCATGGCCGCAGCGGCCGCGGACATGATCGAGAAGAGGTGGAATCGCGCAGCCATCTGGCTCGGCCTCGGCTTCGCGCTGAAGCCGCAGATGGCCGTCTTCCTCGTGCTCGCCGCTATTATGTTTCGCCCGATGCGGCTGCGCGCGCTAATCGCCCTCGTAGCGGCGCTGCTTGTGCCGTTCCTTTTCCAATCGCCTCACTTCGTCTTCGAGCAGTACCGCCTTTGCTGGACTAAGCTCCAGCTCTCCGGCAATCCCACCGCCGTTCACGAGCACTTCAACGATCTCTTCGGCCTGCTGAGCTCCTTCGGGCTGGAAGTGCGCGAGAGCAGCCAATGGATCATCCGCATCATCGCCATGGCGCTAACCGTGCTTTGCGCCTGGCGCTCGACGCAGCATCGCGACCGCGCGGGCGCAGTCTTCATGACTCTGGCCTGGGCAGCCTGTTATTTGATGCTATTCAATCCACGCACGGAAGGCGGCTCGTATGTTATCGCCGCGGTGCCGCTCGCGGTTTTTGCTGTCTGCGCGACCGCGCCGCGGATCCGAGTGGGAGAGGTGAGCCTGCTCGTGTGCATCGCGGGGG
>DAIRIE010000211.1:0-1711 GCA_036809705.1 Chthoniobacterales bacterium
GAGCTAACGAGAATAATTTAAAGAACATCACTGCGTCGTTTCCACTGGGTTGCTTTACGTGCGTGACGGGCGTGTCGGGCAGCGGAAAATCGACGCTGGTCGATGGCATTCTGCGACGCGCATTGTTCCGCCATTTTTACAACTCCAAAGACAAGCCGGGCGGCTTCAAAACATTGCGCGGGGTCGAGCAAATCGATAAGGCGATCGTTATCGATCAGAGCGCGATCGGCCGCACGCCGCGGTCGAATCCGATCACTTACACCGGCGCTTTCACGCCCATCCGCGAGCTCTTCGCGCAACTGCCCGCAGCGCGCGTGCGCGGCTACGATGCTGGGCGTTTTTCGTTCAACGTCAAAGGCGGGCGCTGCGAAAATTGCGAAGGCGGCGGGCTCATCAAAGTGGAGATGCATTTCCTGCCGGACGTCTATGTCGAATGCGAAGTGTGCCACGGCCGGCGTTACAATCGCGAAACGCTGGAGATCACTTACAAGGGCAAAAACATCGCGGACGTGCTCGATATGACGGTGGACGAAGCGGCGCGATTTTTCCGCAACGTGCCCAGTGTCTCGGACAAACTGAACGCGCTGCTCGACGTGGGGCTTGGTTATCTTCAGCTCGGGCAGGCCGGCACCACCTTGAGCGGCGGCGAAGCGCAACGAGTGAAGCTCGCGACGGAGCTGGCCAAGAAAGCGACCGGGCGCACGTTTTACATTCTCGATGAACCGACCACCGGTCTGCATTTCGCCGACATCGAAAACCTGCTCCGCGTGCTGATGAAGTTGCGCGACGCCGGGAATACGCTGGTCGTGATCGAGCACAACCTGGAGATGATCAAATGCGCCGACTGGATCATCGATCTCGGGCCGGACGGAGGCGAGCGCGGCGGCGCGATCATCGGCGCGGGCGCTCCGGAAAAGATCGTGGAGCTGCGCGGAAGTTACACGGCGGAATTTCTGCGGCCGTTGCTGCGATGAGGCCAAGAGTATTTCTGTGGGCGATTCTCGCCCTCGTGACGATTGCGTCGTCGCTGCTGGCGGACGGGAAAGGCGCCATCGCCGACGCGGTGCAGCCGATGGATGAAGGAGTGCCGGAAGTGGCGGCGGCGCGTTTGCAGATGTTGCTGCCGAAAGTGAGTGGAGCTGATGCCGTCGTAGCGCGGGAAAAACTGGCGGAAGCGCTGCTCGCGTCACAACGTGCAACCGAAGCGTTGCGCGTCATCGACGAATCGCCTTTGCGCGATTCGGCAAAATTTGTTCGCGCGCAGGCGTTGGCGCAGTTGTCTCGCTACGACGAAGCGCTGCCGTTATTTCAGAGAGTGGCGAACGATCCGCACGCCGCGGAACACGCCGAAGCGGCGTTCGGCGTGGCCGAAATGCTGACTGCGCTGGGACGCAACGATGAAGCGATTCGGCATTTTGGCGCGCTGGCTAACGACGCGCGATTCGGCATCGCGGCGCGGCTGCGGGAGGCGGAGCTTCTCATTGGCAAAAGCGACGCTGTTTCCGCTCGCCGGGTTCTGGATGCGACGCAGCCAAAGGGCACCGCGGAGAAACGCCAGAAGCGCTTTCTGCGCGCGCGGTTGGAATTGCTGAATGGCCGGCCCGAAAAAGCCATCGGGTTGCTCGATCCGCTGGCGAAAAAACCGGAAGGCGCTTCGCACGAGACGGTGGTGGCAGCTTTATTCGCGATGGCGGATGCGCATCTGCAACTC
>DAIRIE010000211.1:1721-4399 GCA_036809705.1 Chthoniobacterales bacterium
CGCCGGAGTCGGGTGACGATTACCTGGAGGATTTCATCGACCGGCATCCGAACGACGCCGCGCTCGGGCGCGTTTTCACGAAGCTCGATCAGGTTTACCGGGCGGAGCGCAAGCCGCCGCGGAACGAACTGGAGAAATGGGCGCGTGATTCGGCCCAGCCGCGTCGTGGATTTGCGCGGTGGTATCTCGCGCAAACCGACTGGCGAGCGGGCCGGCATGAGGAGGCGCTGCGGCAATATGAGGCGCTGCTAACGAGTCCCGGGTTGTCGCCCGCGGTGGTGCCGGCGCTCTTGCAATATGCACGGATCGAGACCGGCGTGGGCAGGTTCACGCATGCGCTGGAGATTCTCGCGGCAGCGGAGAAAACAGAGCCGGTGGCGGATGTGCGCGACCAGATAGCACTCGAATGCGGACGCGCCTTGTTCGGCGCGGGAAAGTTTGCGGAAGCAACAGCGCAGTTTGGGCGGGTGAAAACGCCGCGGCTGCGCAGTGCGGCGGTGTTGAATACTTCGCTGGCCTGGCTGGAGGCGAGAGACGACGGGAAGGCGCAGGCCGGGATGCGCGAGCTGCACGCGCGCAAGGACAGTGACGCGGAAGCCGATCTGGCCCTGGAGCAAGCGCTGGCTGCGGCGGAGCGCGGTGACAAAAAGGCAACCATATTGTTGCGAGATTTTCTGCGCCGATTCCCGGGGAATACGCGCACCGCGGAAGCGGAGCTGGCGCTGGCCGAACTCGCCTTTCACTCGGCGCCGCCGCGTCTGGACGAAGCTGAGAAAAACCTGGCAGCGGCGCGCGCGCGCCAACCCGCGCCGCCGGTCCTGGAACGCGCGGCTTATCTCGCCATCTGGATCGCGGATGCGCGTGGGGCAGAAAGCGAGGAAGTGATCGCGCGAGCGAATGATTTTCTACGCGATTTTCCCGAGTCTGTGCTGACGCCCGAAGTGCGGATGAAGCTGGCGGAGACACATTTTCGGCGGCAGGATTTCGCCAGCGCGCAAACGCAGTTCGAGACGCTGGCGAAGGAGAACGCGGCCTCGCCGTTTACGGAAAAAGCGTTGTTCTTCGCCGCGCAATCAGCCGCGGCTGGGATGGAAAGTCATTCCCTCGAGCGGGCTCTGGAGTTGCTCACGCAGGTGGTGAAACTGAATGGCGAACTGCGTTGGGCGGCGCGAAACGAGCAGGCGGCGATTGAGCGGCGACTGGGGAAACCTGAGGATGCGCAGGTGTTGTATGACGAAGTGCTGAAGGGGGATACGGGCGCGGCGGAGAAGCGCGAAGCGTTGTGCGGGAAGGCCGACGTTTCGTTTGAGCAGGCGCAGGCGGATGCGAGCAGCCTCGATCGCGCCATCGCGCTTTACGATCAACTGGTGACGGAGAGCGCTAACGAGCCGCAGTGGCAGAATCAGGCACTATTCAAGAAGGGGCTTTGCCTGGAAAAGAAAAACGATCGCGCCGGAGCGCTGATGACGTTTTATCGCGTTCTGGAATTCAATCCTTCGCCAGAGAAGCCGCCGGAGTTTTTCTGGTACTACAAGGCCGGTTTCAATGCGGCGCGGCTGCTCGAGGAGGAGGAAAAATGGGACTCGGCCGCTGTCATCTACGAGAAGCTGGTGGCGGCAAACGGCCCGCGCAGCGAAGAAGCAAAGACGCGGCTGAGCCAGTTGCGGCTCGAGCATTTCTTATGGCAGTGAGTGAGGGCACCGTGATTGGTGACTAGTGAATGGAGCTGACGATTCACAGCCATCACTGAATGTCCCGTGTCCGCGAATCGTATTGCGCGCAGCTCGCTCCGGCCGCATAATCCGTTCATGAACATACCGCCCAGGCTCTCGCGCCTGATTGGGTGGATCGCACGATGCGCCGCCGTGGCACTCTTTTCCGCGGCCTTTTGCGCATCGGCTGTGGCGGGCGATGCGGGTAAGAACGTCGTCGCCCTGACCAAAGCGCCGCCGGAGACGACCGCGCATGCGGTCCGGAAGAAGCAAATCTACGTCATCACTTCTGGCTCAGCGATTCCTCAACCGGTCGAACGCATCGCCACCCCTATCCCCACCACCGCGATCCCGATGACAGTCATCGCGAATCGGTTGGGCAACTGAACTAACTAGCCGCCGCCACGCGCAATCACGCGTTCGCGGCGCGGTCATTTCTTTCGCCACCGCATCAGCGCCCGCAATTTCCGACCGGTTTTCTCAATGGGATGTCGGCGCCCGGCCGTGAGGAGCGCGCGGTAGCGTTTTGCTCCGCCTTGCATTTCGGCGATGAACTGCCGCGCGAATTCTCCGCTGCGAATGTGAGCTAACGCGTCTGACATTTTGCGGGCGACGTGCTCGTCGATAATGGCGGGGCCGACGGTGAGATCGCCCCATTTTGCCGTATCAGAAATCAGATCGCGCATACCGGCGATGCCCGCGTCGTGGATAAGATCGACGATGAATTTCAGTTCGTGCAGGCATTCAAAATAGGCGAGCTCGGGCGCGTAGCCGGCGCGCACCAGCGTCTCGAAGTCGGCGCGCTCCGCGGCGACGAGGACGGGCACGGGACCCGTGGAAGTCCGCGCGATTTCGAGCGTCACCCGGTCGGGAGCGGCGAGCGCGATCCCGGACGCCTCTCGATCGCCGTCGGGACGGACTCCCTGGCGCGTCGCGCGCCGGTACGACTCCGTCGCGCTGACGCCC
>DAIRIE010000212.1:0-4398 GCA_036809705.1 Chthoniobacterales bacterium
GCTTTCGTCTTACCGGAACCACCCGGCGCTGCATTCATGACGGCGTGCGTGCGACCCCGCGCCTCATCCAGGTCCTTGCGCAGCGTCAGGTTTTCATTGCGCAATCTCGTCGCCTCGGCGCGCGAGATCACCGCGTCGCCAGATAAGCTGGTGAGCAGCGCGATTTCGTCCCTTTTCACGAACTCCTTCACGTCAGTCGCGTGCGACCCTGCGGGAGTGATGGCGAGATAGCGGCGGAAATGATGAAGCGCGTCCAGCGGATCGTTCATCTTGTCGTCGTAAAGCAAGGCCAGCTTGTAGTGCACTTCGGCATCACTCGGGCGATCCTCCAGTGCGGATTCATATAAACTGATCGCGCGTACGTGATCACCAGCCGCGGCTTTCGCGTCCGCATCCTTGAGCTGCTGCGTGTGGCGCGGAGTAATCATGCGATCGCAACCGCAGAGGCAGAGCAGAAGAGGAACGCACGAGAGCGTCAGGCGCATGGCTCTTGATAACCGTTGCGCGGGCCGCCGCAAATCGCGTCAGTATTTGCGCAAGCTCGGATCAACCTGCTCGCGCCAAGCCTCGATGCCGCCATCGAGATTGACCAGATTATCGTACCCTTTGCTCCGCAAAAAGGTGATCGCATTCGCGCTGCGCACGCCGCTCTTGCAGAACAAGACCGTTTTCCCAGTACGCGGAATCTCATTCATGCGTTCGGGAATTTCGCCCAGCGGAATGAGTGTCGCGGGGTCAAGCCTGGCGATCTGGACCTCGAAAGGTTCGCGCACGTCGATCAGCGTGACCTCTTCGCCCCCCAAAATCATTTCGTGCAACTGAGATGCGGAAACTCCCCCGTCGATTTCTTCGCGCCTGCCGCAAAACTGTTCGTAATCGATCGGCTCGGTGATGCTCGGCGACTCGCCGCAAACTGGACAGTTCGGATCGCGCCGGATTTTGAACTCGCGGAAGCGCAGCGTGAACGCATCCACGTGCAGCAAGCGTCCGAGCAGATTTTCGCCAGCGCCGAGGATCAGCTTCATCGCTTCCAGCGCCTGGATCATGCCGACGATTCCAGGCACCACGCCGAGCACGCCCGCTTCCGCGCAATTGGGAATCGCATCGGGCGGCGGCGGCTCGGGAAACAAGCAGCGGTAGCAGGGCCCGCCGAGATGTGGCGCGAAGATCGATGCTTGCCCTTCAAATTGATGCACCGAGCCGTAAACGTTCGGCTTCCGTTCCCAGACGCAGACATCGCTCGAGAGATAACGCGTCGGCAGATTATCCGAGCCGTCGATCACGATGTCATAGGCGCTGATCAACTCGGTCGCGTTCTGTGCGCGCAACCGCATCGGGTGCGTCTCGATGGTGACGTTCGGATTGACGTCGCTCAATCGGTCGCACGCCGACTCGATTTTGCGCCGGCCGACGTCCCCGCTGCCGTGCAGAAGCTGACGATGCAGATTCGAAGCATCGACGACATCGTCATCGATGATCCCGATTGTGCCGACGCCTGCCGCCGCCAGGTAAAGCGCGACGGGCGAGCCGAGCCCTCCCGCGCCAATGCACAAAACTCGCGCGGCTTTGATTCTGCCCTGACCTTCCTCACCCACTTCGCGAAGGTTGATTTGGCGCGAGTAGCGCGCGAGCTCATCCCTCGTTAGCTCGGCCGCGTTCACGGCTTCACCAGGTCCCATTTAATTCCGACGATGCGCTGATCAATAAAGCGCTTGAGCGATTTCGGGAACTGAAGATAAATCGTGCTCTTCGCCTCGTGAAAACCGACTTCGCCGAAATCCGCCCCGGCTCCGCGCCGGATCGTCATGATGCGATTTTGCGCCAGCAGTTTTTTCAACTGCGGATCATCCGCGCGCATCTGCCACATCGTGTAGGTCTGCGGCTGGCCGCATTTCTCAACCACTTCGGCGAACCGAGCTGTTTTGACGTTGAGCAACTTCATCGTTTGAGAGGTAGAGTATACTTGCTTTCAACTCCTCAACTTCTCAACCGCTCAACAAAAAATCCGCCAGAGAACTACGGCAAAGAGGATCAGACTACCGTTGCTGCATTCCTGCCCTGGCGGGATTCGTAAGCCCTCATTCCATAGCCCCTGACGGAACGCGAATATCGAAGCGATCTGGCGCAGCGCAAATCCGCGCTGGGCCGCAGTCGATGGCGGCGGCGCGAAGCCGTCGCGGCTCCACCATTGACAATGAGGCGCTGGTTCTGTTTGCATCAAGGGGATGAAAATTGCCGCAGCGCTGTTGTTACTCATCGTAGAAATTTCCTGCACGACGATGGCGAACCGGCGCGATCTCTACAGCCCATCACCATCGCCTGAAATTGAGCGACCGGCGACGGCTGCGACGACGACGACAACGACACACAGCGCTACTGAAGAAGTGACATCGCCTCCGAGCCGGTAGGAAGGCGGTCGTTCGCGAGTTGTCCTGGCGGGGGCCGTCCTGGTGGCTCTACTCTACCACCTGCATTACTCGACAGGCCGGGACGCCCGTCTGCCGTGACAGCCGAGGACGGCTGTCTTCCGGGTTAGCCGAAAGGCAAATTGGCTTTGATCCGCTTCAGGTCCGTGTCGTGGACGCGACCGGCTTTTGCCAGTTGCCGTTTCTTCTTCGCGTTTTTCGCTGAGAGCAAATGCCGGCGCGATGCATGTTGACGAAGCACCTTGCCCGTCGCCGTGACTTTGAATCGTTTCGCGACGGATTTGCGTGTCTTACTTCGGGCGATCGGCTTGGGCATGAGCGCGCAATGTAGCGAGAGGAAACGACCTCGCAACCGCGAGCGTCCCGGGCCTGTAGCCGTCGCCCTGCGGGCGACGCTAAGGCCGGGCGACAACAAAATTGCTGCGCGCGGCTGCAATCGGGTAACATTCACGCGCGATGGCCTCCGAGCAGCAGCAGCAATCCATCCCCCACGTCGTCATTGTCGGAGGAGGCTTCGGCGGTCTGGAAGCGGCCAAGAAGCTCGTTTGTGAACCGGTGCGCCTTACCGTGATCGACCGCACGAACTATCATCTCTTTCAGCCGCTGCTGTATCAGGTCGCGACGGCGGCGCTCTCGCCCGCTGACATCGCCGCGCCTATTCGCGCCGTGCTCCACGATTGTCGTAACGCCGAGGTCGTCCTCGCTGAAGTGGAATCGATTGATGTCGCCAACCGAACTGTCAACGCCGGCGAACTCCACCTGCGTTACGATTATCTCATCCTTGCGACCGGCGCGCGGCATTCCTACTTCGGCCACCCAGAGTGGGAACGGCTCGCGCCGGGATTAAAGAGCCTGGAAGACGCGGTGGAAATCCGCCGCCGCATTCTGCTCGCGTTTGAGTATGCGGAGAAAACGTTCGATCCGGCTGCGCGCGCAGCTGCGATGACCTTCGTTATCGTCGGTGGCGGACCGACCGGTGTGGAAATGGCGGGCGCCATTGCCGAGATTGCGCGCTACACCCTGGCGCGGGATTTCCGTCACATCGATCCTTCGAGCGCGCGCGTTATTCTCATCGAAGGGGAGCCGTTGGTGCTGGCGGCGTTCCCGGAAGATTTGCGGCGAAGCGCAACGAAACAGTTGCAGGACCTCGGCGTCGAGATTCGTGCGGGCGTGCACGCGACCGATCTGACCGAAGAAGGACTGCGCGTCGGTGACGAGTTCATTCCGTGCCGGGTGAAGATTTGGGCGGCGGGCAACAACGCTTCTTACGTGGGCAAATCGCTCGGCGTCCCGACTGATCGCGCCGGTCGCGTGATTGTGCAGAATGATCTAACGATTCCTGGCCATCCCGAAGTGCAGGTCATCGGCGACCTCGCCGCTTTCACCGATGAACGCACAGGTCAGTTGCTGCCGGGCGTTTCACCGGTGGCCATGCAGCAGGGCCGCCACGCTGCGTCGAACATTCTGGCGATGATGGAAGGAAGAAAGCCGCAGCGCTTTTGGTATTTCGACAAGGGCAGCATGGCGACGATCGGCCGCAATAAAGCCGTGGCTGATTTGCACGCGGTGCACTTGAGCGGACTACCGGCGTGGATGGTCTGGGCCTTCGTCCACATCATGTTCCTGGTCGGTTTTCGCAATCGCATCGCGGTCTTTTTTCAGTGGGCGTGGGCCTATTTCTCTTTTAACAAAGGCGCGCGACTCATTACGCGGAACTTTCAGGCCGAGTCGCGGCCGCCGGCGTGAAACAATTTAGATGGATCGACCGCACATCCATGTGCGAAATGCGCAACGCACGATTTCGCTCAACCTGCGTTCCCTTCAATGCTTTGCCGCAAACGCGCTTGACCTCGTGTGGCAACGCCGGTGTGCAGCGTCTGAGATTGCGTCGCTCAGCGATATTCCGGTGTCGATCGTCAGCGATCGACGCATCGCGCAGTTGCACGAACAATTCTGCGACGTGCGCGGCCCG
>DAIRIE010000213.1:0-1936 GCA_036809705.1 Chthoniobacterales bacterium
GACAACGGTGGTAGTTCCATTTTCGAAGCGAACTACTCGAAGCCCTTACTAAAACCTGCGGCAGCTATAACGCCGATCCGCAAACGGCGAGGGACCTCGCAACGGGATTACGTGATTTGCAAAAGTCCTTCGCTTTTCGCTCAGCATTAGAGGTGAAATAATGCACACCCCACGCCCTCATCCGAGCGACGGCGAGTCCCTCGCTGAAGCGGAGCGGATGAGCATCACACAACGGACACAAAGTAGCGAAAGAGAACAGCGACTTTGTGTCAATTGTGTGAGCAAAAGTGGACAACGGTGGTAGTTCCATTTTCGAAGCGAACTACTGGAGCCTTGTAAAACATGCGGCGCTACAACGCTGTTCATCCCGACCCGCGGAGACGGCGAGGGTCACAAATATCGCGAACGTCGCGCCAAGCCGGTCGCGGTGCTCAGAATGGCGCCCAGAGAAGTCGAGTCTTTCCAGTTCCCGCTTCGACGTGTCCGATCATCCGGGCGCGCAAAAGCGCTCGCGCCTTCGCCACGTCCCCCGCGCTCACCATCGCCACCATCCCGATTCCCATATTGAAAACCTGATACATCTCCGTGGAATCGATGCCTCCTTTGTCTCGCAGAAACTCGAAAATCCGCGGCACTCGCCAACTGTTCGTGTCGATTACCGCGTCGCAATTATCCGGCAGAACGCGCGGAACATTATCCACCAAACCACCGCCGGTGATGTGCGCGAGCCCGTGGATCATTCCCGCGGGCGCTTTCGCCAGCAGGGGTTGATAATTTGTGTGCACGCGCAGCAGCTCGGCCCCGAGAGTGCCGCGCAGGCCCGGAATGCGCGAGCCCAATCTCAGCCGCGATCGCTCGAAGAGAATCTCGCGTGCAAGCGAATAGCCATTGGTGTGCAGCCCGTTCGACGCCAGGCCGAGGATCGCGTCACCCGGTTTGATGCCGCTGCCGTCGATGATGTCGCGCCGGTCCACCACGCCGACGATACAACCCGCAACGTCGTATTCACCGGGGCGATACATCCCCGGCATTTGCGCCGTCTCACCCCCGATCAGCGCGCATCTCGCCCCCCGACATGCTCGCGCAAATCCCCGCAGCAATTGCGAGAAAACACGCGGCTCCAGCTTCTCCGCGCCGATGTAATCGAGAAAAAAAAGCGGCCGCGCGCCGATGACGGCGATGTCGTTCACGCAATGATTGACCAGATCAGCGCCGACGGTGTCGTGTTTGTCGGCGGCGAACGCGATTTTCAATTTCGTCCCCACTCCGTCCATGCTCGCCACTAGCACCGGCTCGCGCATGCCGGCAAAATCCGCCGCGAAAAGTCCGCCGAACCCACCCAGTTTCCCGAGCACCTGCGGCCCGTGCGTGCCGCGCACGAGCGAGTGAATCCCGCGTTTCAGCCGGTTGCCGAGATCCACGTCGACTCCGGCCCGCGCATAAGCTTTCTTCGTCATTCCGAGCGAACAACCCGCCTTAGCTCAGAAAAGGCGGGAAGTCAGTAGTCCCGTAATGAAAGCTTTCCAGAAGCGCAACGGGATTCCGCTTCCTCCGCAGAGATTCGCCAGCGGGATGTTCGCACACGCCTGCCCGCGGTTAACTCCTCCTGCTCCAGGGGTGACTCGAGCGGCATGCTATGCGTGCCTGTAGCGGCCGTCTACAACCGCAGATAGCGCAGCTGTTTCTCGCTCTAGCGGAGTGAAGAATCTCGCGAATTAAAACACCAAACCCATTCCACGACATGCGCGACTTCTGCTCACGCGCGCCAAATAGTTTTCCCCTCCCGCCCTAAACGTCTTACCATCGGCGCCATCCTCGCCGTGCGCGCACCCTTCGCCTTTCGCGCTTCTCGACCACTGGCGGCAGCCTATCCGCCTGCCGTCGCCTCTTACCCGGCGCTTCACGTCGCCGAAACAGCACCAGAATCACCGCCTCC
>DAIRIE010000213.1:2036-4352 GCA_036809705.1 Chthoniobacterales bacterium
CGAACAAGCTTACGTCGACTGGGTCCGTCGCTTTATTCTGTTCCATAACAAGCGCCATCCTTAGCAGATGGGCGAAGAAGAGATTGCAGCCTTCCTCAGCCACCTCGCCCTTGAGCGCAACGTCGCTGCCTCCACTCAGAACCAGGCCTTCAGCGCCCTGCTCTTTCTCTACGGGCAAGTTCTCGAGCGCAAACTGACCTTCATTACCGGCGTCGAGCGCGTGCGCCGGCCCGCGGCTGCCGGTCGTCTTTACCAGGAGCGAAGCGCGCGCCGTCCTCGCACGTCTCAAAGGTGACTACCGCCTCATGGCTCATCTCCTTTACGGAAGTGGCCTCCGCCTCCTCGAAGCCGCGCGGCTGCGGGTCAAAGACATCGACTTTGCTTACAACGGCATCACTATTCTCGAGGGCAAAGGTAATCGTGCCCGCATTACTCTGCTGCCCGCCCGCCTCAAACGTCCGCTTCAGGCACACCTCGCCCGCATCCGCGAATTGCACCGGCAAGACGTCGCCCGCGGCGGCGGCGCCGTCTACCTCCCGCACGCGCTCGACCGCAAATACGTTAACGCCGCCCGTTCATGGGCCTGGCCAATGGGTCTTCCCTGCCGCAAAGCTCAGCATCGATCCTCGAAGCGGCGCAACCCGCCGTCATCACCTCTTCGAGAAAAACCTCCAGAACGCCGTCAAAGTCGCCGTGCGCTCCGCCGGCACTCACAAAGCCGCCAGCTGCCACACCTTCCGTCACAGCTTCGCTACGCATTTGCTGGAGAACGGCTACGACATTCGCACCGTGCAGGAACTCCTCGGCCACAAAGACGTCAGCACCACCATGATCTACACTCACGTCCTCAACCGACCCGGTCTCGGCATCGCAGCCCATTAGACGACGACCCTACCACCACGGCGCCAAACCGCCCCTGAATCGCACAAGCAACCCGCGATAGATTAAGAAATGTTCGCCTTTTACTACGAATTTAGTCCTAATTCTCGTTAGGTGTTCTGCCGCACGGTATGCCACGCACATCGACAACCATCATGAAAACGCCGCACTTATCCGAAGTCATCGGCCAGCTTGAGTCAGTCAGACGCCAGCACGGCGACATCGAGTTCTGGATTCAGATTCACCACGCCGAGCGCCCGATGAACTACGGCGAGCGGAATCTCCGCATCGGCGTGCAAACCATCCCACCGGCGGAACATCCGCCGGTGTGCGTGTTGCAGATGGACGCGTGAGCATGCATTTCGAGGGACCTAGCCAACTCTCGACAGAAGACGTTGCGAAGATGGAAATCTTCGCCGAGAACCTCCGCAAGAGTCCACGGACTCTCCCGGAGCGATTGATGCGCTTCCTTCTCGACACTCACTTCCCGGACTTCGAGTTCCGAGATCAAGTTCCTCTTCATAACCGAGTCGCGGACTTCTAGTCGCAGCCATTCAACGTCGCCATCGAAATCGATGGCTCCTACCACAACTCGCCGAAGCGGTGGTGGGTAGCACCAGACGGCTACAAAGGGCGCGCTCTCCGGAAACGCGGATTTAGCATGGTGCGCTTCCCGAACGCAGACGTGATCGATGCCCCAGAGTGGGTCATCGATCAGCTAGTTACCACGTTGTCCTTGTTTACTATTCCTGTGGTCGCTCATGGCCATTCAGTCCGGTCGGTCTCACTATCCGCTTGCAGCGGCCGCGTCCGAGCCTCGCCGAGTTCGCACTTGAGATAGAGCCAGATTTTACTCCACACTTCGAGGACATCGCACCGCGTGTTACTTCCTATGCGCCACATCGCTCGCGAGAGCGAAACACCTAACCATGCGATGGAGCGAACGGCGACCCGTCTTGTGTTCACGCGAAGAGTAGCTAGGATGCTTCTCGTGTTATCAGCGCGCACCCTCGGTCGCCGTCGCTCATCTTGGTCTCGTTAGGTGATGTGAGCGCTTCCACCGCGAAGCAAGCCGCAGCCCAAGCTCAACAAGATGACGCAACGCGTTTTCCAGATGCCGACTTTGCGATTGGACACGCGCGACGCGTCTTCTGTAGCCGCGCAATGACTCACTGCTTCCGCGCCACAGCTCAGCCGAAGCCACGCGCAGAGGAAGGACGCCAGAAAGCTGCCGCACGATCGGTGGCGAGCGAGAGCAACGCCTTCAGGAACCAGTTGCACCGCGCAGCTTTGGTTTGTCCGGAAATCAGCACGAAGCCTGAGGCGGGACGTCTCGAGAAGCATCTGGTATGAGAGTCAGTCGTGTTTTGCGTGAGATATCACCTAACCCCTATGTAGGATGTCAAGTGTGGCTGCGGGTGTGGGGTTGGGTTGGTT
>DAIRIE010000214.1:0-4317 GCA_036809705.1 Chthoniobacterales bacterium
GCGGCCGAGCTGGCCATGCGCAAACAAGCGGCGGATCAAGCTCGCGATCTGAGCGAGAAGGTGCTGGCCGCTCCGCGAGCGAGCCGGCGCGAGCAATTGCAGGCTGAGCTGGTCCTGATGAACTTGGTCAGCAATGGCGAAGCCGGTGTGGATGCGGCCAGGATGGCGGAACGCCTCGTCACCCTCGCCGGCGGCAACGACGACGTCGCGCTCGATTGCGTTCATCGCCCTCGCCCGGCAAGCCCTCGCCTCCTTCTCCTCAACCAGTGGAAGGACGGGCGCTGTCCCGTCCCCAATCTCTCACCCCATCGTCCCGCCCGAGGAAATCGAGCGTGCCATTGAAAACCATCCCTTGGCCAAAACCGCGCACAAGCTCCTCGCCACCGACCTTCAGATCGCCCAGCATCGCGACCAGCGCGACGGGATTATCCAGCATACCGTCGAGCGTTGGAAGAATGCCGATAACGAATCGCTTACCGCGCTCGCGGCGTGGCTTTATCGCAATGGCGAATTCCAGCGCCTGGTCGATGCTATTCCGCTCGAGCGCGCCCTGCAAACCCGGGAGCTTTTCCTCCAGCACGTCGATGCCCTCGCTGCCCTCGGCCGCTGGAACGACATTCGCAAAATCATCGAGACGGAGCGCTTCCCGCTCGACCACGTCATCTTCTCGCGACGCAAAGTATCGGCGTCTTTGCAGGGTAGCGCACGCGTCTCGCGTGTTGGTTTCGGCGTCCCGCCGAAACAATCTCTCGAGCACGCGACGAGCACAGTGGGATTCCCGCCAAAAGAAAAGTCCGCAGATTACGAGAGATTAACGCAGATTTTTGCGTCTCTCGTTCCGGCTGCTCCTCATCCGCGGAATCTCCGTGATCTGCGGACTCTTACGGCACCAGCATTAGAGAGAGCGCGCGGCGTCGATGACGTGCTGCGCGTCGATGCCGAATTCTTTCATCACTTCGGGACCAGGCCCGCTCAGGCCGAAGCGATGGAGGCCGATGACCTTGCCTTCGAGGCCAACGTATTGATACCAAAGCTCCGGCACCCCCGCTTCGATGGCGACGCGTTTGCGGCACGACCTCGGCAGGACTTCTTCGCGGTATTCTTCCGGCTCCCGGTTGAAACGCTCCATGCAAGGCATCGAGACGACTCGCGTGCCGCGGCCCAACGTTTTCGCCGCCGCCAGCGCATGCTGCAACTCGCTGCCGCAGGAAAGCAGGATGCGCTGCAATTTCCCGGTTTCGCGTTTCGCGATGTAGCCGCCCCGTCGCACGCCTTCGCGCCGCAGGTTGAGATCAATCTCGTTCAACATCGGCACGCTTTGCCGCGTGAGCGAGAGCAGAGTCGGGCCGTCGATGCGCTCCATCGCGGCCACGAAGGCGCCGGCGGTTTCCTCCGGATCGGCCGGGCGAATGACATCGAGGTGGCGGATCAAACGCAGCGCGCTCACCGTTTCGACCGGCTGATGGGTCGGGCCATCTTCGCCCACGCCGATGGAATCGTGGGTGAAAATGTAGAGGTTATTCAGGCGCGAGAGCGCGGCGAGGCGGATGGATGGCCGCGCGTAATCGGAAAAAACCATGAAGGTCGCGCCCGACGCGCGGAAGACGCCGTGATAAGCGACACCATTCATGATGGCGCACATGCCGTGCTCCCGAATGCCGAAACGGATGTTGCGACCGCCGGGGGTGTCACGGGTGAAATCGCCGCCGCCCTCGATGTAATTCATGGTCGAGCCGTAAAGATCGGCGCTGCCGCCGATGAGGTTCGGCATGGCCTGGGCGATGGGCTGAAGCACTTCGCCGCCGGCCTTGCGAGTAGCAAGCTTGGCGTCGGGTTTGAACGGCGGAATTTTCGAGAACAAATCCGCCGGCACTTTCTTGTCGATGGCGTCGTCAAGTGCGCGCGCTTTCTCGGGGTTCTTTTCCCGCCAGGCGTTCCACGTTTTTACCCAGTCGGCGAAATCGGCGAGCAGCTTCTTTTTGTGCTCGTCGAAATAGGTATACGTCTCGTTAGAAACGAAATAGTGCTCGTCCGGCAGGCCGAGCTTCTTGCGATCGGCATCGACGTATTTCGCGCCAGCTTCGCCATGCGCCTTGGCCGTGCCCGCCACTTCGGGAATGCCTTTCCCCGCCAGCGTGTGCGCCATGATGAACTGCGGTTTCCCGTTGTCGCGCTCCTTCGCCACATTGCACGCGTCGAGGAACTCCTGCATGTCGTCGCCCTGGATTTCCTGCACGTCGAAGCCGTATGCCTGGTAGCGTTCCCGCGTGTTTTCGCTCTGCGTCTGCTTGGCCATGGCGTCGAGGGTGATCGCGTTCGAATCGTAAATGAGGATGAGATTATCGAGGCCGAAATGGCCGGCGAACGCGCTCGCTTCAGCGCTCACGCCTTCCTGCAAATCGCCGTCGCCGGCCAGGCAAAAAATGTGCTGATTAAAAATGCGATGCTCATCGCTGTTGAAATGCGCCGCCGCCATTTTCGCCGCCATCGCCACGCCAACCGCATTGCCCACGCCCTGCCCCAGCGGGCCAGTTGTGCACTCAACCCCCGGCGTTTCAAAGTACTCGGGGTGCCCCGGCGTTTTCGAATGCAATTGCCGGAAGGCGCGGATGTCGTCGAGGGAAAGGTCGTAGCCGCTCATGTGCAGCCAGGCGTAGAGGAACATGGAGCCGTGACCGGCGGAGAGGATGAAGTAATCGCGACCGATCCAGCGTGGCTGATCGGGATTTTGGCGGAGCAGATAGCCGTAGAGCACCGCGCCCATTTCCGCGCAGCCGAGAGGAAGGCCGAGGTGACCCGATTGCGACGTCTGCACAGCGTCCATGGCGAGACCACGCGCTTCGTTGGCCGCGCGCGAGAGCGCTTTCAGATTTAAATCCATGCTGTCCTATAATCGCGTCGTCGCGCCGGACAAATCGTTTTCGTTGTGATGCGAGTTCCGCGCGGGAACGCGTGCAAGCAAGGCGCGCGCACTCCTTGCATTCGAGGGCAAGAGCAGCGTGATTCCTCACGGTGAATCGCTCCGTCCTGCTGCACATGGTGGAACGGCTGGAGGCGCTGCTCGGGCGCTTGCCCGGCCGCATCGAAAAACCTGTCCGCGCTGAGTTATCGCCGCTGAAAGAGCTTTTCCTTCAGCAACGTCCGCCGCGTTTTCTCCTCGCCGGTTCGGAGCGCCTGCCGCTGCCGCGGCTCGTTAGTGTGCTTTTCAATGGCGAAACGGCGGAAGATTCGCGCCACATTTTGTTCGAGATTTTCCGCTGGCAAACGCTCGAGATCAAAGACCGCGGCGCCATCGCCGTGCTCGACGCGCGCGGCGCCGACGACCTGGCGGAGCAAAGCATTCGCGAAGAACTGCGCCGCCAGCCCGCCGACGCGGTGCTCATCGTGAGCGACGCCGAAGAGGGGCGCACTAAAGTGAAAGCGAGCGCGGAGAATGGCCGCGCCTGTGTGCAGTGGAACGACGAGACGCCGCGCAAGGCGGGCATCGTCGCGATTCATTTTCAGGCCCGGCCCGACCACAACGGACATGCCAGCGATCATTGGTCGCGCCACATTCAGCCGCAATTGCACGGCCGCGTCTGGGGCGGCTTCGAGTATTCGGGAACGCCGGAAAGCGTGCAGGCGGATCGCGCCACGGCCGAGCAATTCCTGGCGCTTCTGGCAGCGAAGTTACCCAACGAATGCCGTGTCGAAATGGTGCGCATCTCCCGCAATCGCGAAGCCCAGCGCGAAGTCGCCAGACTCCTGATCAAATCGACCACGGCCGTCTGCACAGCCATCGGCGCGCAGCCCATCCCGCTGGCCGATTTGCCCATCTTGACCGCGCTCCAGCTCGCAATGGTTTCCGGCGTGATGTATGTCAGCGGCCGCGAACGGAGCATGCGCGCGGCCACGGAATTCGTGGGAGCAGTCGGCGCCAATGTCGGCGCGGGCATGCTGTTGCGCGAAGGCGCACGCGCCATGCTGAAGTTTTTTCCAGGCTGGGGAAATGTGGTTTGCGGGATGGTGGCCGGCGCTGGCACCTACGCCATCGGCCACGCCGCCTCCGCTTACTTTCTTGAAGGCGTGACCTTGCGCGAAGCGCGCCGCATGTATTTGCACACGCGGAAGCGGAAGAAGAAAACGGAGCCGCTGCAATTGAAGTGAGCTCCGTGCCGCCGGTTCAATCGCGAGCGAAGCAGGAGCGGCGGAAGCCATCGGGTGACGCATCGGCGTCCCTCGGCTTCGCTCAGGGCGGCGGAGGGTTTGCCAAGTTGGGACGACACGGAGGTCGTCCCTCCAGCGATTACCTCGGCGTCGCTCGGGATGACCGAGGGT
>DAIRIE010000215.1:0-2566 GCA_036809705.1 Chthoniobacterales bacterium
CTGTCGCGAGACCCAGCCCGATGCCTTCATCGAACTCGATTTTTTGCATGGGCAACTTTGCCCACGCATTCCGCGGCGCATCTTCGCGTTCCAGGTTGATGCCATGAAACAAGACGAGCGCAGCCGGTTTCAATTTCACTCGCCATGCGTCTAACTCCGCCTCCAGCTGTGTCCCGGAATCGACATCATCGAGCAGAAGCAAATCCCCCGAGCCGTTCCCAAATTGCGCGGCCACCTCGACAGCATCTCCCACTGGCAACTCCGACACAGCGGGAAAAAATCGACGCGTCAGCTCTTGCGAGCGCGCCCAAGCCGGATCTTCACTCGCCCCTTCATTGCTGCTCTGTCGGCGTATGGCGACGCAGCGCGTCCGGGTGTCGTGCTGCGCGGCTGCCTGGCAAAAGGCGAAATGGGCCTGACCATCGCTCAAGCCAACCGTAACCACGAGCTGCGGTTTCTCTCGAGCGACGGCGTCGTAGAAAAGCGGCAGGTAGAACTTCGTCGATCCGCCGGTAAAAACACGCGGCTCAAAATTCTGCCCGGCAAAAAAACGCATCCCGTGGCGACGTTACGGCCAAAGCAGCTTCGGCCAAGTGTGATCCTCGATTCACCGGCGATAGCGACAACAAACGGCATGAACAATCGGACCTTGCCTTGATCGCCACCTACTCATGACTCGTTAGCCGCAGTTCACTCAGCAACGCGAACCCACCATCGCCGCGCCGTCCCCGCCGTACGCAAAAACGGCGCGCCACCGCGGGCGCGCCGTCCCTTAACTTATCACGACCTATTTGAGTTTGCCCTCGATCTCCTTCGCCATCTTGAGATGCTCACGGATTACGCCCGCCGTTTTGTCGGCAAAGCTTTTCAGCTCCGGATCGCTGCTCTCTTTCGCTTCCTTCTCGAACGCGGCCACATCCTTCTCGTGGTCCTTCACCATCATCGCCATGTATTCCTTATCGGAGGTCCACTTGCCGCTTTCCTTTTCCGCCGGCAAATCCACCGCTTCCTCGGACGCGATCGACTTCAGCTCAGTGTTGGCCTTGCCGTGATCGGTCACCATCCGGGCGCCGAACTTCTTCACATCGGCCGATGTCGCGTGCTTCTCCGCCACGCGTCCCATCGCCACTTCCATCATTCCGCCTTTGGCAGCTTCCTTGATGAAGCTTTTGTCAGCGGAACTCAGCGGCGCCTTGCGCGGACCTTGAGTAGTGGTGCTGGTCACCTTGCCTCCCTTGTCTGTCTTTGGTTCTTGTGCGAACGCGACTCCGCTCAAGGCGAGAGCAGCGACAACGATCGCCGAATTTATAGTTAGTGTGTATTTCATGAGAATTGAATATGAGTTGCTTCCTGCCGGGATTTGCCCGGCACTGACAGTTCGCTTCCACCTCCCTTGCTGGCCGTAAACTCGCGCGCCTCGTTAGGGTAACCGTCGCCCTGTGGGCGACGCGGGGGAACGGTTTCGTTGCAGGTGATGTGTTGCATCACGACAGGCGCAGGTAAGGAAGAACCGTCGGACGCTTGCCGGACGCTCTCCTAGCGCGACCGCGTCTCCGTCGCGTAGGAGCTTTCCACCCGCTCGGCTACGTCTTTGTAGCCGTAATCCGCCTCGTAAATCTGCTTCATGCATTCGAGCGCCTTTCCCCGCTCTCCCATCTTCTCATAAACCAGCCCGAGATCGTAAATGATCTCCTTCTTCGTCGCGTCCATCGTGTAAATCTCGCGCGCCGCTTCCTCCAGCTGCCGCGCTGCCAGGTCATACATTCCCAGCTCGCGATAAGCCCGGCCGAGCGCATTCATCGCTTTCAGCCGCACGTTGGGATTTTGCCGTGCCCGCTGTAGCTCGGGCAGCGCCTCCCGATAATGTCCCGCCGTCAGCAAAACCTCACCCAACTCGAAGCGAAACTGAAGATCAGTCGGGTTCCGGTCCACCCGGCTGCGCGCTTCGGCGATGAGCATCTGCGCCCGTCGTTGTTTCGCTTCGGCTAATGCCACTCGCTTCTCTTCCAGCCCCGGAGTTTGACGGGCATGATTCACCACCGCCTCTTCCAGCTCCGCAATGTCGCGCTCGGCCCGGCGCACCCCGAGGTCGGAGATTTTCCGCATCAATCCCGGATCACTCTCCTGCATCAACCCGCTGGCGTAGCGATACCACGCGATCGCCGTCTCGAGGTCGTCCTTCTGTTCGCTTAACACCCCGAGCCGCCGCGCCACATCCACGTTCTGCGGCTCAGCTTCGTGCAAGGCATACGTCTCGGCGATCTGCTGGTCGAGTGATTCATCGCTCAACTGCATCCGGCTCTGCTGCTCGAGCGAGACCGTCGCCTCCTTGTCCTTGATCAAATCGCGATAGCTCTCCGCCTGGGCCCAGCCACCGCGTTTCATCGACCCGCGCGCTGACGCGTCTTTCCCCCGCCGCAACGCCTCCGCATCCGCCGGATCGATCTCGCTGATTTTCGTATAAATATCCACCTCGCGCTCCGTCTCCCCCAGGTCGTGATACAAGCGGCCCAGCTCGTGCAGCAGCCTGGTGTCGCGGGGCGTCTCTTCGAGCAACGTCTCGAGC
>DAIRIE010000215.1:2576-4283 GCA_036809705.1 Chthoniobacterales bacterium
AGCGCGAACACCCCAGTCTCCAGCCACCCCGCCGCCACCGCCGCTTCTTTCAGCGCCAGGTTCGCCTGTTTATTCCGCGGCTCATCCTCCAGGATTTTCTCGATCAACTCCACCGCGCGCCGCGCATCGCGCTTCATCTCGCGCTGCGCCTTCATTAAACCCATCGACGCAGTCGAAATATTGAACAGCTTCTTCTTCGCCGCTTTCTGCTTCGCAATCTCGGCCCGGCGGAGCAACTGACGTCCAGTAAGAAACTCCGGCTGCTGCTTCAAAATTCCCTGCAACAGCGAGATGGCGTAGCCGAAATTGCGAAGCTCGATCGCCGCCACCGCTTTCAACCAATGGGCGCGCTGCTCATCACTCAGTTCCTTTTCAATCTTTAACGCCATCTTCTCGCGCCGGAATTGTAGATTCCCAGGCGTGCCTCGTCAGCACCTTTCGTGATGGAGGGACGACCGCCGTGTCGTCCCAAACCAGCGAAGCGTTCGGCGCAAGGGATGGGGACGGGACAGAGCCCGTGCCCTCCAGGATCGGCACTGAGCGGTGCTCTTATAACAAATCCATCTGCGGCTTCTCGCTTTGTGGCCAAATCTTCTTTTTCCCGCGCCTCGCCTTCGGCTGTTCCCTCCCAGCGCCATTCGGATTTTCCAGATGCGCCAGAATATCCTTCGCCCTCGTCAAAATCTCACCCGGCAATCCCGCCAGTCGCGCCACTTGAATCCCATAGCTTTTGTCCGCACCGCCCGGGATGATCTTGCGCAGGAAAATGATCTGCTCGTTCCATTCCCGCACCGCGACATTGTAATTCGCCACCCCGCTTCGTTGCTCCGCCAGCTTCGTCAGCTCGTGGTAATGGGTCGCAAACAGCGTCCGCGCCTTAATCTTGTCGTGCAAAAATTCCGCCACGCTCCACGCGATCGACAACCCATCGAACGTGGACGTGCCGCGCCCGATCTCGTCCAGAATAACAAGGCTCCGTTCCGTGGCGTTGTTCACGATGTTCGCGGTCTCGTTCATCTCCACCATGAACGTCGATTGCCCCCGCGACAGATCATCACTCGCGCCCGCACGCGTGAAGATACGGTCAACCAACCCAATCTCCGCGCTCGCCGCCGGAACGAAACTGCCGATTTGCGCCATTAAAACAATAAGCGCCACCTGCCGGATGTAGGTCGATTTCCCGGCCATGTTTGGTCCGGTGATAATCGCCAGCCGCAGCTTCTCGCCATCCAGGTCGGTGTCGTTCGGCACAAACTTTTCCTCCGCCACATTCTGATCCAGCACCGGATGCCGGCCATCGCGGATCATCAGCCGAAGCGATTCGTTCAATCGCGGCCGCGCATAACTGTAAAGCCGCGCCGTCTCCGCCAACCCGCAAATCACATCAAGTGTTGCAATCGCCTCCGCCGTCTGCTGCAACGGCCCGAGCTCCCGCAAAACCTCCTCGCGCAGCTTAACGAAAAGCGCGTACTCGAGATTCCGCGCCCGCTCGTCGGCCCCGAGAATTTTGGCCTCCATCTCTTTCAACTCCGGCGTGATGAACCGTTCCCCTCCCACCGTCGTTTGCTTGCGCGTATAACGCGCCGGCACGTTCGCCAAATTCGATTTCGTGATCTCGATGAAGTAACCGAAGACCGAATTGAACCGCACCTTCAGCGACTTGATCCCCGTCTCCGCCATCTCCCGTTCCTGAAGCGCGTTGATCCA
>DAIRIE010000216.1:0-4271 GCA_036809705.1 Chthoniobacterales bacterium
GATCTTGGCCGCGATCTCCGTGTTGGCCGGATCAATTGTCTTCGCCTTTCGCCAGGCTTCGAGCGCCTGCGGGGAACGGTTCAGCTTTAAATAAACATCGCCGAGATGCTCGAAGACGACGGCATCTTCGCGCGGCAAATTCTGGATCGCGCGCTGCACTGTCTCCAGCGCCTGATCGTATTTTCCCTGCCGAAATTGCACCCAGGCCATACTGTCGAGATAGGCGCCGTTCTCCGGGTCGAGCTGGAGCGCGCGCTTCACCGCGTCTTCAGCTTCATCGAGATGGCTGTTCTGCTCCGCCCACATGTAACCGAGATAATTATAAGGCTCGGCCGCGTTCGCCGGGTCGAGCGCGATGGCTTTGTGAAATAGTTCAGCTGCCTTGTCGTAAAGACCGGCCTGTTCCGCGGCCGCGCCGTAATCGACAAAGAAGCGCGGCTTTAACATGTCCGGTGTGGAATTCTGCGCCTCGTTAAGCGCCTCTTCGAAGGTCACGACCGCATCCCTGGGCTTCTTCGCTTCGCGCAATGCCAGCGCGAGATAATAAGCGAACTCCGGCGCTTCCGGGTAACGTTGCCGCGCTTCCTGAAGCATGGTGACAGCGCGCTCCGGTTGCTTCAACGGCGCGAGCAACAACTCCGCCAGCCGCAGTGAAGTGGCGGGATGATTTGGATTAATGAGCAGGCTCTGCTCGTAATTGGCCGCAGCTTTCTTGAACTCGGCCGTGGCGGCGTCGTTCTGGTTCGCCCGGGCGAGCGAACGCGCTTCGTCATCGTGCAACTGAGCCAGCAATTCGTAGGGCTGATATTTCTCCGGATGCTCGTTGATGATCGTCTCCAGCGTCTCGATCGCGCGCGAGCGTTGGTTAGTCAGGACAAAACTGGTGGCCAGCTTTTCGCGCACACCGGCGTCATCGGGTTGCAGCTCGAGCACGCGCAGATAAAACGGAATCGCTTCCCGGATTTGCTGGGTGGAAGCAAAGTAATCGCCGACTTCCTTCAGCACAGCGGCGTTATCTTTTCCGTTCGCCGCCGCGCGCTGGAAAACATTGTTTAACAGGCTCAGCTGTTCCGCCGACGGGGTCGCATCCGGTTTTAAAATGACGGAGGAGTAAAGTCGCGCCAGCTTCGTCCAGAAAACCGGGTCGTCCGTCTGGATCTTGTTAGCTCGGTCGAGCGCGGCGATGGCGTTCTTCTCGTTGCCCGCGGCGACATAAATCTCAAAAAGCCGCTGGTAGCCGTCGATCCGTTTGGGATCGAGCGCGATGCCTTTGTTCGCGAACTCGACCGCCTGATCGAGCTTCTTCAAATACTTCGCGTAGATGAAGGCGAGCTCGAAATAAGGCTCGGGCGCATTCGGGCGCGATTTGACCGCATCTTTCAGCACGTCGATCGCCTCGGGATAATCATCATCACGGCTGAGGAGCGATGCCACCCGCACAGCGAGATCGATTTGCCCCGGGTCGAGATTCAGCACCTGCCGATAAGCCTCGAGCGCGTTCTGCATCTCGCCGTTCTCCTCGAAGTTGATCCCTTCGAAAAAGTGCGCCAGCGCTTCGGCCTGGTGCTCGCCTTCGACGCGCAGCGCGAGATCCTTTGCCGGAGCGCGCAGAAGCGAGTCATCGAGCAGTTCCTTCTTCCCAAGCTCCCGCACGGGCGCAGGTCGCAAAACGCGGCGGGGCGCGGCGCTGGAATTTACGCCACCGCTCCACATTGCAAGCAGCAGCGCGCCGTAGGCTGCATACCTGCGCGGGATCATTGTTCGATTTTACCCGCGAGCGCGACCCGAGGCAAACCCGCCCAGGCGTTCTACGACTTGTAACGGAGACGCTTCTTGTGGCGATTCTCCTTCATGCGCTTGCGGCGCTTGTGCTTGGAGATTTTCGCTTTGCGTCTTTTTTTGAGTGAACCCATGAGCGCGTCGAGTCTGCCGTGGCGGTGAGGCGCAACGCAAGCACCACTTGCCACAGACGGCAAACAGTTTGTCGCATGTGCGCGCAAATCGACGTTGTAGCTGCCGTCGGCCTGCTCGCGAAAGCTTTCGGAGTCCTCGGCGGCAGACCGCACCGCCGTTCGCGCTACCTTTCGAACACCATCACCAGCACGCCCACCGCCAGCAGCAACGATCCCATCACCCCGCTCTCGTGTTCTTCAAACCAGCGCAGCCGCAAATTGCGAATGCCCGCCAGCGTCAGCCAGGTGAAGAAGATCATGCCGGCGACTGTCGCGACCGAAAGAATGAGCGTGAGCAAGGCAAAGCCGCTCCAGCCGAAACGAATGCCGGTGACGTAGATCGGCAGGAAACCTTCGCATGGCGACAGCGTGAGCAAGGCAAACAAACTCGCGATCGCCATCCGGTCCGAGGTACGCGTTTGTGAAATCTCCGGCCCGCGCAAATGCGTCACCGCATCTTTCAGCGTGTGATCGTGGTGATGATGTTCGTGGCTCCCGAAGGCATGCGTGTGGCTGTGAGTTTTACCGGAAAGCTGACGCCAGAAGAAAAACAAACCGAGCACAATAAGCAATCCGCCCGCGATCCGCGGAAACCAGGCACCGACCCGGGCGCTCACCACCACGCCGAAAATTGTCAGCAGCAATCCGAGCAGCGCCGTCGTCAGCACGTGACCCGTTCCCGCCAGAGCCGTCACCGCCAGTGTTTTGCCATGACTCCAGCCTTGCGCCCGGCCCGCCGCCACGAACGGCAGCCAGTGCGTCGGGATTGCGGCGTGCAGAAACGCCACAGTAAATCCTGTGAACGCGATGCTGGTCAGGATCGTTTCGTTCATGCCCGCCGTGGTTCTGAAAATGTGATCAGTGAACGGTAGATCGCGCGCGTGTCCTGTGTCTGTTCACCGATCACTGATCACAACACACTCGATCACCCCGCAGAGAAGCATTCGATCCACCTCACGCGCAAACTCGGGCTGGTGGGATTTGAACCCACGACCTCCTGCACCCGAGGCAGGCGCGCTACCAAGCTACGCTACAGCCCGTCTGAATCAGCCGCGCTCATCTTCGCCCATTCCGCTACTGTGACAAGACGCAATCGCTGTCATCCCGAGCGAAATCGAGGGATCCCATGGCGAACCTGACGATGACCGCCACACATCCCTCGGCTGCGCTCCGCTCTACCTCAATGACAAAAGCGCCGTCCAAAAACAAATTTGACAAGAGCCCTGCTGCTCCGCAAGTTCCCGATTCCTTTGGCCTTATCCCGATGTTCGGCTCGCGTCTTTCTTCTGTTCCCCTTGCGCCCCTCTCGCCAGCGATTGTCCCTTTTCCGGCCGGGCCTGCGCGCGCCGCGCATTCATTGCGAATTATGACGACCCAACTCCTGCAGGAAGCTTCCCAAGTCATTCCCAATCCGCAATTGCTCATCAATGTTATCTCCAAGCGTGTCCGCCAGCTGAGCCTCGGTCATCGACCGATGGTGGACGCCGGCGTGCGCGCGTCGCTTACCGATATTGCGCTGAAAGAAATTATCGCCGGCAAGCTCGCGTTCGAAGAGGTCAAGGCCGACGTGGACGGCGCGAAGTAGTCGCGTTCCACCCTGGGCTCGGTCATGGCCACCGAGACGATCCTTAATCGCAAAGCGCTGCGCGATTTTCACATCCTCGAGCGTTACGAGGCCGGCCTTGAGCTCAAGGGCAGCGAAGTCAAATCCATCCGTGCTGGCAAAGCCAACATCAACGACGCCTTTGCCCGCATCGAGAAAGGCGAAGCGTTTCTCTACAATGCCGACATTCAACCTTATGAGCGCGCCAGCCATGAAGTGCCCGCCGCTAAACGCGTGCGCAAACTTCTGCTCCATCGCGCCGAGATAGACAAGCTTTACGGCGAAACGCAGGTCAGCGGCCGCGCACTGGTGCTGTTGAATCTGCATTGGAAAAATGGCCGGCTCAAAGCCGAGCTCGGTGTCGCCCAGGGAAAAGTCGCCCGCGACAAACGCGCTGATTTAAAGAAACGCGCAACCGACCGTGAGACAGCACGGGAAGTGGCGCGATTTAACCGCAAACACGGTTAACCAAGCACGCCGCCGTGATCCCGTGGCGCGAACTTTAGGTCAATCTCCCCGCAGGGCTTTGACCTCGCCCGGCGTGACTTTACGCGAGCGACTTCCTCCACTCATGCGTAATCTCCTTACATGAAACATTCGTCGTTAGCTCTCATCGGCGGCATCGCGCTCGGCGCCTGGGCTGTTGGTCGCGCCGTCCGCAGCAGTTTCTCCTTTACCGGCAAAGTCGTGCTCATCAGCGGCGGTTCCCGTGGACT
>DAIRIE010000217.1:0-4230 GCA_036809705.1 Chthoniobacterales bacterium
AAACCCCGGGCCTGCGAGCGTGATCGAGATCGCGAACTACAAGGTCCTGCCCACGGTCCCATCCGGAGGTCTGGCGCAGTTGGAAGATAAGGCCGGCGATTTGCTGGACAAGTTAAAGGCTCTGGACCTGGAGAAAACGGTAAACAATCTCTCGGAAACGCTCGCCGGCGTGAAAAAGACGCTGGCTGGATATGATAAAAATTCGGAAATCTATCGCGAATTAACAGGCGCGATCCGCCAGCTCGATGAAACACTGCGTTCGGTGCACGATTTGACTGAGCTGCTCAGGCGCAAGCCCAACGCGCTTATCTTCGGGAAACCCAAAGACATGCCAACACCCTCCCCCACGCCAAGACAGAGCCGCGAAAGATCGCGTTGAAGCGTCACTGATGTAAAGCTTTAATGCTATATCGCTTCCTTCCTCCCTTGTCTGTAGCGGTGCGTCTATGATCGCGGAATGGTTGCGTTTCTTACGGTACGGATTCGGCGGTCACAGAGCGCCGCTACAGGGTGGCGTCCCACTTCCCCTTGTCCTTCAGCATCAACTCACGTAGCAAACGAATGGGCGGCATGCCGTGGTCGAGTAGTTGATTGTGAAATTTCTCTAATGCGAACTTGTCGCCCTCCTGCGCTTTGAAGTCATCGCGCAGTTTCAGAATCTGCCATTTGCCGAGCGCGTAGTTCATGTAGCCGTAATCGAAGGTGCCGCGCATGGCTTCGCTTCGCGCCGGCTTTTCTTCGTAGTAGCAGTTTTCCATGAAGAACTTCGTCGCTTCATCGACGGACATTTTCTGCGTATGCATTTTGATCGAGCAGACCAGCCGGCATAAACGCAGCAGCGACTCGTCGGCCTGCGCCATGCGATACTTGGCCGCGCGCTTCTTCTCCTCGTCGCTGCCGGGCGGCTTCTTCGGGCCGCCGAATCCCTGCTCCAGCATCATCTGCTCGCAGTAATGCGCCCAGCCTTCCTCGAAGGCGTAGCTGTGAAAAATCTTCTCGATTTTCGTCGCGCTGGAAGCATTGAGATGCAGGTATTGCACGTAGTGGCCGGGGTAAGCTTCATGCACTGAGGTGATGTCCGCGTCGTATTTGTTGAATGAAGTGAGCCATTCCTCTTTTTGCTGCTCCGTCCATTCAGGCTCGACCGGGGTGACGTAGTAGAACGCTTCCGTCGCCTTCGTCTCGAACGGTCCCGGAGTGTCCATCGATGCGAATGTCGTAGCGCGATCGTATTGCGGAGTCGGTTTTACCTGCGCGCGCACGTTCGAGGGAATGCCGACGATCTTGTGCTCGGTGACGAAGCTGCGGATTTGATCGAGACTTTTGCCGATCTCCGGGATCAAAAGGTCCGCCGCCGGATGTTCCTTTTGAATGAGCTTGAAGACTTCGGTCGCAGGTTTGTTTGGATCAATCACTTTTGCCGCTTCGCTGAACGCCTGCTGGTCGGCCTTGATCAGCTCGAGACCGAACTCGAGAATTTTTTCCGGTGGCGCATCCACCAGCTCGGTCTCGTTGAGCCAGCGCTGAAACTTCGCCTCGCCGATGCCGAAATCGGGAGACGCTTTGGGCAACTTCTCCTTCTCGAGCCAGGTGGCGAAATCGGTCAGAGCCAGCACGGCTTTGCGATTTGCCTCCATGAAATTGCCGCGCACTTCCTGGTCTTTCACCGCGTCCACCGCGGCGACCATGTCCTTGCGCAGGAAATCAGCGGAGCCGCGAGCGACCTCGATCGCGAGCTCGACGTATGGCCGCGGCAAAACAGGATCGAGATTCGTTTTCCCCGCGATGAGCGTGTTCGGAATCTGCGATTCGATGGCGGTGAGGCTGCGGACGCGTTCTTCGAGCGGCGTCCAGTTGCGCGCGATATAAATATTAAGATTCGCGCACTCGGCATAGGTCATCGGATTGCGCTCGAATTTGTGCGTCTCCTGAAACTCGAAGAGCTCGTTCGCCACTGCCGCCTGGAGTATGCGTAGATCGATCGCCGTGCGCGGCCGCAGTTTTTCCGGTGAGAATTTGCGCAGCCGATCTTCAAACCGGCGCAGGCGCTGGAGCTCCGCATCGATCGCCAGCCGGCTGTAATCAGGCGCGCGGCCGTCGTATTCGTGCAAGCCCAGTTGGGTGCCGAGAAGCGGTCGCGCGTTGAGATAACCCTTGATGAATTCTTCAGCGACGGCGGTGAACTCCGCGTCCGCGTCCTGCGCGGCGGGCGCGAGCACCGGCCACATCAGCGCGAGCGCGAGTATGCAGGCGAAACGTCTCATCAGTTTGTGGCGCGGACGGTAAACCGCCCGTTTGCGCGTTGCCAAAGAATTCCCACTGAACGACACTCGTGATGGGATGAGAAGGCGATTCGTTTTATCAATCGTGGCGCTGCTCGCGGTCATCAACGCGCTACTGGTCACGCGAGTGTTTAATCTGCACGCGGCCGAGACCAATGCGGATGACGGCTACAGCGAGATCGCCGTTTTTGCCAAGGCGGTGCAGTTGCTGCGGCAGGACTACGTCGATGGCAATAAGACGAGCTATCACGATCTGGTTTACGCCGCGATGAAAGGCATGCTCTCCTCGCTCGATCCCCACAGCCAGTTCATGGAGCCGGATGATTTTCGCGACATGCAGGACGACACCCGCAGCCGCTTCAACGGCCTCGGCATCGAAGTCTCGATGAAGAATGGCGTGCTCACTGTGGTCACGCCGATGGAAGATACGCCCGCGGCCAAAGCGGGAATCCTGGCCGGCGATCAAATTTTGAAAATCAATGGCGCGCCGACGGAGAAGCTCGAACTGCAACAGGCGGTGAATTTATTGCGCGGCAAATCGGGACAGAAAGCGACGCTGACCGTGTTGCGGCCATCGACGAAAGAGCTGAAAGATTACGCGCTGGACCGGGCGGAAGTGAAAGTGCAAAGCGTCAAAGCCGCGCACTTGCTCGAGCGCGATCTCACCGGCGCCTTTAAAGTCGGTTACGTGCGCATCGTGCAATTCAACGAGCCGACGGCGGAGGACCTGGGCAAGGCGCTCGATGAATTACAAAAGCAGGGAATGCAGGCGCTCGTGCTCGATCTGCGCAACAATCCCGGCGGTCTGCTCAACAGCGCGGTGGACGTTTGCGGTCAGTTTTTGCCGCCGAATACCACCGTCGTTTCCACGCAGGGGCGCGCTGCTTCACAGGAGCGTGAGTATCAGACCTCCGGTGTGGCGAAGGAGCGGCCGAGTTTTCCGATGGCGGTGCTGGTGAATGAAGGGAGCGCAAGTGGCGCGGAGATCGTCTCCGGCGCGCTGAAGGATTTGAAGCGGGCGATCATCGTCGGGGAAACGACGTTCGGGAAAGGGTCGGTGCAAAATGTGTTGCAGTTGCCAGACGGCTCGGCCCTGCGATTCACCACAGCGAAATATTACACCCCGAGCAAGCAGGTCATCCACGGCAATGGCGTCGCGCCGAACATCGCCGTGCCCATGACTACGGAGCAGGAACGGGCGCTCTTCGCTTCGCGCAATAGCGACGTAAAGACCGACGACGAAAAGACGCAGGTCCGGACGCGGGATCCACAGATGCTGCGCGCGATCGATGCGCTCAAGGGCGTGATGATTTACGCACAACAAAACGCGCGGCGTGCCCAGCCGGTGAAGCAGTAAGCGCCGAACGAGGAACTGCCGAACAGACTTGTCATCCCGAGCGTAGCCGAGGGATCCCGTGGAAGTTACCTTTAAGCTTGCGCAACGGGATCCCTCGGCTTCGCTCGGGATGACCGTGTTGGCGATCGAGACTTCCTGCGATGAAACGGCTGTCGCGATTTTGCGCGACCGGCGACTGCTCGCCAGCGAGGTGGCGTCTCAGGTTCGCGAGCACGAGAAATTCGGCGGCGTCGTGCCCGAAGTAGCTGCGCGCAATCATCTCGTGCAATTGCCCCAGCTGCTGGAGCGCGCTGTGGCCCGGGCGGAGATCGAGCTGGGTGAACTGGATGCATTTGCGGCAACGAGCGGTCCCGGTCTGGCCAGCTCGTTGCTGGTCGGAAATTCGGCGGCGAAGGCGCTCGCCATCGGCGCGGGCAAACCGTTCCTGGCTATCAATCATCTGGAAGGCCATTTGCTTTCGCCGTTTTTCGCGGAAGACAGGCGTCCGCGCCTGTCCAGGCAGACAGCCGTCCCGGCTGTCGAAACTGACCGACAGGCGAGACGCCCGTCTGCCGTGACAGGCGAGACGCCTGTCTTCCCGCACGTCGCGCT
>DAIRIE010000218.1:0-4216 GCA_036809705.1 Chthoniobacterales bacterium
AACCAACAGCGAACGAACCGACACCTCTGGTTCAAAAGCAGTCTGAAGCATCGGCGTCGCCGCCCGCGCCGGACCGAACACGCACGCGCGGACCACGCGTCGCCGATCCACGGAACCTCTGATCAGTCGCACGAACAATGAACAAACAGATCAACCTGATCAACAATGGCAAGGGCGGCGTCGGAAAGAGCTTCTTCGCCACGAATTTCGTGCAGTACCTTAAGGATCGCGGCATCGAACATCGCGCGATCGACAGCGATCACGAGAACTCGACGCTCAAGCGATTCCATCCAGAAGCAGAGTTCATTAATCTCGAACACCGCCGCGAATCGATCGCGTGTTCACTGCGGCCGAAACGTCTGACTTGCTCGTAATCGACTGCCGAGCGGCCTCGACTGATCTGTTCATCGATTTCTTCGACGAAGTGGGGTTTGTCTGAGGTGCTGCGCTCACTCGACGCACGGCTCACTGTTGTTTGCCCGGTCAATCACGAAGCTGACAGCGTCGAACAATTACGGATTCTGTCTGATGCGCTGCACGACAGTTGCCGCTGGGTTCTCGTAAAGAACAAGCGCACAGCGAGTCGTTTAAGATTTACG
The DNA here is from genome assembly GCA_036809705.1 of Chthoniobacterales bacterium. Classification (GTDB taxonomy): domain Bacteria; phylum Verrucomicrobiota; class Verrucomicrobiia; order Chthoniobacterales; family UBA10450; genus AV69. Next base: position 600 of record DAIRIE010000218.1, read on the forward strand.
ATGGCAGCAAGATGCGTCGGCAGATTGTCGATTTGCTACAAGGCCGCGAAATCACCATGCCGCGGCTATACGACTGGCTCGTCACGGCGCTGAATGAACACAACCAAACCGCGACGACGGCACTGCAACATCCGGCGTTCAATCTGCTCGACCGGCAGCGATTGAAGAACTGGCAACGGCGCTTCTATCGCCAAGTCTATCGTGCGGCTGATCTGCTGCTCGTTGACGCGCATGTGGCCGAGAAATTCGCGGCGTGAGCACTGATGATAAATTGGCGCAAGCTGTCAGTGCCTGGCAGCGCAAGTACCACATCGCTGACGACGATCCGATGATGGCGACGCTGGAGTTGGTTCGCATTTATCTTCGCGAAGCTCGCACCATCGACAATGAATCAGCCCCGCCAAGCTTCGACGATTTTCGCGGCACCATCGAACTGCTCGATCGTCGCTCCAAAGCTTTCATTCATCAGGCCGCTGACTTAGTCGCCGAACTGCGTCGTTTCCGACAAAATGTCCAGCGAATCAATCAGACACGTCTAACGGCGCAGCTCGCAATTATTGCGCTCAGCATTGCCGTCGGATTCTTAGTCGGACGTGTCCTGTGACGGCTGCAGCATTTGCCGCAGTGGGCCTCTGTTGGTGTGGTGCGTTGCTCATTCTGTTTACAGGGAGGCGGGCGCGTCCTCGCATCATTGTCCGGCTCGCTGGCTTGAAGTGGTCGCGCGCTGATTTCTGCCGGGGCTGGCTTATCACTGGCGATACCGGCTCTGGAAAGACTCGCTCTGGAATCACGCCCCTTCTCTTTCAGATCTTTCAAAATGAACCGACGTGGGGCGGACTGTGCATCGACGACAAGGGAATCTATTGGGAAACGCTCTCGCAGATGGCGCGACACTTCGGACGCGAGGACGATCTTATTTTGCTGCAAGTCCGACCAGACAATGAATCGGGCGCAACATGGAAGCCGCGGCAGACCTACAATCTCACTTCTGACAGAAGCCTCCCATACAACACGTTCGCAAAGGCCGTCGTCGATACAGCGCTGAGTCTCGGACAGGCAGGTGACAAAGGGTTCTTCAAGAACCAGGCACAGATTCACATCGCTGCGGCGCTCGAAACACTGCGTGAAATCGGCGCCGCCGTGACACTCGAAAACGCCTACCATTTGCTCCTCGATCAAAGCGACTTGGACGAAGCGCTAAATGATCTTGCCTCAAGTCACCAGACCTCGCGGCGGCGCGAGCTATCGGAACACTTCGCCAACCGTTTCCTCTCGCAGCCACCGGAACAAATCGGAGGAGTGAAAGAAACAATCGCGAATTATCTTCAAGCATTCGTCACGCCTGAAATCGCGCAGGTCTTCTGCCCGGCCGCGAACACATTCGAGTTCGTCGACATCGACCGTGGGAAGATCATTTGTGTCGCGATGCCGCAGAAGTTCCAGCTCGAACGCCGATACGTGAACACGTTCTTGAAGATGCTTTTCTACACCCACGCACTTCGCCGGTTCGACAAACCGGCGGAGGAACGCCGCCGCGACAATCTGCTGATTCTCTGGGCCGATGAAGCACAGCGCTTTGTCACCGCGAGTGAAGAAGGAATGAGCGATTACAATTGCATCGATGTTATTCGCGAAGCTCGGGCCACGGTCGTTGCCGCGGCGCAATCGTCGACTTCATTCATTCCTCCTCTTGGGCGCGAGAAAGCGCGCGTCTTCACTCTCAACCTGCGAAATCGTCTCATCCTCAAAGCCGCCGACGAAGAAGGCGCGGTCGAAAGCGCTGATTTCCTCGGGAAGAAGCGAGTAATCAAAAAATCATGGGGTTACAGCGGTGGCAAGATGTCGCGCAATTATTCAGAGCAAGAGGAGCACAAGATCAAACCACATTTGCTACGGAACTTCGGCAAGCATATAGCTGTCGTCGTCCATTGCGAAAGCGGCTTGCGGAGGAAGGTGCTACCGCCGCTCGATCCCGATGGGCGGATCTCTCCCTGGTTTCGATGGAACTGGTTCTGACGTGTGTTGAGCGAGACTTCGCTGCGTTCGGCGGCGAGGTGTCAATCGGAACAACTGCGGTTGTGTGCTCATGCACTAGTTAGGTTACGCCCACCGCTCGCTATCAGAACAACTCGACTCAGGTGCTCAGGAACTTTCCGACCCAGGCGCGAGCGATGTTGCATCGCCGGCGCAATCTCGGCGCGTCTCCGAATTTCCCGCTCGCGATTCATCCCTCTTCGTAAGGATGAGTGCGAAGTTTTCTGACCATTCGCCGCGAAGCTGATCGGATAGCGCAGGCTTTCCCGCAGTCCGAGGTTAGTAAAGCGTCGCCGTCGTGCGTTATTCATGATTCGAGCAAACACAATTATCCCAGTGCGTGGCGGAGTGATTATCCGGGTGCGACGAATCGCTTCGCGCAGGCGAGCAGATCATCGGATGAGCGAACAGCCGCCCAATGTCGATTTCAATCCGTCCAAGTTCAGCGAACGCGGCGCGGTGTTGTTGTTCGCCGCGCTCGGCTTTGTCCTCGCCTCTTACTTGGCGCTTTATCAATCGGGCATCCTCAGTGGTGTTTGGGAACCATTCTTCGGAAGCGGCAGCGAGCGCGTGTTGCATTCGTCTATCTCACGACTTTTCCCGGTTCCCGACGCGTGGCTCGGAGCGCTCGGATACGTCGCGGATTTCGTCACTGGCGCGCTGGGCGGTTCAAAGCGATGGCGCACAGCTCCCAAACTGGTGTTGCTGTATGGTGCAGTCGTTGCAGCAGTCGCCGCCACTGCATTAGTGCTGGCAATTTTGCAGCCCGTCGTGGTCCACGCGGGTTGCTCGCTCTGCCTTACCTCAGCAGCAATCTCACTCGTTATTGCGTGGCTCGCCTGTCACGAAGTGCTTGCCGCCTGGCATCGGCTTTATGAGAAACGGAAAACGAAATGAAGTTGTCGTAATTACCGGCGCATCGGCTGGCGTCGGCCGCACAGCCGCGCATGAGTTTGCAAAAGAAGGCGCGCGTATTGGTCTGATCGCACGCGGTCGTGCGGGACTGGAAGGCGCGAAACGCGAGGTCGAGGAGCGCGGCGGTCAGGCGCTCGTGCTGCCGGCAGACGTGGCCGATGCCGCTGCCGTGGAAGGGGCGGCCGCGGAGGTGGAGACAACGTTCGGTCCTATCGACGTGTGGGTAAATGACGCGATGGCGTCGGTGTTTTCCCCGATCAAGGAAATGACAGCGGAGGAATTTAAACGCGTCACCGAGGTGACCTATCTCGGTTATGTGTATGGCACGCTGGCGGCACTGAAGCGTATGCTGCCGCGCGATCGCGGCGTAATCATCCAGGTCGGCTCTGCGCTCGCGTATCGTGGCATTCCACTCCAAGCGGCTTACTGCGCCGGCAAGCATGCGATCCAAGGATTTTGCGATTCGCTTCGCTGCGAGCTGATTCGCGACAAGAGCAACGTGCGCGTGACGATGATTCAAATGCCGGCGCTGAACACGCCGCAATTCGGCTGGGTAAAGAGCCGATTGCCGCGGAAAGCGCAACCAGTCCCACCCATCTTCCAGCCGGAGGTTGCGGCGCGCGCGATCGTTTACGCCTCGCATCATCCACGACGCGAAATGTATGTAG
>DAIRIE010000219.1:0-3782 GCA_036809705.1 Chthoniobacterales bacterium
CATCGCCTCGCGGATGCTGGCATCGCGGAATTCAATGCGTGGAATGATAATGGTATCGAGCTTGTGATTGATGCGGGCGGTGCCAGTGGCGTCCTTCTGCACCGCGTCGGAAATCGGGCCAACGCTGAGGCCGTATTCCTTGACGGGTTCTTCCCATCCTTTTTCGACCTGCCACATCGCGCGACCGCGGGTCTCGTTATACGCCTGTTTCCCGTATTGATACTTGGTTTGATCGAGGCGCTCCTGACCTTTGCGGGCGGCTGTATTGTATGGGTCGAGATTCAGCACCTGATCGTAGCGCTTCATCGCCATGTCGTAGCGGCCCGATTGATAAAAGCCTTCCGCTTCTGTGAGCAGCTTTTTCACTTCCTCCACTTTGGCGAGGAACTTCGGGCCCATCGTCTTGTTGATGAATCCCGGATCGCGCAAGTGCGCGAGCATGGCCCTGGCTTCACGGCAATGCGGATTGTAACGGTCGCTCACCACTTCACTCAGCACCTGCTCAGCCTCGTTATATTTGCCTTCCGCCATGCGTTGCTCGGCCAGCTTCACGCCGCTGTCGCAAAAGCCATCGAGCGCCTCGCGATAGGAACCGGCCGCGGCGGGTGAATCGGGCAGGTAAGCGAGGCCGTTGCGAAAATCATCGTGCGCGAGCGCGAACTTTTTCTCATCCAACTCCACCTTGGCTCGGGCCAACAACTCTTCGCCGTGCGGGATGCTGGCCTGGCGGCGCGCAGCTTCGCGCTCCGCCACACGCTTGACGTTACTCTGCGCCGAAAGCAGCCCGGGGAGGCACAAGAGCAGAGCGAGCAGGAGGCGAGATGTTTTCATGGGGACAGGATTAAGGGGCGAGCAATCCGATTTCGATCGGCGCGTCGGGCTTTTTACTGCTCGCGACCACCGCCTTGTTCGGCTGAACGTCAACCAGTTTGTACCTGATGTCGGTCTCTGGAGGCAACGAAAATTCCTGATCTTTTTTGACCACGAACTCGTGGCGCTCCTTCCACGAATAAACGAAGGTGGCGACTGATTCGGGCGAAACGGCCACGCGCTCTTTCACCAGCGTGAGTTGCTCGTGCGTCTCGGTGTTCTTCAGCGTCAACTCCGAGACGTCGACATCGGTGCCATACTTATCCTGCGCGGTTTTGTCGGTGAGTTTGGTGACTTTGAAATGGGTGCCGGCAATGGTGTCGCCGATTTTCACGAACTGCGTCGGCTGCCGCAGATCGATGGTGTTGATGCCGAAAGTATCTTCCGCGCGCGAGGAGTAGACGAGGCGGAACGGTTCCTGCGAAAATGATTTCAGCTTGAGCTTGGTCACGTAATCGGGATGTGAAGCTTTGTCGGTCGGATTCGTTTTGCCCTGCCATTCATCGAAGTTGTTGAAGCCGTCGCCATCGGGGTCCTGGTCGAGCACGTCGGCATCGGCGATGGGCAGACCGAATTGCTCAAACCATTCGTTCGGCACCGGCGGATGGACTTCGGTGGTCTGCAACGTGGCGGGCTCGCCGTTGCTGGCGATGAAATGTTTCTCCGGCACGAAGAGACCGGAGCGGCCGCTGAATGTCCATTGCGGCGGCTGATGCAGCGCTTTGTCGGCCGCCTCGACCTCGTTAGCTTTCCCCGGCGGCGCAGCCGGACGTTGAACCGGGGTGGATTGAAGATCCGCGAACTGCTCGCTGAAGGCGGCGGCGTTGCGGAATAGCGCCACGCCATTCAAGAGCAGAATGAGGATCCCGGCTATGAGAGCGACCCGCTCGTAGTTTTTCTTCAGCCAATCCATGGGATGAAACGAGTGGTCATTCTTTTGTCATTCCGAGCGCAGCGCAGCGGAGTCGAGGAATCCCGTGGTGTTTGCCCCAAAAGAAATAGTCAGAGATGTCTCGCCTTCGCTCGACATGACAAAAAAGGTTCATCAAAATTCGAAATTGATTAGTTCGACCCGCGCGGAGAGATCGACGTGTTCGTTGCCGACGACGAACTGGATCGCGCCCGCGGGTGTGCCGGCTGGGCTGGCCCCCGGAGCCGCAGCGCCAGGATTTGCCGCTGGCGTGGCAATGGGAGCCGGAGTGTTCCCCGGCGCCGGCGTTTCCCGCGACGGCCCTTTCTCCTTCTGGTTCTTTACATGCAAGGTGCGCGTGATGAAGAACTGATCGGTGGCCGAAGCGATGCCGTTAATGATCTTGCGCGTAGCTGACGGCGGCCCAGCCACGGAAAACTCGACCGCGCGACGGTTGATCATCTTCGATTCCGCAGGCGCGGCGCCGGCACGCGGGCCCGAGCTCGCGGCCGGAGCAGCCGCCGCGCGCACAGCGATGATGGTGGGCGTGGGCGACGCTTCCGGTTTGACCCGCCGGAACATGGTGACAGCATCGACCCGCGTCTCGATGATGAGATTCAACAGCAGTTGAATTTGCGCGAGCTCCTGCCCCAGCGCGGTCGCTTCCTCCGTTTTCGGCAACGTCGAGACGAACTCGTCGAAGCCGAGTTTGAAATTGTCAGGCAGCTTCACCCGGTTCGCCCGCGCGTTCTCCGCCACGTTGGTGATGGCTTGCAGAAGCCGCGACTGGAACTCGTTAGGCGCGAGCGGCGGGACGCCGAGCACGTGCGTGCCGAGCTCAGCTTTGAGTTTGTCTAACGAGGCGTGGTAATCGGCCAAGTGACCTTTCATTTTGCGCACATTCGCATCGCTCGGATACGGGTTGCCGCTTTCGAGCTGGCGCTGCTCCCCGGCGGAGGCGCGGAATTCCGCATCGGCCGCGCTAAAGTTGCTCTTCGTCCACCACAGCAGGAGCAGCGCAATGACGAGCGCGCCGCCGCCGATGGCGCCGAACCATGTCCAGAATGGATTGCGCGCCGTCACGGCAAAGGCAGCTGCTGTTTCAGATCGAGGTGCAGCTCGTAGGGAAAGGCCCATTCGGTGTTGTTGGGCATGGTCGGCTTGATCACGCGCTGCTGGTTGTTCGCATCAATCGCGAAAAACGGCGAGCCGACGAGGCTCTTGAAATAATCGACCACCACCTCCTGTTGCCGCGCGTTCCACAGATAGAGCCCGCGCACCAGCAAACCATCGATCGCCGCGCCGCCCGTCGCCGCGCCACGCACCGCGCGCAGCGGCGCTGGCGTCGGCGCAGGCGTTGCTCCCGCCGGCTCATGGGGATTCTGCAACGCCGTCTCGCTCACATCCGGCGCCACCGGTTTACCTTTTGAGAGTGGGATCAGCTCGGTCACCCAAATATTCTCCTTCGGCAGCCGCGTGTTCATGTCTTCGAGCAACTGAGGCCAGAAACTGCGCGCGTTGATCGCGCTCACCAGCGGCGCAGCCACGTTATCGAGCGTCGCCGCCTCTTTGCGGACGGTGTCGAGCTGCGATTGAAAACCGCGCAGCGTCGCCACCTTTGCGTCCACCTTTTGTTTCGCGTCGCGCAATACCATCGCGCCGCGCGCGTAGTAAACGCTCCAGCCCAGCAACGCGAAAATGAGACACGCCGCTGCCGCGATGAGAAACGGCCGCCGCCGTTCCACCTCCTGTGCGCGCACCACGCTGGCAGGCCTCAGATTCAGCTCCACCGGACAGGTCGCCACCGCGCGTAGCCCAAGCCCCACCAGCTCGCCCATCAAATGCGCCGAGCGCGCGATCTCTTCCGCCGGCGCCTCCGGCGCGACTGCGACATTGCGCAGCGGATTGAAGAACTCGATCGGCACCTGCAATTTCTCCTGAAAGAACTCGCGCATGTAAGGAGTGCTTGCGCTGCCGCCTGCGAGAAAGACGCGCAGCGGCT
>DAIRIE010000219.1:3792-4210 GCA_036809705.1 Chthoniobacterales bacterium
CCGCCGCAAAGATAAATCCGCGCAGGCGAAGTCCCCTGCTGTTGCGAGCGATAATGGCTGATCGAGCGCATGATCTCCGCGTGCAATCGCGTCATGGTGCTGCGGATGAGCTTCGACATGCGCGCGATTTCGGGATCGGTCGGGTCGGCATAAGCCCCGCCGAGGCTGACGAACCCCGCGTCCTTCTTGCGCGCTTCCGCCAGAGCGAACGACTCCTCGAATTCCTTCGCCACCGCTCCCGTGACCGAGCCGCCGCCGATGGGAACGCTGCGGGAAAAGATTCGCCCTTCGTCGATGAAAAGCAGGTTGGTCGTGCGCGCGCCGATATCGACGAGCAGTGACGAATCGGTCACTTCGCTGTAGTTATAGCGGAACGCATTGTAGAGACCCATCGTCGCCACGCCGATGACCACCGGGC
>DAIRIE010000220.1:0-2811 GCA_036809705.1 Chthoniobacterales bacterium
GCATCGCATTGGCTGCTTGCAGTTGCCGCTCTCGTCTCGATAGAACTACAGCTTACCACGTCTGCTTTGTGTGCAGCGGGTTGTCATTAGATGCAAACAGCGGGAGATGTAACCGGAGAGGAGCGCTCGCTCGCCTGGCTTGTTGTCCTTGCCGCGGGCGTGCGGTCGGGACTTGGGATCGTGGTCGCGATCGATGCTTATCTTAAATGGCAGCCCGGCTTTGCCGCTCATTACGTCGGCTACTTGCAGAATGCGGCGAACGGGCAACCAGCGTTGCTCGCGTCGTGGTTTCACTTCTGGCTGCGTCTGGTCACGGCGCACACCGGACTCTTCGTTGGCGCTACCCGTATTCTCGAGACCGCAGTCGCGGTGGGGCTGCTGCTCGGGTTCGCGCGGCGGGTGACCTACATCGCTGGCGCGTTGTTTAGCTTGTTGATCTGGTCAACGGCGGAAGGATTCGGCGGTCCATATACTTCTGGCGCCACGAACCTCGGCCCGGCGCTCATCTATGCGCTCATGTTTATCGCCGTGGCGCTGTTTGAACGTCTGCTCGGCGCTACGCCGTACAGCCTTGATTATTACATCGAGCAACGCTTTCCGCGCTGGACTCGGCTCGCGGAGTGGCCCGGGAAATCGCTGCGCCCGCGCACGCCGATCGTCTTTGATTGGGATCACCAGATGGGAGCGATCGGCGCGATCATCACTGTGCTCGCGCTCGCCCTTTCCACACTCGGGAGTGCGACAAGCACGACCAGATTGCCGCCCACTCCGGCGAACGCAGCGGCCGCGGTCTCGCCCTTAAGCATCGCGTCGGGTGCGCCACTGGCGAAACGTCCCGCGCCGGTATTGCCGCCCTTAATTGGAGAGGGCAACGACGTTGCCATCACCCTGACGTCGAGCGATGCGACTGTCGAAATCGCGAGCGGCGTCCAATACTCGGCCTGGACGTTCAACGGCACCGTGCCCGGGCCGATCCTGCACGTGCGGCAAGGTCAAACCGTGCACGTCACCTTCGTCAATAACGGCGCGATGATGCACTCGATCGACTTTCACGCCGCCCAGGTCGCACCCGATGTCGCCTACCGCTCGATCAATCCCGGAGCGCAAATCGAGTTCAGCTTCGTGGCGCAAGTTCCCGGCGTTTTCATCTATCACTGCGGCACCCCGCCGTCCTGCAACACATCGGCAACGGCATGTACGGCGCGATCGTCGTCGATCCGCTAACTCCACTCCCGCCGGCCGACGTGAGCTATGTCTTAGTCGAAAGCGAATGGTACACCCAGCAGTCGGAAGGCACGCTCATGGCCGGCGATTACAACAAGATGCTTAGCGCCACGCCCGATGAGATGGTTTTCAACGGCGTTGCCTTTCAATACAACGATCAGCCGTTAACTGCGAAGGTCGGACAGCGCGTCCGTTTGTATGTCGTTGACGCCGGCCCGAACTTGAGCAGCGCATTCCACATCATCGGCGGGATCTTTGCTGCCGTTTATCCCGATGGCGATCCCGCGCACGCGCTGACCGGCGTTTCCACCTATCCGATCGCACCCGGCCAAGGCGTCGTCTTCGACACTATTCTTTCCCAGCCGGGCAAATATCCGATCGTCGATCACAGCATGCGCGCGATGACCATCGGCGCGGCCGGCGCGCTACAAATCTCGCCCTGACGGAAGCTCCGTCATTACCAAGTTTTGTCTCGCTTCTCGTCGAACGCCGGATCAACAGAAATCAGGTCGACTGACTCCGTTGCGATGTGATCGCGCAGCACCTCCAAATTATCACCGTAGGGGAGCTGGTTCATCGGGACTGCTCGCGGTACTGGGACGCTGGGGGAGTGTAAAGCTGAACGTGGCACCGGAGCCATGCACGCTCTCGGCGCTTACCGCGCCGCCGTGCGCTTCCACGATCTGTTTCACAATGGTGAGCCCGAGACCGCTGCCTTCTTTCTCCGGATCACTGGCCAATTTGTGAAAAACACTCGAGAGCATTTCCAGCGGAATTCCCGCGCCGTTGTCCTGCACGACACACGTCACCGTCCCCGCATCTTCGCGCGCGCTAATCACAATCCGGCCGCGGGCCGCGTACTTGAAAGCGTTGCCGAGCAAGTTTTGAAAGACCTGTGAGATGAGCCCGGCGTCAGCGAAGACCGTGAGGCGATGGGGAATCTCGTTGACCACCTCAATCTCGTGTCTGGATGAAACCGCTTTCAGGTCAAGGACCAGCCGCTGGACCAAAGGCCATAGCTCAAACACGCGCCGCTCCGGTTGGAACGAGCTCCCCACGCCGGAAGGATTCGCCTTTGCCTTGAGCACCTGCTGAATCAATTCCTCCACGCGCCGCAGATTCCGGCGCAGGGCGGCAAAGATCTCATCGGTGGTCGCGGAGCGTGATTCGCCCAATTCCTCTTTCAGTGCCTCGGTTAATAACGAGACGGCGTTCAGCGGGGTGCGCAGATCGTGCGCGATAAAGGCAAGATGCTCGTCCTCCTGCTCTTTCCGCATGAGCGCCTGCTGCGCGGCAAAGGCCGTCACCGCCAGCCGCACGGCCTCGTCGATGCGGTGATTGATGATCCGCGCCGCCTCGCCCACGACGAATAGGTCGTGCCGGTCTGCCACCGTGATGAAGGCCCTCCGCAGGAGATTGTATTCCGCCACGACTTCACCCACATCCAGGCCCTCGTGAAACCGCTGCACCCCGTGGACTGGCGGACTGCCCGCCGCGTGCTCGACCGATAAAACGCCCGCCGCGCTCAAGGACAGGTCGCGGGTGATCCCAGCGATCAAACCCGGCAGGTGATCGGTAATCGTCGGC
>DAIRIE010000220.1:2876-4192 GCA_036809705.1 Chthoniobacterales bacterium
GAGAAGTTCATTGGCGTGCAACCGCCACTCACTAATGATCTCTTCCTGGCACCCTTCGAAGACCCTGGCCAGGTGCTCGACGGTGCAATGTTGCTGACTCGGCACTGCGAAAGTTGCCACACGACGTGGTTAATACCAGCCGAGAACCGTGTTCGAACCCACGCTACTTCTCGTTACCAGAAAATCGCGCGGTTCTGCAAGTACCAAACAAATGAGCTAAACGCTGTTTCTCTTGGCTTCCAAATCAATCGTTTCCCTTCCTGGGTTCCTGCTTTCCTCATTCATATTGGCGGAGAGCGGATCATTGAAATACGGCCACTATCGCGGCGGGTGGCAGTGTTGAGAGGACGACGGCGTCGGTCCTTACTGGCTGGGCGAAAAGGCGGCGGGAGGATGCAACCCATTATGCGGCGGCGGAGCGCGCGAAGATGACGCGAGCGGAGATTTCGGGGTGCTGGATGCGGAAGTAAATACAGCTCGGGCGATCGAGCGGGATGCGTAGCGAGCCGCTTTGCGATCGCGTTGACTCGTAGTGGCCGGCTCGCCTAGTCTTCGCTCCGATGCCAGCAGACCGCAACGATCAACCGCCCACGGCCACGCGGGTGAAGATTCCGGGGCTGACACCGGGCAAGGTCTATTGCAGCCGTGCCCGCGCCAACGGTGCGGCCGGCTCCAGCGATTGGACCGCGCCGACGTCCAAGATGGTGATGTAAGTCCGGCAGCTGCGGGAGCGCGTTCGAGCTCGGCGAACGCGCTGCCTGCGGCGCCAAGAGGCACGGCGGCTGCGCATGGTGCTGAGGGACGCCCGTGCGAGCGTGCAGCTCACCCGCGAAAAGAAACCCGCCGCGACCTGCCCGAGGAGCGACAATCCCGACCGCGATGGAGCGCAGCCGCCGTTTCTTTTGGCGAGGCTTCCCCCCTCGAACGCGACGCTGGTGTTTAAGAATATTCGGTTACTAAGCAACTAATCAAAGTCAGACGATAAGGCTGCGCAGCCTGGCATCTCGGCCCTTCAGCGTTTCACCAGCCATCCCCGGACCTGCTTGAGCACCATCGTCTTGCTCGCCACCGGCACCTTCGCCGCCCATTTTCCATTGACCCGCACCCGAAAGCGGCGTCCATCAGCGAAAGGAAGATCCACTAATTCCACCTTCAACTGCTTTTGGGTGAGATAATCCTTTACCAGCAGGCTGAAGTGCGCCTTCGGACGCGGCATCCTCCCTTTAAAGCTTGTAAGCCGCCTCTCGCCAAGCCAATATCCATTTGCCCCATGTACCGGAAAATGCTCGCGCGCGCGTATCGTCCGCGGTCTAATA
>DAIRIE010000221.1:0-4153 GCA_036809705.1 Chthoniobacterales bacterium
GCCATCATCGATGGCGATTGCATCAGCCTTTCCATCGCCGCCGCCAGCGTCATCGCCAAAGTCACGCGCGATCGGCTCATGCGCGAGTTCTGCGCGCGTTTTCCCGAGTATTGCTTCAGCCAGCACAAAGGCTACGGCACCGAGCTGCACCTCACCCGCCTGCACGAGCACGGCCCCTGTCCCATTCATCGCCGTTCCTTCGAGCCCGTGGCGCAGCCGCTCCTCGCGCTCGACGGAATTATGAATCGGATCCAGCGCGGCCAAGGCAAAGAGGAGCCACAGATTGACGCAGATGAACACAGATTAGCTTCTTCTGAATCCGTGTTTCATCCGTGTTCATCTGTGGCTAATAATCCCCCTGCTTTTGGTGTAATCGCCGCTGCAGTTGCGAGACAGGATGGACGGGATTCACAGGATTAAATGCTTCTGTAATCCCGCATAATCCTGTCTCCTCTTCCCAACAGATGAACACTCTCGTCGCGCAGACGCTCGGGAAAATGGCGAGCCGTTGGCGCGAGCACTTCGCTCCCTTACCGGAATCCCGAGAGCATCTGCGGCTAGGCGCGCGTGGCGAGAAGTTGGCCTGCGCCTTTCTGCGGCGGGAAGGCTACAAAATTCTTTACCGCAATTTCCGTGGCCGTCGTGGCGGAGAGATCGACATCGTTTGCCGCGATGGCGACACCCTCGTCTTCGTGGAAGTGAAAACGCGCAGCCGGGAAGATTTCGGCCGCCCGGCGGAAGCGGTGAATACGGCCAAGCAAAAACTCATCGCGCGAGGCGCGCTCGCCTGGCTGCAGCTACTGGACAATCCCGATATCCTGGCTCGATTCGATATTGTGGAAGTGATGATCGACGAAGGCGAGCACCCGCGCTTCGAGCTGGTGCGCAACGCGTTCCAATTGCCTGCGCCGTATATCTACTGACGCCGGGGAAAGAACCGCGGAAGACGCGGATGGAAAAGGCTCCTAGCTGCGCTTGCGCCGCAAGCGCTGCGTCGCGCCGAGCAAGCCCGCGCCGGCAATCATCATCGCCCAAGTGGAAGGCTCGGGGACCGGTGCGAACCCATTCAATGTGATATTGTCCAGTAAAGCGCCTCTACCAGCGGTGCTAGTCGAATCGTATACATAGATACGGAACTCGATCGGAGCTGTCACATTCTGCAAGCCAGCAATACTGGACAAAATGACACTCGCATTTCCGAATGTACCCGCTGAAGCCTGCGCGGCGGTAACAGCACCGGCTAGATTCGCGCTGAAATTGTCGGCGCTTGATCGCACGAAGAAGTTTTCCGTTGGAAATGTCGAACTGCTGTAATTCGCGTAATCGAAGCTGAGGCTTGTAAAGGAAAGTGCTCCGGCCACTGGAGAAATCGTGAACGTATAATAGTCGTTTGCAGTGATAGCCTGTCCCTGTGTCGTCCCGTCGGTGAAAGTGGCATCGATCGCTATCGATGGCGCAGAATTGCCGTGCAACGGGTCAATGAATGAGTTATCTACGCCGGCTGTTTGGAAGCCTGGCCCCCCGTCGAACGTCGACGCGACAGAGTTCGGGTCAGTATCAGTAGAGGCGCGGCCGCTCGTGAAGTTGTAATTTGCCACCACGTCGCCGTAAGCAAGTCCGCCGGCAGCGATCAGCGCGACGGGAACAATCAAAAACAGGATTCGCTTCATTCGGTTACTAGGGGGGTTCGAGGTGAAAAATTTTTGGGGTGTTTTCGGGGCGAGTTTGTTTATCGCCCGACCGGTTTCGATCTGTAAGCGGAGCAAGCGAAAACGCAATAACATTTTCGCGAAAAAAATACGCGAACGCTTTTTTCGCGCTCACATTACGCCAATCCGCTCGGGGTGCGACAAAGCGGCAGTCGGAAGCTCCCGCCGAGAGAAGGCGGAGTTACCGGCGGCTGCGGCGGAAGCGCTGCACGGCCCCGAGCAAGCCTGCACCCAGGCCCATCATTGCCCACGTGCCGGGCTCGGGAACAGAGGCAATTCCGTTGAGAGTGACATTGTCGAGCAGATCGCTCATGCTGCCGCTCTTATCATCAAAGATGTAAATGCGGAACGTCACCGGCAGCGTGAGGTTCTGAAACTGCGGTGCGCTGAGGGAAATTGTCTGTGTGCTGAAGGTGCTGCTGCCCGTGCTCACCGTCGACCCCACATTGCTGAAGCCGCCCGCACCGACCGAAGCTTGCACGAAGTAGCTGGCGGTGACATTGCCCGATACTGCAGTGTCAAAAGTCAGGTTAGTGAGGCTAACTGCGGTGGCGGGCGTGAGAGTAAAGGAGAAATAATCGTTGCCGGTAATCGCCGCGGCAGCGCTACTCGGAGAGGTGCCGGCCGGCACGGTGATGTCCGGCGCGGGATTGCCCCGCGTGGTATCCGGTGTCAGCGCGCTGGCGAAGCCCGCGCCCGCAGTGAAGGGGCTCGCGACGGAGTTCAGATCGCTATCCGACGATGTGAGCGATGGAACCGTGGGGGTGCCGAAGTCATACTTGGCGACAACGTCGGCGCTCGCTGAGGCTGCCAACGAGGACGCGATGAGCAGGGTGAGCAAAGTGGTGCGCTGGAGATTCACTTGGTGGGGTTTGCTGGTTGAGCGTGGCGATGTTGATCAAACGCGCGGAATTTGGCAAGACAAATTATTGATGTTGATTGCCGGTCGCGTCCGCGCGGAGGCAGATCGGTCGCAGATTCGCCGAAACCCGCACTGCCGAAACCTATTACAGACTCACGCGAGCAGCTCGTAGGAAAGCACGCTCAGGCAATAAATGGCGGCCGTTTCGACGCGCAAGATGATCGGGCCGAGCGTGATGGGCTGGCAGCCGTGGCTGCGGGCGAGCGCGAGCTCGGCCGGGGTGAAATCCCCTTCGGGTCCGACGCAGACGAGGACGTTGCGTGGGGGCTGCCCCTGCTCGCGCTCGTAATCACCGATCACGGTTTTCAAATGACGCGCGTCGGATTGAAGCGAGCCGATGAGCCGGAGATCAAGCTGAGTGGATGAAGCTTCGAAGAAATCTCTCGGCTTCTGCGGCAGTTGCACTTCGGGCAGCCAGTTTTGTCCGCATTGCTTGGCGGCTTCGATGGCGATGCTGCGCCATTTCTCCTGTTTCTGCCGCGCTTCATTCGCCTCCAGCTGTACGACGGTGCGCTCAGAGACGAGCGGGACGATTTCTCCCGCGCCGATCTCGACGGCTTTCTGCACGATGAGCTCCATGTTCTTCCCTTTTGGAATCGCCTGCGCCAGAGTGATGCGGCAGGGCAAAGGCGGAGTGCGCGCCTCGTGCAGTTTGCGAAGCGAAATGTGTCCGCGTTTTGTTTCGGTAATCTCGGCGGTGATTTCGTGGCCGCGACCGTCGAAGAGCGCGACACGCGCCCCGGTTTTCAACCGCAGGACATCGCGGGCGTGGTGTGCTTCGGCGCCTCGGAGGGCGAGCGCGTCGGGATTCCAATCTGGAGGTGGGATGTAGAAACGGTGCACGGTGCTGTTAAGCAGTGAATGGTGACTGGTGAATAGTGAATGGACAGAGCGCTCCCCGCCATTCACCAGTCACTAGTCACAATTCACACCTCTGCCCGCGGCAGAGGCGTTACCGAAAGAAATCCCTGGCGCGCTCGAAGAAGCGCCGGTGCAAGGGCGTGTTGTCGTCTCCGCAAAGCGCAGCGAATTCCTCGAGCTTCTTGCGCTGCTCGGCGTTCAGATGCGTGGGCACTTCCACCGCGAGCCGCGCCATGAGATCGCCTCGACCGCGCCCGTCGATGTTTGTTATCCCTTTACCGCGCAGCTTGAAGACCTGGCCGCTTTGGGTGCCGGCGGGAACTTTGAGACTCGCTTTGCCTTCGAGAGTTGGCACCGGGATTTCGCCGCCCAGCGCGGCCAGCGCGAATGAGATCGGCACTTCGCAGTAGAGATTGTCTTCGTCGCGCTGAAAGACCGGATGCTCTTTGATGTGGAGAACGACGTAGAGATCGCCCGGCTGGCCGCCGCGCACGCCAGCTTCGCCATTGCGCGAGGAACGGAGACGTGAGCCGTTGCCGATGCCAGCCGGAATCTTGAGTTTGATCCGGCTCGCTTTTTCGATGCGGCCTTCGCCTTCGCATTTCTGGCAGGGACGATCGACGATCTGCCCCATGCCGTGGCAGCGCGGGCAGGTCTGCGA
>DAIRIE010000222.1:0-4140 GCA_036809705.1 Chthoniobacterales bacterium
CGTTCTGGGTTTTGCGATCGCAGCTGCGGTTAAATTGCTGGCGCAAGTTGCGCGTAACATACGCCCGCAGAATGGTTAGGTCCTTCGATTTTGCCGTTGAGCGATTTGATCGATTGCAGCGGCGACGCACTGCCAATCGCTGAACCTGCATTTCGCGATCAGAGGAGCCAGTGCATCGCGCACTTTTCTGAGCTAACGATGACCTTTTCGCTGTTTATTCCCGTCCACGAGAGCTTTCGCAATCGGCGCCGGCCGGGATTCGTGGGAGTAATCGGCTGTCGCGGACTCGGCTTTATCCCTTTGTCTTGGCGATATCGCGGCCGAATTGTCGGACCTGAAGGAGCAGGGGACGCGGAGTGATGCTAATCGTGGGATTGATCGGACAACCCGCTGCGCGCAGACCGGCTGCGATCCAGGTGTTGCAATTGTGGAATCCGGAATAGCGGCCGCGAGCGCGATACCAATCTTTCTCCAAAAGAATAGGCCGCCCTGATTCATCGAGCGCGTAGGTCCGCGCGATATGCTGGCATAGCCGATCAAAACCGCGCTGCGAAAGATCGATCGCGATGACGGCGCGCCCGCGGTTAGAAGGTTGGTCGAAGCCACCGCAAAGCAGCACCGTCTTCGTCGAGCCGCGGAGGGCGTGGAAGGCAGTGCGCGGCGAAAGAGGTTTGCGATAACCATCGTCTTCGCCCCAGCCGACTTCGAGATACCGGAAGCCGTCGTAGTCACGGCCCGCAGGCCAAATCCCAGGCGGAATGTCGGAGCGTTGCACCGCGACGCCAGTGTGAAGGATGCTGTGATTGATGACGTAGACGGTACGCGCCGGTTCGCCGGAGCGCGGCGGATAGAGCGACTTGTTTGGGCCGACGCACCCGAATCCGAAAAGAGTAAGGCTCAAGGACAACGTAAACTTCGCGATTGTAACGCCGACGCGCTTCGTTAGGTCTGAGCGATGCGGCATCCGCATCATTCGTCGGCCACGTGGGATTTTCAAATCGAGCGCTGGCGCAGATGTTTTTCGCGACGATGGAAACAGCTCCGCGAATTTCTCGTCCGCACGGTTGTGATCTGCAGGCGCAGTTTCTCGTGGGCCAAACTAATCTGCGCGATAGCTCGGCGCGGATTTGGCCTGCGGAAGCGAGAAGAGTAACGGCTTTGCAGCGGCTCAGCAAGGCGGCTGCAGGAAGCCAGAAACCCCGAAAAAGCGGGACAAAAGCGGTTCCAGGTTCCACGTCCTGCGGGGGCGCTTGACTTGTCCCACTTGGAACTCGCGTTCCCTCGTAAACAGGTGGAACTCGCCGGCGGCGGACTCGGATTCAGGTGGGACAAGTCTCGCTAGCCGGTTCAAGGGGCGCTGCGATTCGTAAATATCTAATAGTCAACGTTTTTCGGGTTAAACCGGGGCGATTCGGGATAAAAGGCAAGTGGGACAACTCAAGGTCCAACCCGTAAAATTGCCGGGGCTCCGGGTAAACGACACCGTCGCATTTTATATGACATACATTGTCTGATGTTATAAAGCAAAGCTGCAGTGCCCTTTCCTACACGGCGTCACCTGGCGCCGATGTTCTTCCTGTCCGCGGCGGATGCAAATGGGCAGCCGCGGTTACCGCTGACTCACCCATAAACCTCAGCCGCGTTAGCTCACTGGCGCTGGCGTGAGTCGCGCCAGGCCGAAGCCTTCGTGTGTGACTCGCGCTGCTTTGTCGATGTCGCGCTCGCTGACGACTACGGCGATTTTGATGTCCGAGGTTGAGATTAACTCGATGTTGATGCCGCCGGCGCCCAAACAATGAAAGAACTTCGCGGCGACCCCTGAGTGCGAACGCATGCCGATGCCGACGACGCTCAACTTCGCGACGCCGTTGCGCGCGTTAATGCCGCTGGCGCCGATCTGCGCCAGCATCGGCTCCAGGATTCGCCGTGCCTGCTCGAGATCGTTCTCGTGAATGGTGAACGACACGTCCGTCGTGTCCCCGGTGGAAACGTTTTGCACGATCATGTCTACGATGACATTAGCTGCGGCGATGGACCCGAAAATCTCGCCTGCCACCCCAGCTTTATCCAGCACTCCGCAGATGGTCACCTTCGCCTGTCTGCGATCCACGCTCACGCCGCGCACGACCACCTCTTCCATGTTCGGCGTCTCCTCGCGCGCCACCGTGCCGGAGGCGCCGCTGAAGGTTGAGCGCACTTCGAACGGGACGGAGAATTTCTTGGCGAATTCGACTGCGCGGGATTGCATGACCTTCGCGCCCGCTCCCGCCATCTCGAGTAGTTCGTCGTAGGAAATTTCGTCGATTTTTTTTGCGTCGGGAATCAGCCGCGGATCGCAGGTGAAGACGCCGTCGACGTCGGTGAAAATCTGGCAGGCGTCGGCGTTGAGCGCTCCGGCCAGCGCGATGGCGCTCAAGTCGGACCCGCCGCGCCCGAGTGTGGTCGTTTCACCTTCCGCTGTTTGACCCTGAAATCCTGCGACCAGCACGATGTAGTCTTCGCTGAGGAGATTCTGGATTCGACGCGGACTGATGTTGGCGATCTTCGCTTTGGTGTGAAAGCGATCCGTCAGGATCCCCGCCTCCGCGCCGTTAAGTGAAATGGCGCGGCCACCACGGGCATTAATGGCCATCGCTACCAGCGCGCTCGCAGCGGAGATGACGGCAACAACGCGGCAATCGTTTCGTTGCGTTTCGAGCAAACGTTGCGCGACGTGACCGATGCGCTCCGGCGTGCCCACGGAAGTGCCGCCATATTTTTGGACGATCAAAGGCATCGGCGGCTGGTAAAAAAGCGGAGCGACACGGCACGCTTTGCGTTACGCTCTGGTGCGTGTCAACTGCGCGAAAGCGCGGCCCGCACCATATCGGACGTGGCACTGACCGGCGCCGGCAGCTCGGTGGCGATGATTTCGGGGTCTTTCAATCCGTGGCCGGTGACGGTGCAAGCGATAATTGGATCGCCGGAGAACGATTCCGCTTTTCGCAGCAACCACGCGACGGGCGCGGCACTGGCCGGCTCGACAAAGATGCCTTCGTTGCGCGCGAGCCAAAGCTGCGCGGAAAGAATTTCATCGTCCGAGACCACATCGACCGCGCCGCGCGAGTCATCGATCCCCGTCTGCGCCTGCTGCCAGCTCGCAGGATTTCCGATGCGAATGGCTGAAGCGACGGTGTCCGGCATTTTGATGACCCTTTTTTCAAAAACAGGCGCGGCGCCTTCCGCCTCAATCCCGAACATGCGCGGCGTTTTCTTCGCTCGCCCGAGTTTATGAAATTCAGTGTAGCCGCTCCAGTATGCGGTGAGATTGCCGGCGTTGCCGAGCGGTAGAATGTGAATATCGGGCGCGTCACCCAGGTCGTCGATAATTTCGAACGCGGCAGTTTTTTGCCCGGCAATCCGATCCGGATTGACTGAGTTAACGACGCTGAACTGCGTCTCGTTAGCCAGCTCGCGCACGATTCGCAAGGCATCGTCGAAGTTGCCTTTGATGGAAACGATGGTCGCGCCGTGGGCCACCGCCTGGATGAGTTTGCCGGTGGCGATTTTCCCAGCCGGCAAAATCACGGCGCACTGAACGCCGGCATGCGCGGCGTAGGCAGCTGCCGACGCTGATGTATTCCCAGTGGAAGCACAGAGCAATGTCTTCGCACCATGTTGGAGCGCTTTCGAAACCGCCACTGTCATCCCGCGATCCTTGAACGAGCCGGTGGGATTCGAGCCTTCGCATTTAATGACGACGCGACAACCAACGCGATCGGAGAGGCGCGAGGCGAAGAGCAGCGGCGTGGAGCCTTCGCCCAGTGAAACAACGGGTGTGTCTTTATTGAGCGGAAGGAACTCGAGATAACGGGCGATGACTCCCCCACTCCGCGCGGTTTGCGTTTTCACCCTCGGGAGCATGGCGAAAAGCGTTGCAAAACGCACGCCCTCGTTTTCGTTAAGCTCGCGCCCGCGCTATGACCGAACTTTCTCGCCACCAAAAGCTTCGTTTGCTCACGCTCCTGCTCGAGAGCAGGCACGGTGATTTGCGCGAGCAGAGTCTCAATCGCCAGGGCAAAGGTCACTTTCATGTTTCCGGAATGGGGCATGAAGCGCTCGCGGCGGTTTCGATGCAAATGCAGGCAGACGATTTCATCG
>DAIRIE010000223.1:0-1832 GCA_036809705.1 Chthoniobacterales bacterium
GCTCATCTGATTGAGGGCAAAGTTCTCCTGCGTCCGCTCGAGCGATTTACGCGAAAGATCGATGCTGAGCGTACTCGCGCCCGACGCCGCCGCCGCGATTGAAAACGAGCCGGTGTAAGCGAAACAGTTCAGCAATTTCTTCGGCGCAACATGGCGAACGAAACTGCGGTTCTCGCGCTGGTCGATAAACAAGCCCGCTGAGTAGCCCGCGCCGAAATCGAGTCCAAATTCCAGGCCGCGCTCCATCACCACGCTCCGCAAGCTGAGCGTCGGATCGCCAAGCAGAAGTCTCGGCGCAACGCGCTCCGCGTTCGCCCGCGGCAGGAACCGCGCGAACATTCGCTTCAGCACAAAGCCGGTTCGTTGCGCCCAAAGGAAGTATTCTGTCGTCAGCCGCTCGCGCACATCATCGCTCTGGAACGAGACGAGCACGTCTTCGCCATACCGCTCGACCCATCCGCCGGCGGCAGTGCAAAGGCGATACGCGCTTGTCTTTTCCAGCTCGAACTGGCGTAGCAGTTCCCCGTCGATCCAGCTCGTCTTCACTCTCTTCATTACTGCAATTCGTGCGCCGTCAGGCCGCTTGCCGCGTGGGGTGCGCGCGATAAGCTCGTCCGTGCAGCACGTCACGGTGCGCGTTCCCGCCAGCACTTCTAATCTCGGTCCCGGTTTCGATTGCCTCGGTGTCGCTTTACAACTCTACAACGAGGTGAGCGTCGCACGGGGCGACGGCGGCGCTCTTTCACCGATGATTCGGCGCGCAGCTTCGGAATTTTTCACGGCGACGAAGTGTCAGCGTTTTCCTTTTTCCTGCACGGTCCGCGGCGACGTGCCGGTGGCACGCGGTCTCGGCAGCAGCGCCACTCTTCGGCTCGGCCTTTTGCGTGGGTTGAATCTCATCGCGCAGACAAATCTGAGCCGCGCGGATCTATTCGCGCTCGCCGCGCAACTCGAAGCTCATCCCGACAACGCGGCGCCGGCGAGCGTCGGCGGATTTACCGTCACGCGCGGCCTACACGTCCAACGATTCGACGTCTCGGCCCGGCTGAAGTTCGTTTTACTCGTGCCGGATTTTGAAGTCGCGACCGGAAAGGCTCGCGCATTGCTGCCGGAGAAAATCGCAACAGCCGGCGCGATCACAAACATTTCGAATGCCGCCGCCATCACCGCGGCCTTTGCCGCGCGGGATTACGAAAAACTCCGTGGCTGCTTTGCCGATGCCCTGCATCAGCCGTATCGGAAAAAGCTGGTGCCGTTTCTTGATGACGTTATCGAAGCGGCTGCCAATGCCGGCGCGCTCGGCGCCTTTCTCAGCGGCTCTGGTTCGGCCATCTGCGCCGTCACGCTGACTCAGGCGCGAGACGTCGGCCGCGCAATGCTGCAAGCATCGAAGCTCAAGAAAGCCGACATCACCATCACCGCCGCGGACAACGAAGGAGCGCGCGTGATTACGGAGAAGAAAAGACCCCGATGACGTCACGGGAAAATCTCGAGCAGTTCGCCATCGACGTGATTCTGGAGCGGCGCCGCGGCTTGCGCGCCACCCTGCTCCGCGCGCTCCTCTACACACTTTCCCTAATCTACGAACGCCTCGTCCAGCTGCGTTTGTTTCTCTATCGTAAACGCGTTCTGCGCGAACACGCCCTCGGTTGTCTCGTCATCAGCATTGGCAATCTCACCGTCGGCGGCACCGGCAAGACACCGATCGTGGAGAAGTTCGCCCGCGCCTTGCACAAGGGCGGCCGCCGCGTCGCCATCCTCAGCCGCGGCTACAAAAGCGTGCCCAGCGGACGCAAGCGCGGGCTGTTTGCGCGCCTGCGTGGCATTTCGCC
>DAIRIE010000223.1:1842-4138 GCA_036809705.1 Chthoniobacterales bacterium
TTCGCCAACGTGGCCTTGAGCTCCTCGTCGGGAATAAGCCGGCCCTGATCGAGATCGACCAGCAGCATCTTGCCCGGCTGCAGGCGCCACTTCTTGACAATATCCCTCTCCGGCACCGGCAAAACGCCCATCGTGGAAAAGTTCGCGCGCGCGCTGCAAAAAGGCGGCCGGCGCGTCGCCATTCTCAGCCGCGGCTACAAAAGCGTGCCCACTCATCGCCCACGCGGTCTGCTCTCGCGTCTGCGCGGCGCCGAACCAGAACCGCCGCGCATCGTCTCCGATGGCGAATCATTGCTGCTCGATTCACTCACCGCCGGCGACGAGCCCTACATGCTTGCGCATAATTTAAAAAACGTTGTCGTCCTGGTGGACAAGGATCGAGTTAAAAGCGGTCTCTTCGCCGTCGAAAAAATGGGCGCCGACACGCTCCTCCTCGATGACGGCTTGCAATATCTCCACCTCAAGCACCGGCTCGACATTGTCCTTATCGATCGCCAGGCGCCCTTCGGGAACGAGTTCCTCCTCCCGCGCGGAACGTTGCGCGAGCCGCCGCGAAATCTCCGTCGCGCCAGCTACATTTTCATCACGAAAAGCACGGGTGCGTCCAACGAGAACCTGATCGAACGCATCCGCCGCTACAATCGCACCGCCGAGATCATCGAGTGCGCGCACCAGCCGCTGCATTTGCAGAATGTGGTCACGGGCGAGATCGCGCCCCTGGAAAAACTCCGCGCCGCCTACATCGGCTCCATTTGCGGAATCGCCGCGCCGGAAAGTTTCGAGAATGGACTGAAGGAACTCGGCGCCAAAATCGAAATCGCCAAGCGTTTCATCGACCATCATCGTTACAGCGAAGCAGAAATCCAGAATTTCATCACCCGCTGCATCCGGCGCGACCTGGAAATGATCGTGACGACAGAGAAAGACGCCGTGCGTTTTCCCCGACTCACCGGAACCGACGTGCCGATCTATTTCCTGCGCGTCGAGATCCAGATCCTGAGCGGGCACGAAAGCTGGGAGCACTGCGTCGATCGCATCTGCAAACCGCAGCCGCTGCTCACGCCCGAAAGGTTCTTCGCGTAGCTACCAGCGGTGATACGCCGGATGGCCTTCTTTCACGGCCACGAAAGTTCCGCGGCAGGTCGCGCAGATTTTGTCGCCCGCGCTCAGTGTTCCCTCCACCGTCACTCGCTCAGCTGTTGCCTCCACAACCTTCGCGCTCAGCGAAATGGGTCCGCTCGTGGGCGTCGGCCGGAGCAGTTTGATCGCGTAGTCTGCCGTCACAGTACATGGCGGATGGTTCACCCCCGCTTTGTTCATCAAGAACCACGCCGCGGTCCAATTGCAGTGACAATCGAGCAGCGTGCCGATGATTCCCCCATTCAAGACGCCGGGAAACGCTTCGTATTTTTTCTCCGGCATCCACTCGGCCACGACCTCGTCACCATTGACGAAACTGCGGACGCGAACGCCTTCGCGATTAGCCGGCCCGCAGCCGTAACACGCGTTATTCGGCGCGTATTTTTCCTGAAGCGATTGCTCCACGCCGTTTACTTCGCCGGCGTGCCCGGATAAGGCCGCAACGCAGGTCCGGTGTAAAGCGATCGCGGTCGAATGAGACGATTATGATCATGCTGCTCGATGACATGCGCGCACCAGCCGGCGATGCGCGAAGCGGCGAAGATCGGGGTGTTCAGCGCGGGATCGAATCCGAACATGGTGAACACCGGCGCGGCGTAGAGATCGACGTTCGCGCACAGTCCTTTCTCACGCTCCATCGTTTGCTCCAGCTTTTCGCAAATCGGCACCCATTGCTCCTTGCCAACGCGCTCGCCCAGATCGCGCGCGATCTCGCGCATGATCGGCACCCGCGAGTCGCCCTCCTTGTAAACGCGATGGCCGAAGCCCATGATTTTCTTCTTCTGCGCGAGCGCGTCTTTCATCCAATGCTCAGCGCGATCAGCCGTTTTGATTTCATCGAGCATGCGCATCGATTCCTCGTTAGCGCCGCCGTGCAAGGGCCCTTTGAGCGTGCCACACGCGCTCGTCACCGCGGCATACATGTCGGCCAGCGTCGATGCCGTAACACGCGCCGCGAAGGTCGAGGCGTTGTATTCATGATCGGCATACAGAATGAAAATGGTGTCCATCATTCTGATCTGCCAATCCTGCGGCACGTTGCCGTTGAGCTTGTAAAAAAAGTTACCCGCGAGGGTGAGGTCCGGATCGTTCGGAATTGAGTCTTCGCCGTGTTGGATGCGGTAGCCATCGGTGATCAAAGTAGAAACCTTCGCGA
>DAIRIE010000224.1:0-4137 GCA_036809705.1 Chthoniobacterales bacterium
ATGGAAAGACCGCGCCGCGCATCGCGCTTATCGCGCTCGGCGGTTACGGCCGGCGCGAGCTGAACCCATTCAGCGACGTGGATGTCATGTTCCTGCACGACCAAAGCAAAGTGTCGGAACTAACGAGCCGCATAGTCGAGCAGGTGCTTTATCTTCTCTGGGACATCGGGTTCAAGGTCGGGCATTCCACGCGCTCGATCCGCGAAGCTATCGTCGCAGCTAACGGCGACATGCTTACGAAAACGGCGATGCTCGAATCGCGCTTCGTCGTCGGTGACGCGGCGCTGGCGCAGAAATTCCGGCAACAATTTCGCGGGCGTTGCGTGGTGGGGTACGAACGCGAATACATCCAGACCCGCATGCGCGACCAGCAGGCGCGCCACGCCAAATACGGCAACAGCGTTTACTTGCAGGAACCGCATTTAAAAAACGGCTGCGGCGGTCTGCGCGATTATCAGAACCTGCTTTGGATTACCTTTTTCAAGGAAGGTCATCTCACCACCACCCATCTCGTGGGCAAAGATTGGCTGAGTGAGCCGGACCGGCGGCGCATTGAAGCCGCTTACGATTTTCTCCTGCGGGTGCGCACCGAGCTGCATTATCTGAACAACCGCGCGACCGATGTGCTGCACCTGAACATGCAGGAAGCCATGGCGCAGCGGCTCGGTTATCCGCGGCAACACGGTCTCCTGCGGAGCGAAACTTTCATGAAAGATGTTTACGCGCACAGCCGAAACATTTTCCGCGTGACCGAGCGGATCATGGCGCAATTCGCCAGCGGTTATTCTTCGGCGAAAACGCGTTCGCTGTTTTCCTTCTTGCCGCGGGCGAAGCGGCCTGTGGAAAACATCGGCGCGTTCTTTGTCGAGGACGGGCAGATTGATGCGGCGCGCCGCGATTTGTTCGCGAACGATCCGGTGGAAATGATGCGCGCAATCGAGCTGGCGCAGGAGCGTGACCTGGAGCCGAGCCCGGCCCTGGCGGACATGTTCAGCCGGAAGCTCGGGCTGGTCGGACATCCGTATCGCTACGCCAAAGCGCCGCGCGAAATCTTTCGCGCCATTCTCTCGCGTAAAGGCGAGGTGGCGCGCGCGCTGCGTTTGATGCACCGGCTCGATTTTCTCGGGCAATACATTCCGGAGTTCGGTCAGCTGACCTGTCTGGTGCAGCACGAGTTTTTTCACCGCTACACCGCAGACGAACACACGCTGGTCTGCATCGACAAACTGGATGCGCTCGCCACCACGGACAATCCGAAGCTGGCTGAGTACCGGAAATTGTTCGAGCAATTGCAGGAGCCGTTCGTGCTTTATCTCGCGCTCCTTTTGCACGATACGGGCAAGGCCGTGGGCGCGCGGCCGCACTCAGAAGCGAGCGCCGTTTTCGCGCAACGCGTGGCGCGCCGGCTCCAGCTCACGCCGGAAGAACGCAAGATGCTCATCCTGCTCGTCGATCATCACGTCACCATGTCGAACGTGGGGCAACGGCGGAACATCGATGATCCGGCGACGGTGGCGGAGTTCGCCGCGAACGTGAAGAACCAGCGCAATCTCGACGCGCTCATGCTCCTCACGCTCGCGGATGGGCAGGGTACAAGTGACGATCGTTGGTCCGATTGGAAAGAGACTCTCGTCTGGCAACTCTATCGCGCGACCAGCCAATATCTCGCGGACCGCCAGGCGTTCTATCAGCGCGTCGAGACAATGCGACGAGCGCGCGAGATGTCGGTGAAAGAGCGGCTCGGACCTGATTACGCCGAAGAAATCGAAGCCCATTTTGAGTTCATGCCGGATCATTATTTCCGCGCCTTTGGCGTGAGCGAGATCGTCGCGCACGTGGAATTGTTTCGCCGCTTTTACGAAGCGAGCTGCGTCGGCCCGATTCCGCTGGCGCCCGTCATCAGATGGGAGGCGGCTCCGGAAAAAGGCCACACCGTGCTTACCCTCTGCACGTGGGACCGGCAGCAGTTGCTTTCGAAAATCGCGGGCGCGATCTCTCTCGTGCCGCTCAATATTCTTAGCGCCGACATCTTCACCCGCGGCGATAACGTTGCGCTCGATGTTTTCCGCGTGAGCGATTTGCGTGGCCGCGCCGTCACCAGTGAGGCCGACATGGCATTAGTCGAGTCGAATCTAAAAATGGCGCTTGAGCCGGAGGCGTTCGACTTACAGCCGCAGCTCGAACAGGCGCGCAGAAAAACTCGTCGCCGCGCTACGGCCGA
Source organism: Chthoniobacterales bacterium (assembly GCA_036809705.1). Classification (GTDB taxonomy): domain Bacteria; phylum Verrucomicrobiota; class Verrucomicrobiia; order Chthoniobacterales; family UBA10450; genus AV69. The sequence continues at coordinate 2,222 of DAIRIE010000224.1, forward strand.
TCTGGATTTTCCCTCGCAAATCAGCATCGGCCACGAGGCTGATCCCCATTTCACACTGGTGGAAATCCAGACGCCGGACCGCATCGGCCTGCTGCACGATTTGCTGCGGTGCTTCAGTCGCAATGAAATCGACATCGGCCTGGCGCGCATCAGCACGGAGAGCGGTGCGGCCATCGACACGTTTTACGTCACCGACCGGCACACGCGCGGCAAGGTCACCGGCGGGCAAAGGATCGCCGCACTCGAGAGAGAACTGCGCAGCGTCGTGTGACGAATCCCGCGTGCCGACCGCGCGCCTGTGGAGGGACGGGCTCTGTCCCGTCCCCATTTTCCGGAGCAATCTGCGACAACACGCAAAGTTTGGTCGCGCCACAAACCAGTTTGGGACGACACGAAGGTCGTCCCTCCAACGTACCGCTGGCGCGCCTAAGACCTGCGCTTACACTTGACCTCTCATGAACGTGCTCATTCTCGCCGCCGGTTATGCGACGCGGCTCTATCCTTTGACCTTGAACAAAGCCAAGCCGCTGCTGCAAGTGGCAGGTAAACCGATGATCGCGTGGGTGGTGGATAACCTCCGCGGCGTCGACGCAATCGAGACGATCTACATCGTCACTAACTCGAAATTTTGCGCTGATTTTGAAGCCTGGACAAAGCAATACGCCGCGTCGCACCACCGCTTCAACTTCAAGATCATCAATGACGGATCGCGCACGGATGACGACAAGCTCGGCGCCATCGGCGACATCAATCTCGTGCTCACGCGCGAGCAAATCGGCGACACGGATTTGCTCATCATCGCCGGCGACAACTTATTCAGCGAGCCACTCACTGATTTTGTGAATCAGGCGCGCGGGAGCGAGGCGGCGGTGGCCGTCTACGACGTGGGCGACCTCGAGCAGATCAAAAAATACAACAACATGGAAGTCGATAAGGAGGGCGTCATCGTGCACTTCGAGGAGAAGCCGAAGGAGCCGATAAATACGCTGACCGCGATCGCGCTGTATTACTATTCACCGGCAGTGCTGTCGCTCTTCACCACGTATATTGCAGCGGGGAATAATCCCGATCAGCCCGGCCGATTCATCCAATGGCTCTACCCGCGCAAGCCGGTCAAGACGGTGAAAATTTCCGGGACTTGGTTTGACGTCGGAAGCAAGGAGACGCTGGAGGAAGCGAACCGGATTTTCGCGCAGTTCACGTAGCGGATGGGAAGACAGCCGTCCTCGGCTGTCACGGCAGACAGGCCTCTGGCCTGTCGAATTAACACGCGGAACGCATGCCTGCCCTGTCAGGCTGGAAGCCTGAGCTACTTCCGCCCTTCGTCGAACTCGATCAGGTCGAAATAGGTCTTGATGTCTTTCCTGCCGTCGCCGCCCGCTTCCTTCAAAAAATGCACGAAGCGGGCGCGCTTCGCCGCGGTGTCCGGATGCCGCGTAACCATTTCCTGGTTCCAATGCTCGATCTCGTCCGGCGAATGCCTCACGCCGTTCTCCTCGATCCATCGCAGCACTTCCTCGTCGCGATCGAATCGGTTGGCCACGTCCTCAAACTCATCACCATCGAGTTTTAAGAATGCGAGCAGATGTTTGTCGAACCCGACGGTCTTGTAATTGTAACCGTTGAGCAATCCCTTGCGATGAAGTCGCGCTTTATCGATCAGTCGCGGCAGATGCACATACCCGCCGAGCCTTTCGTAGGGACTGCGCGGACGCAGCTTCTGCATTCGCCGATTTACGTGACCGGAAGCGGTTGAGCAAGAGGAACGGCGTCAGCTTCCGGCTTTTCTGCGTTCGCTTCCGCCGGCAATAACTCCGCCTGTTGCAGTTGCGCTTTGCCGATGATGAGCGAGCCAGAGAAAAGTCCACCCTTCTCCACATTGATGGCTTTGGCCGTGACGTTGCCCTCGAGCACAC
>DAIRIE010000225.1:0-1380 GCA_036809705.1 Chthoniobacterales bacterium
TTTCCACGCGACCGGCCGTGTCGACGAATTTCTGTTCGCCGGTGAAAAACGGATGGCAGGCGGCGCAGATGCCGATTTTAATATCCCGTCGCGTCGAGCGCGTGTGGTAAACGGTGCCGCACGCGCAAACGATGTCAGTTTCGTGGTACTCGGGATGAATGTCCGCCTTCATGTCAAAAACGAGCGCACAACTTAGCCGCAAGCGGCGTTCTCTGCAAGCTGCGGAGCACGATGACGCGTTGCTCGCGGCATGGAGTAAAACGCTGCGCCGGAGTTCCGCGCGCGCAGCGATTTTCGATGTGCGCGGGAATGTCGTGCGCACATTTGCCGACATCGAGGCGGACGCTGCTGAGTTTATGCGCGAGCTCGGCTCATTTGCTGCGGGCGAGGTCATCGCGTTTCAGATCGGCAATCATCCTGACTGGCCGTCGTTGTTTGTGGCTTGTTTACGGAAACGTCTGGTTGTGTTGCCCCTGGAGCAAACAATAGCGGAGGAGCAACGAAGAGCGATTTTCGCCACGTGCCGCGTTGCCGCGGTCGCATCAATCACCGCGTCCTCGGGAGCGCAGTCGAGGCATCCCGTCACCTTTGACACCGTTGGAGCGGCCGCCGTCCTCGGCGGCAGGAGGGTACGCGTGGAACGTTCCTGCCGCCGAGGACGGACGGCAGCTCCAACGGGCCCGGGAGCTTCGGCGGCGACGACTGCGCCGCCTTGGGCAGACAAACAACCTTCCCTCCTCAAGCTCACCTCCGGAACAACGGCCGCGCCGCGCGCCATCCGCTTCCGCAGCGAGCAGTTGCTGGCTGATTGCGAAAACATTTGCGACACGATGGGGATCACGCCGAGCGATGTGAACTTCGGCGTCGTCCCCATCTCGCATTCGTACGGATTTAGTAATCTGCTCACGCCGATCCTCGTGCGCGGCGTCGCGCTCGCGCTCAGCAGCGACCGGATGCCGCGTGCGATCCTCGACGGCATCGCAGCGACCCGGGCCACGGTATTTGCAGGCATGCCGGTATTTTACCAATCGCTTTGCGATCTGCCCGAGAAGCTGCCGCTCTCAGCATTGCGCCTCTGCATTTCAGCCGGCGCGCCACTGAGCGTCGAGCTGGCGCGGAGCTTCGAAGCGAAGTCCGGCCTCGCCATCCACTCCTTCTACGGATCATCGGAGTGCGGCGGCATTTGTTACACGCGAACGCCGCGGCCGATTCCCGGCTTCGTCGGCAAACCAATGTGCCGAGTGCAGGTCGAGTTCATGGACAACGGCGCGGCCTCATCCGCTGGACACTCCGGCGCGATCGCGGTCCGCAGCACGGCTGTCGCCGATGGTTATTTTCCAGAAGCAGATGAAGCGAAGCTCGGCGATGGCGTTTTTCGGC
>DAIRIE010000225.1:1390-2801 GCA_036809705.1 Chthoniobacterales bacterium
GTTATCGTATCGTCGGGCGCGTCTCCGATGTCATCAACGTCGCCGGGAAAAAGGTCAGCCCATCGCAGGTGGAAGCGGAGCTCCTGCGTTGCGCCGGCGTACGTGAAGCCGTTGTCTTCGGGCGGGAATCATCACGGCGGAATGAGGAAGTGGCGGCCTGCGTCGTGGCGAACGGCGTCACCGAAGCGGAGCTCCTGGCTCATTGCCGCGCGCGCCTCAGCTCGTGGCAAATGCCGCGGCGCATTTTTTTCCGAGATGGCATCCCGGTGAACGAGCGCGGCAAGATCAGCCGGCGCGAGCTGGCGCGCCTGTACGCTGCCGATGTGTAGCTGCTGTCCGCTTGCTCGCGAAAGCTTTCGGAGTCTTCGGCGGCAGAACGCAATTCAATATCGTATCTTATTGCAACGGCACCTGCCAAAAAGCCTCCGCTAGGCGACTTGCACGCCCCTCCGGTCACGCGAGGCCGCAACTCCCCTCCCGCCACCCGCTCAGCCCCCGCCACGTCGTGCCGATCAGATCGTTGCCACGGCGGAGAAAATGCTTTTCATTTTCTCAGAAATATCAATTCTAGAGGCAGCGCCCCGGCCACCCGCGGCGGCGTTTTGCCCCTCCAATCGCCTTGAAAGACTCACCCGCTCCATCTGCTACAACGGACCATCGCATTCTCGTGCTCGAGCCCGATGACGCACTCGGCTCCGATATCCTCAGCGCGTTGCACGAAGCCGCTCCCGACGCGGTGGTCGATCTCGCCCGCAAGCTCGACGACGCCCACCGCATGGTGGTGAACGATGCGCCTGATCTCTTCGTGCTTGACCTCGGTGCAGCGCAAGATTCCAGCCATGATTTCCTCCTCGACCTACGCACGAGTCATCCCAACGCGCGCGCCATCGTTCTGAGCGACGTGCATCTCGCGTCACAACGCGAGCAAGCCGCGGGGGTGGGAGCGATTCATTTTCTCGAAAAGCCGCTGCCGCATGCCGACTTCATCACCCTCGTGCAAATGCTGTTGCAAGCGCCGGAGGAAGAAAGTGGCGAGAAATTCCAAGGCACGCTGAGCGATCTGCATCTCTCTGATATTATCCAGCTCAAGTGCATGAGCGGCGCCACCTCCGCCCTCGAGTTCACCGGTCCGGCCGGAGAAAAAGCGCGCGTCTATTTTGAGAACGGCCAGGTGCGCCACGCCACCACGCCCGGTCACCAGGGTGTTGAAGCATTTAACGAAATCGTGAGCTGGACTGGCGGCAAAATCTCCGAGGTCGCTGGCGCCGGCGCCCCACCGCGCACCATCGATCTCGACTGGCAATTCCTCCTTATGGAAGCCGTCCGCAGAACCGACGAGACACGGGAACAGCGCGCCCGGCGCAAGAAGCTCGCGCCCTCCCAGCGGCAGAAAATTCTCGTCATCGACGAC
>DAIRIE010000225.1:2811-4107 GCA_036809705.1 Chthoniobacterales bacterium
CTGCTGACCTTCGTGCAGGAGATCCTGGCCGAAGCTAACTACGATGTCATCGTCGCGGCCACGGGTGCGGAGGGTTTACGGGCCGCGCGCGATCAAACACCGCATCTCATTTTGCTCGATTATCTGCTGCCTGATCTGCGTGGCGATGAGGTCAGCCGGCAGCTTCACGAGGATGAAAAGACGGCGCAGATTCCCGTGCTTTACATGTCTGGGTTCGGCGCTGATCTGGCCGAGTCGCAATCGGAATTCCCGAACGTTCTTGCCATTCTTAACAAACCATTTTCTTCGGACATGCTGTTGAAAGCGGTGGAGCAGCATTTGCCCAAGCTCGACGGCGCCACTGCCGACGACGATGCCGCCGGTGAGGATGAATCCCGTGAGACGGCAGAGTTCAACAACATCATCGGCCCTGAAGGGAACGGCAATGCGCAAGACAGTGGGCCGCTTTGGGACGAAGCTGCCGCCGTCACTTCAACGCAAACGGAATTCGTTCCCGAGACTTTTCGCGGCGCCGGTCGCCGTGTTCCCGGCATCATCAACAGCACCCAGCGCGCTGATCGCCGCGCCCCGTACTTCGCCGGAAGCACCAGCTTTTTCCCTCTCAGCCGCGCTCTGCACGTGATCGCGCGGGAGAAGCTCACAGGCGTGCTGCGCTGTTTCTGGTCGAAAGGGCCGATCGAGCTGTTCGCGAGCGAGGGCAAGCTCATGCTCGTCACCAGCCAGGACGCGGATCTGTATTGCGGCGAGGAGCCCATCACACTCGTGAACGTGGATCCGGCGCGGCTCGAGCAAGCTCGTGCCGTCCAGCGCGAAACCGGCGCGCCCATTTTCCTGTCGCTCATGCGCGACGATCTCATCCTGCGCGAACCGGCGCTCCAGCTCGTGGAGCATTATGGCCAGAAGCTTTTCACTCCATTGTGGTGCGCCCCAGATGTTCGTTTCTCTTTTGAGCAATTGGATAACCTTCCCAATTTCGTCCGCGAAATGCCAGGCGAGGAGAACATCGACCATTGGACGCTGGCGAACCTGCGCCTCGTTCAATACCCCGATATGGCCGAGCAGGTCGAGTGCGACCCCAGCTGCATCCCCGCCTACACCCGCGACGGCTTCGACCGCGTGCAGAATCTCCGCCTCACCGTCGCTGAAGCGCAGTTCGCCTCCCAATTCGATGGTAACCGCTCCATTGCCCAGATCGCGCGCAATCTCCGGCTCGATCTGAAATTCGCGCGCCTGACGCTATTTCGTTTTCTCGCTTTGGAAATTGTCGAGTGCTGGCCGGCGAGCGCGACGGAGAAG
>DAIRIE010000226.1:0-1080 GCA_036809705.1 Chthoniobacterales bacterium
CGTCGCGGGCAATCCCGCCAAACCCGTTGGTCAACGTCCGCAGAATCTTAGCTATCAACTTGATTACGCGCGGCTGTTCGCATGAAAGGGAATATCCTCCAAATCCTTCCGCGCGCTCCCGGCACGATGGATGGCGTGGGCGACTACGCCCTGCACCTCGCGCGCGGACTGCGCGATCATCACGGGATCAGCTCCGTTTTCCTGGCCGGCGAAACAGATTCGCGCGAGGAAATCGACTCCTTCCGCATTTATCGGTTGCGGGAATTTTCCCAAGCCCGCGTCTCAAATGAGACATGCAACGGTATCATTCTACACTACGTGAATTACGGTTTCCAAAAGCGCGGTGTGCCCGTCACTCTCCTTTCCTTTTTGCGAACATTGCGCCGCGATTGCGGCAGCGCCTTGCTCGTCATTTTCCATGAGCTCTTTGCCAGCGGCCCACCCTGGCGCAGCGAGTTCTGGCTGCGCGGATTGCAAAAGCGAATAGCGCGCGACATTGCCCAACTGGCCGATGCCGGCGTCGTTAGCTGTGAATCGATGCGGGCGCAGTTGGAGCGATTATCTCGCGGCCGCAGCGCGATTGTTCAGCCAGTCACTTCCACCTGGGGCGAGCCGGCGCTGGATGAGACGCAGCTACGCGAGCGCGATCCGCATTGCTGGCTTATCTGCGGCGGAACAGCGTTGCTCGAGCGCTCGCTTCGTTCATTCCTGAATAACATAACTGCGCTGCCTGCGGAAATCGCGCCGCACACATTGCTGGTTGTCGGTGGCGCGAACAATCCGCACGTGCGCGCGCTCTTGAATGTTCCAGGGCGTTTCGCCTCGGAGTATTTTCCAGCGGTCGCCCCGGCCGATGCCGCACCCGTTCTCGGCCAGGCAGGCTTTGCCTGGATGGATTACTTCTCGTCTCCCCATGTGCCTGCGGACGTTCTGCTGAAGTCGAGCACTTTTCTCGGTCTTTGCGCGCATGGAGTAGTTCCAGTCCTGCCCCGGGTCGTGGGCGACATTTCGATTGGTGGAGATCGGCTTCCGTTTCCATTCGCCGCAGGCAAAACCCCGTCACCGGCTGAACGAGCCGAT
>DAIRIE010000226.1:1090-4050 GCA_036809705.1 Chthoniobacterales bacterium
GGCCTGAGTCAGGAACTTGCCCAGGACAAAGCCCATCTGGCTGAACGAGCCGATGCCGCCGTCGCCGGATATCACTGGTATCATCGCCACGCTTCGGCCGCTCACTTGAGCCGCGTCATCGCGCAACAATTGCAGCTCACGTGAGCGCCGCGCGCCTCATCATTGTGCACTGGAATCGGCCGGCCGAATGCGCCGCTACCGCGCGCGCCTTCGATAAACAGGACGCCGGGCTGCGCATCGTGGTGCTCGACAACAATTCCGCTCCCGATGCTTTCGAAAGGCTGCGCGGTTCGCTGGAGCCCTCTGTCGCGGTGATACGCTTGCCAGAGAACAAAGGCTGGGGACCTGCCTTGAACATCGGCTTACGCGAATGGCTCGAGCACGACACGAGCGAGTTGTGTTTGATCAGCGCCCACGACGCCGACCCGGCGCCCGATTGCGTGCCGTGTTTGCTCCAGGCGATGCAGCGCGATGCAAAGATCGGGATCGCCTGTCCGGAATATCCCGATGGCAGCATCCCGCGGTTATCTCCCATGCATGGGGTCGCGCAGGAATTTGCCGAGCGCCTCCGGCCTAATGAGCTGCGCCAGATCGATGTTCCGCACGGCACGCTCATGATCGTGCGCCGCGCTTGTCTGATTGACATCGGTTTGTTCGACGAGCGCTACTTTGCCTACGGGGACGAGCACGAGCTCGGCGCGCGCGCGCGGCGCCACGGCTGGAAAATCGCGCTCGTCGGCGGCGCGGTTGTGGCCAATCCCGAAACAACGACTGCGAGCGAGCTACGCAGTTACCTTTTCACCCGCAACTCACTCCTTCTCGTGCACGATTACTTCGGCCGCTTCGCCGCATCACGTCGCGCCGCCCTCCTCCTTCTCAATACGCTGCGCCTTTCCCTCGGAGCGCGTGACGGGAATTTCGCCTTCTCCTCCCGCGCCCGGTGGCGCGGCTGCCGCGACTATCTTGCCGGCCGCTTTGGCCCGCCGCCGGCGCCATGAAAATCCTGTTCTCTTCCTATGCCTACGCGCCGAGCCTCGGCGGCATCGGGAAGACGGGCGCGCCGTGAGCGGGCTCGTCGAATTCGCGCGTGAGCAAGGCTGAGACTGTTTCGATGCCGCCGCGAATTTGGATGTTGACCACTTAAAGCCGTCAAATTTTCCGCTGCTGCGTCATCCCTCGTTCCAAGAAATGCGGCGGTCGCTACACTGGTGTGACGTCGTTTTCCAAAACAACATCAGCCTTCGTCACCTCATCCCGGCTTTGCTCGCGCGCAAGCCGGTGCTCGTCGTCCATCAAACGTGGATGCGCAATACGCGAGGCGCTGTTGGCTGGAACGACCGCATCAAGCGCGCGCTTGCTCGTCGCGTGAAAAATGTCGCCATCAGCGAAGCCATCGCGCACGAGCTCGGTCTTCCGGCGGAGATCATCGGCAATCCGTACGACGACGCGGTGTTCAAGCTTCTGTCGAAGGCGGCACGTGATCGCGACATCGTCTTTGTTGGACGTCTTGTTTCAGACAAGGGCGTCGATCTGCTGCTGCGCGCGGTCGCGCGTCTGAATAACAGGTGTTTAACAATTGTCGGGCGTGGTCCCGACCAAGAGAATCTTCGCGCACTCGCGCGTGAGTTAAACGTGGACGCGACATTCGCCGGCGCGAAATCCGGCAGCGAGCTGGATGAAATCCTCAACCGGCATCAGATCATCGCCATTCCATCCCGCTGGCCGGAGCCGTTTGGCGTGGTGGCGCTGGAGGGAATCGCCTGTGGCTGTGTCGCGGTGGGTTCCTCGGAGGGTGGTCTGGCCGAAGCGATCGGTCCGTGCGGTCTCACATTTCCAAACGGCGACATCGAGCGACTCGCTCAATGTTTACAGCAGCTGCTGGAGAGTCCCGGCCTGAGAGAAAAATTCCTTGCCGCTGCGCCCGCGCACCTGCAACGCTTCCGCGCTTCGAGCGTCGCGGCGCGCTATCTCGCGGTTCTGCGCACGCTCCTGACCCCGAGCGCAGCGAAGCGAAGTCGAGGGATTCCGTCGCACAATCTCGAAGTGCCGCCATGATCGTGCTTTCCCATCCCACCGGAAACGAGAACGTGCGCCAGGCGGCGCTTGCTTTGGCCGAAGCGAATCTCCTCCGTGAATTCTGGACCACGCTGAACTGGAATCCTCATTCGATCCTCGACCGCAAAGCGCCGGCGCGGCTTCGCGAAACGCTTCGCCGCCGCGCCTATCCGGAAATCGTCCGCAGTCGCACGCGTGCGCTGCCATTGCGCGAAGCAGTCCGGCTGCTCCTCGGCGCGGCCAACGTTTCACTCTTTTCCAGGCACGAACGCGGCGCGCTGAGTATCGACGCCGTCTCGCGCGCGCTTGATCGCAAAGTCGCGGCCGAAATCGCCAGAACGGCGAAATTCACCACCGTCTATGGCTACGAGGATTGCGCGGCGGAGACTTTTGCCGTCGCGCAAAGGCGCGGCTTCGCTCGTCTCTACGATCTGCCGATCGGTTATTGGCGCGCGGCACAGCGCATCTTTGCCGAGGAACGCGAGCGCGAGCCGGAATGGGCGGCGACATTGACCGGCACCCGGGACAGCGAGGAGAAACTTGCGCGTAAAGATGAGGAACTGCGCCTGGCTGATCGTGTCGTCGTGGCCAGCACTTTCACGAAATCAAGCTTGGCTGAATCGCCACACCAGCGTTCTATCTCTGTCATTGCCTATGGCGCGCCGCCGATAAAAGAAGGCGAGCTCCTGAATTGCGCGGGCAAATTACGCATCCTCTTCGCCGGGTCGCTGGGGCAGCGCAAAGGCTTGTCCTACGCATTGCGCGCGGTGGAAACACTTGGCCCCCATTGCGACCTCACACTGCTGGGCCGGAAAGCAGCTAACGGCTGCCGCGTTCTCGACGAAGCTGTTCGCCGTCACCGCTGGATTCCGAGCGTCACCCACGTCGAGGTCCTGCGTCAAATG
>DAIRIE010000227.1:0-4020 GCA_036809705.1 Chthoniobacterales bacterium
AGTCGTGGTAGACCACCACGTTGATAGGTCACTGGTGTAAGTGCAGTAATGTATTCAGCTAAGTGATACTAATAACTCGTTCGGCTTGATCATTTCCTTTTCTGTTAATGCTTCGCCTGCTTCTGGCGGGCGAAGCGAAACAGAGAAGATCAAATGATCTCAAACAAAACTCAGTCTTAGACGCGACTTTCACTTCCTGTATGTAGATATCAGAGAATCAGCTGTCTTTGAAATGTGACTAGTGATAAGTGAAGGGAAGAAACGTCGTCGACGCCATTCACAATTCACCGATCACCATTCACGCGGCGCGAAGAGCGTGCCGCCACCAGACGATTACGCCGGCAACCGGCGTAATCGTCTGGTGACATTAGCGCAGTGGCCCCACCCGTTCCCATTCCGAACACGGCAGTGAAACGCTGCAGCCCCGATGGTAGTGCGACGAAAGGTCGTGCGAGAGTAGGACGTCGCCAGAACAAAATGCCCGGTGGATTTATCTCCTCGGGCATTTTGCTTGCGCCGATCACACCTCCAGGTAGCGCACGCGTCCCGCGTGCTGCGAAATTGCCACTCAGGCACCGGACGGTGCTCGACTTCATGAACTTCTTCCCGCCGTCACGAAGGTCGGCCTGTCGTCCAGCCTCGCGGTGCGCAATTCACGATAACGCGCTGCAGCTACCGTTCCCAATTGTTGCGCCTATCTACCTATTCGATCTCATCTGCTCGGCTAAGACTTCGGATGCTTGTCCATTTTCTCTGCGATCTCTGCGCCCTCTGCGGGGAATTTGAGCTTTCCAACATGACGTAACTAGCGCAGCGCCGACAACGTCTTCACGTGCGGATACCGCAGGATCAGATCATCCGCCGTTAACAGAACCAGGTCGTGAATTCGCGCCGTCGCCACCAGCACCCGGTCCACCGGATCTTTGTGGAAAGCGACTGGCAACTCATACGCTTCGCTCGCAATGTCCCAGCTCACAGCCAATGTCAAAGAGTCAAAGAGCGGATTGAATCTGGGATCCAGGACGATGCCGCCTCGCTGAGTTCAACGCGCCGGAGAAACACTAATCGGGCAATTTCCCATCGCCGACATCGCACTTACCGCCACGCCATTCCCCATATCACCCAAGACCGCGCCCGCGCGCCGTCCGAGCTTCTCTGGAGCCTGCTCCGACCAGATCCGACGTGCGTATTAAGCAGCAGCGTCATCAGCTCTCCCAATCACGCTCGAAATCGCTCCTGATAATATCGCCTTTGATGATCATGCGCCCGCGCAGCGCTCCGAGCCGGCGCTTTCGACTACCAAGCGGTGCCACCGGCTCCACGCTTGGTCATAAGACTAGGTCAATGACGGATTCTCACAACCTGTGAGAAGATACCCGCATTTCTTTGAGTCGCCTGGCCTTGAAGCGAGATCGCTTAGCGCGGCCTTGCGCACGCTGATGTGCCAATCCCCTCCCTTTCGGAACACGGAGGTGAAACGCTGCCGCGCCGATGGTAGTGCGACGACCAGCCTTTCTGAGCGTGAGCCCGAACGGATTGCGCGGAGCAGTAGGCCGTCGCCAGAACCCCGCACTTTGCGGGAAGCCGGGGCGCGTTGTCGATGCGTCAGAAAGAATCTCGCGAGCCGAATCGTCGGTTGGACTTACCGGCCGTCGTCCTGATTCCGCTTTTTGGATTTCTTCTTTTGCTGCTCCTGGGATTGGGGGCGGGAATCACCGCGGGCGGGGGCGTTTTGCGGACGCGGCGCGACGGTTTCGGGACGGCCGGAACGCGCGGTCATGTCGCGGCGGGCAAGCTCGCGCTCGCGGAGGTCGCGGGCGCGCATTTGCGCGTTGCGTGATGCTTGTTCACGAGTCACTTCGGCGTTTCGCGCGGATCGTTCGCGGCGGAGCTCGGCGGCGCGGGAGGTTTGCTCGGCGCGGCGAACGGATGCGGCCCGGGCTTCGCCCGCTCGCGACTGTTCAGCTCGCGTTTCCTTAGCTCTGGCTTCTTCAGCTCGAGTTTGGTTGGCGTTATTATTGCGATTTGTCGCGGTGCGTTCGGCGGCTTCGGCGCGGGCAGTGTTCGCCTTCGCCGTTTCGGCGTTCGCGTTTTGAACAGCGCGGACGGCTTCGGGTTTGGGATGGCCGCCATTCACCTTCGCTTGCAGGCCAGGGTTCTTGCTGGCCGCTTCCTGTCGCGCGATCTGCGCCTGCGTGGCTGCGGCGCGGCGCTGGGTTTCGGCTGCGCGTTGCTCAGCCGTGGGAACGGCTTTGACGCCACCGGGTCCGTTGAAGCTGACACGCTCACGGTTCACCTGGCGGTTCACGACGGAACGATCGACGTAAACATTGCGGATAACGTTCCTGTTCACGCGAGTCACGGCGGTGTTGTAGAGGAAACGGTTCCCTGCCCAGCGGCCGCCATAGTAGCCGCTGCCGAAATAGCCGTAGCCGTAATTGATGCCGCCGTAGAACCCAATGTGCGGGCCCCAGTAGCCTTGGTGGAAAACGTAAACTCCATTGCCCCAGCCCCAATATGGCGGCGTCCAGTAGAGGCCGACTGAAGGCGGCGCGACCCATACACCGGGCACCCAGTAGTAGCCACCGAACCCGCTCCAGGCCCAGTAACCGGGAGTCCAGATGTAGCCGGGAGTAGGGCAAACCGGCTGCGCATAAATTGGCAGGACCGGCGGAGCGAACCCGACTGAGATGGAGACGAAAGCTTGCGAATTCGCCACGGGAATCGTGACGAGCGCGACAATAGCGAAAAGGAGCGAACGGAGCTTCATAAGCGAGTTGGTTTCAATATCTAACCCAGACGTTTCAGTGGCGTTGCATATTCAATCGGTGTCTGAAGCTGCTGTTGGACGTGTTTGATTAATACATGACACCTTCCAGCGAATTTACGACGAGATAAGCGCGAGATCGTTCCTGATTACCCGTGCACTCAACCCCTCGCCTGCTCACGCCGAAACATGAGCACCACCAACACGCCGCAAACAGCGCCCACGGCATCGATCGCCACGTCGCGAGCCGTGGCCGTTCGCGAAGGCACGAAAGATTGATGAAATTCATCGCTGATAGCGTAGATGCCGGCGAGCAACACCACGATCGTGGCGCAAATCCAGACGCGGCCGAGCAGAAGAGTATTAACCAGCGCTCGGTAAAGTAGCGCCGCGAGGATGGCATATTCGCTGACGTGGCCAGCTTTGCGGATAAAAAATTGGACCTGCTCGATGGCTTGCCATGAAATTGTCGGCCGCAGCCACCGCAGCAACGGAGCAATGATGCGCGAGGTATGCTCCGCTGACATCAAATCAGTGGACCCGGCAAAGATGAGCGCGAGCCAAATCAGCAAGGGCAGCCAGTAACGGAGAAACGCGCGCACGGAAATTGAGCGTAGCAGGATAGTCGCCACTCACAATGTTCTCTGCTAATAATCCGATCATGCCGGCGCTCGATGCACCGCTTACCTTCCGGCCGCTTTTTTTTGAGCGGGTGTGGGGAGGCCGCAAACTCGCTTCCCATTACCGCAAAGACATTCCCGCGGAGCGCCATATTGGTGAATCCTGGGAGATTGTCGATCGGCCCGAAGCTCAGAGCATGGTCGAGTCGGGAGCTCTGTCTGGGCGATCATTACATGATCTGTGGGTCAATTACCGCGCTGATATCTTCGGCGAAGTTAATGATCGCCCACGCTTCCCGCTTCTCATCAAGCTACTCGACTGTCGCGAGAAATTATCTCTCCAGGTCCATCCGCCCGCGCCTGTCGCCGCAGCGCTGAAGGGTGAGCCAAAGTCGGAATGCTGGTACATTGCTGACGCCACGCTCGAGGCGGAGCTTTACCTCGGCTTTTCGCAGCCTGCGTCACCAAATAGATTTCGCCAGGCTATTAGCGATGGGACTGCGGCGGAGTTGATCCATCGCGTCCCGGTGGGACGAGGCGACGCTTTCTTTATCCCAAGCGGACGGATCCATGCGATCGGAGCCGGCAATCTGATCGTGGAAGTGCAACAGAATAGCGATACTACTTTTCGCG
>DAIRIE010000228.1:0-4014 GCA_036809705.1 Chthoniobacterales bacterium
GCTCGCACCCGTGCTCGGCCCGCTCCATTTTCCGCCCGATCTTTTGCCGCTGGCCTTGATGCGGCCATTGAGCGGAAGCGCCACGCTGGCGTTGCTCACCGACATCGTGCACCGGCTCGGCCCGGACAACATCGTCAGCCTGATGGCGGCGACGATCTACGGCAGCACCGAAACGACCTTCTACGTCGCGGCCGTTTATTTCGGCTCGGTCGGCATCAAGCAGACGCGGCACGCCATTCCCGCGGGATTGCTCGCTGATGCGGTGGGAGTGATTGCGTCCATTGTGATTTGTCGCGCCGTGTTGTGAAATGTCGGAGCATTGAACTGCTTCTCGCGCTTTAACCGTTTAAGGCTTTAACTTTTTCACGCTCCTCGCATTTTTCCCTCGCCAGCAGCGCACCAGTTTTCCTATCGTCGCCCACTTCATGATTCAGCGTGATTATCTCGTCATCGGCGCAGGCATCGGCGGGGCGAGCGTGTGCGAAGCGATCCGGCAACATGACAAGCGTGGCAGCGTCATGCTCGTGGGCGGGGAAGCGTTCGCCCCTTATAAACGCTGGCTGCTTTCGAAAAGTTTTTTGCGGGAAAAGAATTCCGCTGCCAACAAGCTCTCCCACGCCAGCGAGCAATGGTATTCCTCAAATAAGATCGATGCTCGCTTCGGCACGGTCGTTACTCAGCTGAATATCGAGCGCCGCGTCGCTGTCTTGGGCAACGGCGAAAGCATCGAGTTCAACAAAGCCTGCCTCGCCATGGGCAGCCGGCCCGTGCGTCCGCCCGTCGCCGGCGTCGGTCTCGGTAATGTGATTTACCTGCGCAGTCTCCGCGATGCCTTCGCTCTGCGCGAGATGGCTGAGCACGAGAAAAACGTCGTCGTCGTCGGCGGCGGATTGCTCGCGTGCGAGACCGCGGCCAGTCTGCGGCAAATGAAGCTGAAGGTGAGCATGATGCACCGGCACGCCAATCTGCTCAATCGTTATCTCGATGCAGATACCGGCGCCTGGCTAACCGGATACTTCGGTAAGAACGGTGTGCAATTACTCACTGGTGAAAGTCTCAACGGATTCGAAGGCAAAACGGTGTTGCGAAATATCCAGACGAAAAGCGGCAATCGCGTCGCGGCTGGTCTCGCGGTCGTCGCCTGCGGAGCTGAGCCGAATCTCGATCTCGTGCGCAATACTCCGCTCTCCGGCCCGCACGGCTCTCCCGTCACTGAGTATCTCGAGACGGAGGAGAAGGGAATCTACGCCATTGGCGATCTCGCTTTTTATCCCGATCGCCTCATGGGCGGAATGCGACGGCAAACGCATTGGGATAATGCGCGCGAGCAGGGACTCGTCGCCGGTGCGAACATCACGGGAAAGAAGAGAATTCGCTACGAACAGCTCCCTTATTTCTGGACCGAAATGTTTGACCTGCGGCTCGATTTTATCGGTGACTTTAGTTTGCCGCCATCGCGAGTGGCGATGAGCGGAACGCACGCGAAGAAAAAGTGGAGCGCGCGCTATTTCCAAGGCGAACGATTACGCGGGATTTTGCTCTCGGGAGCGACGCCAAAGGAAATTAATGGAGCAAAAGCAGAGCTGAGAGGAACACTGGGCAAGTAACTTGCTATGGTAATTATGGAAAAGATCGCGTCGCGCTGTTCACCACCCAGATCGATCCGGGCTGACATCACCCAATCCTTCCTCTATGCTCTCGCTCGCTTCCTTCGCCTTCGCCTGCATCGCCCTTTTCGGCTGCGTGCTCTGGGCTTGCTTCAAGGAATCTGACCAGACACAGACTCATGCTCGAGCCGGACGACCTGAAGTGGATCGCGAAAACATCCACTGAGCTCAACACCGCGCTTCAGCAGATCGCGCGTTACGCGGAGATGGCGCAGAAGAGCCGCGGCGATCAGGATTTTCTCCAAATGCTGGGCGAACGCTCGGAGGCAGCCAGCCGGCTCAGCCAGGCGTTGTTCGATCGTGTCACGGGCAAGATTTTGGAAACGACCAGCGGGAAAGGCTTAGCCGATCCGCCGGCAGCGAGGAGAGCGAGTGCTCCTGCCGCCGCTCCCGCGGAGACGCCGGTTGAAGTTCCCGCCGATATTCCGGTGAAGAATCCAAAGGGCGCGCGCGAGTACATCCTGCTCATCGACGACGAGCCGGAGATTGCCGAGCTGGCGGCGGAGATGCTCGCGGAAGAAGGTTACAAAGTCATCGTGGCGAAGGATGGCTTCGAAGCGCTCAAGATTTTTCAGCGGGTCAATCGCCAGATCGGTCTCGTCATTCTCGACTATTTCCTGCCGGTGATGGACGGCGACGCGGTCTTTGAGGAATTGAAGGCGCTGAATCCCAACGTGAACGTGGTCTTGAGCAGCGGCTTCGCCGAGCAAAATAAAATCGGCGCCATGCTGGCGCAAGGGTTGCGCGGCTTCATTCCCAAGCCTTACACCCGCGCGAAATTGCTCGAGCAAGTGCGCTCCACTCTCGACGCCTCGCGCCGCCCAATCCGCTAAACGCGTTGTTGCGGTGCAGCGGTGTAGCTGCCGCTGAACGGTGTAGCTGCCGCTGGATGTTGTAGCTGCCGCTGTCCCCAGCGGCAGGCATGCAGCGGGTGGCTAGCTCAACGTCTCTGCCGCCGAGGACGGACGGCAGCTACAACGCAAACCGCGCCAGCCGACGCTCGAGATGCGGCGGCACATGCGCGGTAATGATCGCGAACTCGCCTTCGTAGCACAGCTCCAGGACGTGCCCGACGCGATGAACCTCCGCGATGAGATTGGCCTCGCTCAACGGGACGCGAAATTGCGATCGCATTCGCCACGCACTCAGCGCCGCCTGGAGGACAGCGACGAATTCGTCCATCCCGTGACCAGTCTTCGCGGAAATTGCGACGCTGCCCGGAAATCGCTCCCGGTATCTATCGGCAAGCGCAGGATTCGCCAGCAAATCGATCTTGTTAAAAGCGATGAGCGTTTGTTTGCCCAAGGCGTCCAGCTCCTTGACCACGCTCTCCACCGCCGCCATCTGCTCGTCCACGCGCGGATGACTGAGATCGACCACGTGAATGAGAAGATCGGCATCGCTCACTTCTTCGAGCGTGGCCTTGAATGACTCGATGAGCGTGTGCGGCAGCTTGCGCAAAAATCCCACGGTATCAGTAAGCAGGACGCGCTGTTTGTTCGGCAAAGTGAAGCTGCGCGTGGTCGGATCGAGTGTGGCGAAAAGTTTGTCCGCCGCGAGCACGTCGGAGCCGGTGATCAGATTCAAGAGCGTCGATTTTCCAGCATTGGTGTAGCCAACGACGGCGGCGACCGGCCATTGATGGCGCTTCCGACCCTGCCGCTGCACGTTGCGCACTTTGCGCACGCCTTCGAGATCGCGCTCCAGCCGCGCGATCCGCTCCTGCACGCGCCGACGATCAACTTCGAGCTGCGTCTCGCCGGGGCCGCGCGTGCCGATGCCGCCGGTCTGGCGCGAAAGATGGTTCCACATTCGTGTCAGTCGCGGCAGCAAGTATTGCAATTGCGCCAGCTCGATCTGAAGCCGGCCTTCACGCGAACGCGCGCGCTGGGCGAAAATATCGAGGATGAGTTGAGTGCGATCGAGCACCTTGCGCGCGAAGAGATTCTCCAGGTTGCGACCCTGCGCGGGCGAAAGCTCGTCGTTGAAAATCACCGAGGTGACTCCCTCCCGCTGCACGCAATCCTTGATCGCTTCCGCTTTTCCTTTGCCGATGTAAAACGGCGCCGTCGGCTTCGGCAGTTTCTGCGTGACGGTGTCCACCACTTCCGCGCCGGCCGAGCTGGCCAGCTCGCGCAATTCATCCATGGAATCGGCCAGGTCCCATTTTGAAACGCCCTCCTGCTCGAGGCCGATGAGCAGCGCGCGCTCGGGTCGCGTTTGCGATTTCGTCTCGATCATTCCCGCGCGCTGAGCCGCACGATCGCGGTGACTGCTTCCTGATGTGACAAGGCGGTCAAGTTGAGCTGCGGAAAATTAGTTTGGTGACGGAACCAGGTCAACTGCC
>DAIRIE010000229.1:0-4001 GCA_036809705.1 Chthoniobacterales bacterium
GTTCAAATCCTTTCAGGCCCAGTCTTCACTTCCACTGCGCGAAGACAGCAAGCGACCGCCGCATGCGCGAAGAAACCACACCCACACGCTCGCAATACAAAGCCGTCTGGAGCTCGCTCTCCGACACGCTCGACCGCGCCAAGATGCACGTCATCGGCTCGAAGGAAGAGAGCGACTTTGAAAAAACCGGCCGCGAGACTTTACAGATTCTGGAAGAAACGGTGGGGATTTTTCCGGGCGATATCGTTCTGGAAATCGGTTGCGGCATCGGGCGGGTCGGTGCGCTGGTTGCGCCGCGCTGCTCGCGCTGGATCGGGTGCGATGTTTCGGCGCACATGCTTCGCCATGCCGCGGAACGGCTGCGCGGGTTTACAAATATCGACCTGCGAGAAACCAACGGCTACAATCTCGACGGCATCGCGCCGGAGTCAGTGACGGTTGTTTATTGCACGGTCGTGTTCATGCACCTGGAAAGCTGGGACCGTTACTCCTATATAATGGAAGCCATGCGTGTGCTGCGGCCCGGCGGCAGAATCTATGTCGATAACGCCAACCTCTGCTCCGAAGGCGGCTGGAAAGTTTTCGAAGCGCACCGCGCCTTCCCGCCGCAACAACGCCCGCCACACATCACCCAATGCTCGACGCCGCAGGAAATCGAGACTTATCTGACACGCGCCGGATTCCGCGACGTGAAACTGCGCACGACCGATGATTTCGTCCGCGCCTGGGCAGTAAAACCGGCGACGATTAACGATTAACAATTAACGATTAACGCGCGCAGCGGCCCGTGAAGTTCATCAACCTGACCCGCCGCACCGAGATCGGCGCCAACTCCTACTACCTCGAAGCCGCCGGCGCGCGCGTCATCCTCGATTGCGGGATGCATCCCAAGGAAGAAGGCGAGAACGCGTTGCCGAATTGGAAGCCGATCGATGGCCGCAACATCGACGCCATTCTCATCACTCACGCGCATCAGGACCACATCGGCACGTTGCCTGTGCTGATGCGCCGGCAGCCGAACGCGCGCGTTTTCATGCCGGAAGCGACGGGCGAAATCGGGAGCGCGTTACTGCACAACTCCGTCAACGTCATGACGCGTCAGCGCGAAGAACTCGGCACCACGCTTTACCCGCTTTTCACTCATCGGGAGACCGAACGCGCGACCGATCTGTGGCATCGCTGCGCTTATCGCCAGCCTTACGCTGCCAGCGGCGATCGCGCCGGCGCCGAGGGCGCTCTTAGTTTCGAATACTGGGACGCTGGTCACGTGCTCGGCTCTTCCGGCATTCTCCTGCGCGCGGAGGGCCGCACGGTTTTTTACACCGGCGACGTCAACTTCGATCCGCAGACGCTCATGCTGGCGGGCGTTTTTCCAGAGAGCGGAATCGATGTGCTCATCACCGAATGCACCCGCGGCGACACGCCGATGCCGGCGGGCTGGTCGCGCGAGTCGGAAGAAAAACGCCTGGCTGTGGCCATCGACGAGACATTCCGCCGGGGCGGATGCGTGCTCATCCCGGTCTTCGCGCTTGGCAAAACGCAGGAAGCGCTCGGCATGCTCTGGAAATTCCGCCGCGACAAATTGCTCGGAGATTTTCCCGTCTACATCGGCGGGCTGAGCTCCAAGCTCACGGAGATTTACGATCGCCGCAGCAATCAATCGCGCCGGCAGCTCCCGCGTCTGCAATTGCTCCAGGAGGTCGCGCCATTTGTCTTGAATGGCCAAACCATCGGCGAAGCGCCCGCGCGGCCCGGTCGCGTTTACGCGCTCTCCAGCGGGATGATGACGGAGAAGACCCTCTCGAACATTGTCGCGCGTCGCGTCCTCGAGAACCCGCTGCATTCCGTGCTCTTCGTCGGTTACGCCGATCCGCAATCACCCGGCGGCGTTCTGCAATCGGCGAAGCCGGGTGATTCCATCCAGCTCGACAAAGACGAGCCGGCGCAAACGGTGCGCTGTCACATCGAGAAATTCCAGTTCAGCGCGCACGCCTCGCGCGAGTCGCTCATGAGCTACGCGCTCAAGCTCGCGCCCAAAACCATCGTGCTCGTGCATGGCGATCCTCCCGCGGTGGAGTGGATGCGCGCGCAGCTCGCCGCGCAATTGCCGCAGAGTAAGGTGATCGTGCCGACTCCAGGGGTGGAGTTGGAATTGTGAATAGTGACTGGTGATCGGTGAATTGAATCCATTCACGTGTCACTAGTCACCATTCACCTTCGTGAAACTCGCCAGCTGGAACATCAACTCACTGCGCAAACGCCAGGACCGCTTGCTCGAGTGGCTCGCTGAAAAGCCATACGACGTCGTCTGTTTGCAGGAGACAAAATGCAGCGATGATCAGTTCCCCGAAATGTCGCTGGCGGCGGCCGGTTACCGCGCGGTCTTTCACGGGCAGAAATCGTATAACGGCGTAGCGATTCTCGCGCGCGGCGAGCTGCTCGGTGCGCAGCCGTCATTGTGCGATAAAGTGATCGACGATCAGGCGCGCGTCATCGCCGCAACGTTCCGACGCCTGCGCATTTTTTGCATCTACGCGCCGAATGGCCAGGCCGTGGGCTTACCCGCGTTCGCTTACAAATTGCAATGGTTCGCGCGGCTGCGCGATTGCGTGTCGCGTGCGCGGAAAACATTCACCGACGTCATCATCTGCGGCGATTTCAACGTCGCGCCCGAAGACCGCGACGTGCACGATCCGGCGTTATGGGAGGGCGCGATCATGTGCTCGCAAGCGGAGCGGGGCGCTTTCGCCGCCCTGGAAGAGCTCGGCCTGCGCGACACCTTGCGCATTCATCGTCCGGAGCCTGGACTCTTCACCTGGTGGGATTACCGCATGCTCGCCTTTCCGAAGAATCGCGGGCTGCGCATCGACGGAATTCTCGCCAGCAACGAGCTCGCGGCACGCTGCGTCGCCGCCGGCATTGATCGCGACATGCGCAAAGGGAAAGATCCGTCGGACCACGCGCCGATCTGGGCGGAGTTTGGGGATGTGACTAGTGACTAGTGACTAGTGACTAGTGAATGGAGTTCTATTCACCAGTCACTGTTCACCCTTTCAAAAACTGACCCGCCGACGCATCAATAGGACGTGAGCGCCGCCCTCCGCGTCACCAACCCACCCGCAACGCCGCTCATGATCTGGGACGGCGATTGCCACTTTTGCCGTGGCTGGGTTGAACGGTGGCGCGCGCAGACCGGGGATCGCGTCGACTACGAACCATCGCAACTGGCCGACGCGCGGTTTCCGGAAATCGATCCGGCGGAATTTAGCCGCGCCGTTATTCTCGTTCTGCCGAGTGGCGAAGCGTTTCGCGGCGCTGAAGCCGTCTTTCGCTCGCTCAGTTTCGCGCCGCGCCGCGGCTGGCTTCTGCGCGCTTATCAGAACGTTCCCGGTATCGCGCCCGTTTCCGATGCCGCTTACCGATTCATTGCGAAGCGGCGTCAGCTCGCATCCGCAGTGACTCGCGTGCTCTGGGGCCGTGATGTTTCGCAACCGAGCTACGCCACCACGCGCCGCATTTTTTTGCGCGCGCTCGGGCTCATTTACCTCATCGCCTTCATCTCGCTTTGGCTGCAAATCGACGGGCTCATCGGCGAACACGGCATTCTCCCGGCGCGCGATTTCTTTTCCGCTATTCGGGCCGAGTACGGCCCGCGCGCCATCGCCGCCCTGCCAAGTCTCTGCTGGTTCGGCGCCTCGAACCTTGCCCTTCACGCCCTGTGCCTCTCCGGCGTGGTCGCTTCCGCCGCGCTCATCATCGGCTTTCTTCCAATCCCCGCGCTCCTTGTTTGCTTCGCGAGCTATCTCTCACTCACCACCGTCGGCCAGACGTTTCTCAGTTTTCAATGGGACATTCTGCTGCTCGAAACCGGATTCCTCGCGCTCTTCTTCGCGCCCTGGCGGTTCAAGCTGGCGCACGCCGGTCCACCATCGGCCATCGCGCTGTCTCTCCTTAAGTTTCTTCTCTTCAAAGTCATGTTCATGTCCGGCGTGGTGAAACTC
>DAIRIE010000230.1:0-2627 GCA_036809705.1 Chthoniobacterales bacterium
GGATGACCGCGTCCCATTGCAGGCCTTTGGCTTTGTGGCAGGTGAGGAGCTGGATTGCGTCGGTCTGAGCCGGGCGCGGCTCGCGCAGGGCGTAGAAATTCTGCCGCAGGTTTTCGGCAAACGCGGAAAGCGTTTGCCCCTCGGCTTCGGCACTCGAGGCGAGCGCGAGTAGGTCATCCAGCTCCGGCGCGGCGGTTTCAAAAAACTCGCGCGGCAATGAGGCGAGTCGCCCCCGCAGTTTGGTCGCGGAAATCAAATCCGCGACAGCATCGCGCAGCGGTTTCTTGAAAATGTCGCGTCGCGTGTTTGTCAGGAAATTGAGTGCGTCCACAACTGCGCCTGAGCCGTCGCTTTCGCGATCGATCCGCAACGCGTAGTCGCGGCCGCGAGAGAAATGCGCCAGCTCGTCATCGGAAACGCCGAATACTTCGCGCAACACGCCGAAAATCTCGAAGTGATTGCGTGGGTTGGCCGCGATCATGAGCAGCGCGGTGAGCCACGCGTACGCCGGGCTGTCGCCTTTGATGTCGCGCGGCGATTGCACCTGCGTGCGAATGCCGGTGTTGCTCGGCGTAATCGTGCACCTGGAAGCTGGCGATGCCGGTGTTGCGCAGCGCGATGCGCAAGGGCGAGAACCAGCGTTTTTGCGGAACCAGAATTGCGACTTCGCTCCACGAGCGGGCGCGCAATTTTTCCAAGCCGTTTTCAGCGATCCAGTTTGCCAGTGCCTCGGCTTCGTTGATGGCGCGTTTGCGGTCGGGCAGCTTCGGATCCGGCGGCTCTGGAATTTCAAACGTAAAGCGCACGACCTGACCGGAGCCGGCGTTAGGTCGGGCTTTGAGCGGGACGAACGTCACCTGGCCCTCGCTCGGTGCGAACACGCGCGGGAACGTCTCGTTGACGAAACTAATGATCGCTCCGTCGCAGCGAAACGTCGTCGTGAACGGCAGTTCCGTTCCTGCCGGCGCGCGGCCGAGCAGACCGCGAATGGAGGCGTAGCGCGCAAGATCGGCGCGCTGGCTGTAAATCGATTGCTGCGGATCGCCGACCATGGAGAATCGTCCCGGCTCGGGCGGATCGCTGCGCGATTTCTGCCAGTCACTGTCCGCCTCCAGCGGGCGCGCGCATTCCAGCAGCACGTGGAACTGCGCCACGTCCGTGTCCTGCGCTTCGTCCAGGATCACGCGGTAACCACGCTCGCGAATTTGTCGCGCCGCCGCCGGGACGCGAAGCAACTCGGAAGCGAGCGCAACCTGGTCGTCGTAGGTGAGCATGCCGCGCATGATGCGGAATTGTCGATATTGCCGCGCCGTTTCGGCGGCGACGCGCAATGCGCAACTGCACAGCCATTCACGCAACGGCGAGAAGGTTTCTTGCCAGACCTCCTGGAATTTTGAGCCGCCAAGTTTGTAGCGTGGCAAGGGCAAATAAGTTTCGTCCCCGCAAAAAAGTTCCTGCCATTCACGCACGAGCTCCTGGCCGACTTCAACGCGACCGCGCGATTGAGGGCAGGGCGGATGCGCCAGCAGCTCGTCGAACCCGAGCTTGGCGCAATCGGGCAGCCTGGCGGGGTCGGCAATGGCGCTGAGCCTGCGACCCAAACCTAAAATTTTTTGGAGCGGTGTATGACGCTCGAATTGTTCCCGGTGCGCCTCCTCGAGTCCACCCAGGGCGACGCTTTCCTGCAAAAAATCGAGCCACAGCTCGTCATCCTTTTCCACCAGCTCGAACTTTGCCGTCAGACCGATGTGATGGCCGAAGTTTCGCAACAGCTCGACGCAGAAGCTGTGAATGGTGCCGAAAAACGCGCGGTTGAATTGCTCAAGCAGATCGAGCGAAAGGCGCGCGCTGAGAATTTGCTCTCTCGCGCGCTGCTGCATCTCGTCCGCGGCGCGTTTGGTGAATGTCACAACAACGAGCCGTGGCAGCCACTCGGCCGCCTTTTCGTGCCGCGCGATCTCCGCGATGCGCTCGACGATCGACTGCGTCTTACCGACGCCGGCGGGCGCGATAACGGAAAAGTTTTCCTCGACTGAGTTGATGAAACGCCGGCGTGACGCGTAGTCGGCTGGAAGCGAAGGGTCCTCGCGCTCGTCGTCGAAGAGCGCGAGTTGTCGGTGCTCGCGTCCGCTTGCAGCCTCGGCGTTACCAGATCGTTTCATCTTCCTCAAGAACGAAGCCGGGATGCGTTTTCTCCCATTTTCCCGCGAGCACGTCGGCATCGATCTCCAAAGTCGCGAGGGGATAGACAGTGCCGCGGCCGAATTCGCTGCGCATTTCACCGAGCGCACCGAACAGGCCCGACTCCTGCATCCGGCAAAGTTCTTTCCACACCGGCGCGAACTCGTCGAGATGTTCGAACTGAAGCTGCGGCGTCGCGGGTGTGTCAGGTCGCACGATACTCATTGCCACCCGCGCCGCGCCGAGCTGCCGCAACGCAAGTGCATAAAGCGCCAGCTGAAAACCGCGGCCGTTCCGCAGCTCGTTAGCGCTAATGGGCTTGTTGCCGCCGGTCTTGTAATCAACAATCCACACGCTGCTGCGCGAAAAATCGAGTGCTCCACCGGCGACCTGAGACCCATCGGCGAGCAGCAGGTCTATTCGGCCAAGGACGCGCAGAATTCCGG
>DAIRIE010000230.1:2637-3995 GCA_036809705.1 Chthoniobacterales bacterium
ATCGAGCAGGACTTCAACGGGCGGTTTCAAACTGAATTCAGTCGCGACATTCGGCCAGCCCTCGATCGCGCCTGCCTGGCGTGCGATCCGGCCGGAGACGTAGGCAGCCTGACCCCACACCGAAAACCACCACGCCGGCAGCGTGCGACCAACATTCGCGACCAGCGTCTCCACGTCAGCGCGGGTCTGGTTGGCGGCGTTTCGCACGATCGTGAAAAATTCAGCGGGCGGGGGGAACGGGGCGAATCGATTTTCCTTCGCGGAAATGCGCGCGAGCCAATTGTGCGCCCAGGTTCCGAGGGCGCGCCCCCATGGCTCGGCTTCTTCTTCGTAGATCGGCTCCTCTAATCCTACGAGATGTTTCATCCACACCGCCGCGGGCGCGCTGATGACGCGATCCCAGGACGTGCACGGAATTGTCAGCGGTTCCGGCGGCGTCGTTTTCAAGGCGAACTCGAACTCGCCGAAACGCTGCGTCTGATCGCGGCGCGCGTGGAAAGCACGAAGCATCGGCGCCGTTTCGCCTTCATCGTGAGCTTGCGGCAAAAAGACTCGCGACGCTTCAACCCAACGGCGCGTCAGCTCGTGCAGCGAATCCATGTCGCGATCAGAAACAGGCGCAGCCCGATCCGCGAAGAAGAGCCGATTGAAGAAATCGCCGGGCTTCAGTCGGCGCGCCGGATCCTTTTCGTCCGATAGACCTGCTGTGGCGCAAAGCTCGATTTCAACCGATTCAATCAGGTCAAGAAATTGCCGCTGGGCGAACCAGCGTTGCTGGCTCGGGCCGACGCAAAAGGCTTTGCCTTCAGCGACGGTGAGATGTCCCTGGCCCTGGCGCCCCTCGCGCGTGATTTCTCTGTTGAGCCGCACGATGTTCGCGTTCAACGCGTCTATTTCGTGCTCGCTCAAGTAACCGCTCTCGACGGGACGCGCCGGCCAGACGGCCTCGTTCAGCGACGTGAAAATCAGATGCGACCAGCGCTGTCCGTGCGCCTGATCGTAGGAAACGAGATGCACTTTCGCATATGGATGTGCCCCGTTGTCTGCGCGCACACGCTGAAACGAATCAATGATCTCGCTCAGCCAGCGCAGGTAGGCGCGGCGAGAAATGGGCGCCGCAAATTTCTGGAGTTGGACTGACTGACGCGCGATCTCAGCGGCCTGCTCCTGCCATTCGAATTTCTTGAAAATGCTCGCAGCCGTTTGGTTGAACTGCGCGAGCGGCGCGCTCTCGGGCAAAAGCTCAAAGGATTTCAAGAACCGACCGACCTCTTTTTTCGCGTCGCTGTTCTGCTCGCGGTCAAGGAACGCCGCGAGCACGGCCAGGTCGTTGATCAAAATATCGTTGAATGCGTTTC
>DAIRIE010000231.1:0-2748 GCA_036809705.1 Chthoniobacterales bacterium
CCATTAGCTTGCATCTGCTCTTCGATGCCGAGGATGTGCGAAAGAATTTGCCCTTTGTTGTCCGTCGCGCCGCGGGCGAAAACGTAGCCGTCCTTCAGCACCGGCTCGAATGGCGGTGAATCCCAGAGCAGCACTGGGTCGGGTGGCTGCACATCGTAATGTCCGTAGATGAGGACGGTGCGGCGGCCAGGCTTTTGTTCGTTGTGCGCCCAAACCACCGGATGACCTGGGGTGGGATGCAGCTTCGCGGAAAGGCCCACCCGCGTGAGTTTCTCCACCAGCCAATGCGCGCATTCCGTCACCTTTTCGGCGTAAGCGTCATCGGTCGAAACGCTGGGGAAACGGAGGAATTGATAGAAGTCTTCGAGGTGAGATGCGCGCATGCGCGACGTTAATGTTGTGGGTGACGGTTGTCATCTCCCGTGGCTGGTGCGCGTCGAGTAAGCGCCCCGCGTCGTTCACAGAGCAGCGCCTACACGAGCGGCTTCGCCCCCGCTCAAAACTCGGCGAGTATTTCCAGCAGCCGCAAGTTCAGTACAGCGAAAGTCTTCCCGCCGCATCGGCGCCGGGAAGACTTCGCAAAGAGCGACTTAGTTAAGCGAGCAAATTACGGCGTCGGGGACGCGGAGCTCGTGCTCGTGCTGGAGCTGCTGCTCGAAGACGTGCCACCGCTCGGCGATGAGCCAGCGTTGACCGTCGTGTTCGTTTCAGTCTTGTTCGTCGTAGCCGGCGAAGCGGAAGGATTCACCACGGTGGTATTGTTCTCCGTCTTGCTGTCAGCAGGTGGATTGGCCGTCTCGGTTTTTTGCTCACATGCCGCGAGCAATGACAATGACGCGGCGCCAGCGAGGATGCAGATGTATTTCTTCATAGTTGGATAGATGGAGGCCCAATGTGGGTTAACCCCATATTCGGAGCAAGCCCGCTTTTTGGCCTTGCGCGAACTCATACATCACCTCGTAGAAGAAAGACAGGATTGAACTGGATTTTCAGAGAACAAAATCCCGTGAGTCCTGTTTAGTTCAGAATTCTAAAACGCCGGGACAAAGGCGAGCCCGTGCGCTTCGGCGACGGCTTGGATGGTAAGTCTGCCATCGCGCGTGTTCACCCCGCCGACCAGCGCCGGCTGTTTCTTGCACGCCCCTTCCAGGCCGAGATCAGCGAGCAGTTCGACGTAACGCGCCGTGGCATTGCTCAACGCCTGCGTGGACGTGCGCGCGTACGCCCCCGGCATGTTCGCCACGCAATAGTGCGTCACCCCTTCCTCAAAATAAACGGGATCCTCGTGCGTCGTCGCTCGCGAAGTCTCCGCGCAGCCCCCCTGGTCGATTGCGATATCTACAAAAACGCTTCCCGGTTGCATCCGCCGCAACATCTCGCGCGTGACCAGTTTCGGCGCTTTTGCTCCCGGCACGAGCACGGCCCCGATGAGCAGGTCCGTCGTCGGCATCAACTCCGTCAGGTTCGCCTGGTTGGAGTAAAGCGTCTTCACAGTGGGCATGGTTAAATCGAGGAAGCGCATGCGTTCGCCATCTACCTCGAGAATGGTCACGTCGGCCTTCAGACCCAGCGCCATTCGGGCCGCATTCACGCCCGAAGTGCCGCCGCCGATCACCACCACGTTGCCCGGCAAGACACCCGGCACACCGCCGAGCAGGACACCGTTTCCACCATTATGTTTGGCTAAATAAAACGCGCCCATCACCACCGACATGCGGCCGGCGATCTCGCTCATCGGCTCGAGCAACGGCAATTTGTTGCTCACCTGAATCGTCTCGTAAGCCACACCGGTCACGCCAGATTTCAGCAGCGCTTCCGTCAGCGGCTTGCTCGCGGCCAGATGCAAATAGGTGAAAAGAATCTGCCCTTTCCGCAGCAATTCATACTCTGGCGGCAACGGCTCTTTCACTTTCACGATCATCTCCGCGTCGCGAAAAACCTCGGCCGCGCTTTCCACGATCTTTGCCCCCGCGTCGATGTAAGCTTCGTTGGAAAACCCGGAGCCGAGTCCGGCATTCTTCTGCACCAGCGCCGTATGGCCGCGCCTCGTTAGCGTCGAAGCGGTGGAAGGGATGAGCGCGACGCGATGCTCCTGCGGTTTGATTTCCCTGGGAACGCCAATTGTCATAGTGACGAGTGACGAGTGGCGAGTGACGAGTTGCCGCGCGTGGCCAACGTGCGGCGGAGCGCGTTGAGCATCTTTCGGATCTCGGTGAGGAGTTCAAAGGCGGGCGCCACGTCCTTCATCGGAGAGAACTTTAGCTCCAGGCTCAGAATTAATTGCGTGTCCAGCTCTGCAATCGAGCCTTCGGCATGAGAGATGAATTGGACGAACTCACCGGTGGTGCGACGCGCTTGCCCTTCCGCGATATTCGATGGCACAGACACCGCCGCACGTCGAAGCTGCGCAGTTAACCCGAACTTCTCCTCGTTCGGGAAGGTCATGGTGAGGCGGTAAACGAGCTTCGCCAGCTCGATTGCTTTCTGCCAGACAATTAAATCTTTGTAACTGCGCGTTGTCGAGTCCATGCCGGGCGTTATATCGGAAAACTCATCACTCGTCACTCATCACTCGCCACTTTAATTCAGTGACGGATCATCCGGCGCGGCGGCGAGCATCTTAAACCACGGGCCGAGACCGCGCATGATCTCGAACCAGAGCTGCGGCAGCTTTTCGAGCTTGAGCGCGTTGCGGCTCGCCTTCTGCAGCACCCAGGAGTTGCCCTTCATTTCCGCTTCCAGCTGACC
>DAIRIE010000231.1:2758-3929 GCA_036809705.1 Chthoniobacterales bacterium
TGTGGCTTAACTTCAACCCGTTCTCCCACTCGAGAGCGGCGAACATCAGGCGATCGCGCCCGACCGGGCCGCCGAAAAACACCGGCACATTCTCCAGACCCGTGGGCGGCCCGTCGCCAACGATTTCGCTCACCTGTTTATCGAGCGGCCGGTTGAGGATAATCCCGAGGGCGCCCTCCTGCGGCGTATGCGCCGAGATAAACAAAACCGCCCGCCGGAAATTGGGATCGAGCATGCTCGGATGCGCGACGAGCAGCGAGCCGGCGAGACTCTGCGGTTCTTGCTCGGGCAGCTCGCGCATCTTTCAACTAAAAGCGAGCGCGCATCAGCGCAAGTTTTCGTGACGCGGCGCCTGTGCAAAGGTGCGACGCAAGGCCTTCAGTTAATTGTCTTGAAAGCAGCGCGCTTTTCCACTGTCACGCGCTCTTGATCAATCGCCGATCCCTCAACTCGTAGATCACATCCGCCTTCAGCTCACCTCGCCATGTCATTGCCGTTGCCGTCACCAGCTTCTGTGAATCGTCAGGCAAATCGTCCAGCAAGGCATTCCGTCGCCCCGCGTCCAGTTCTCCGAAGATGTCGTCGATCAGCAGCAGCGGCGCTTGTCCCTGCGCCCTGGTGAACACGCCTGCCTGCGCGATTTTCAGCGCTAGCGCGATGCTGCGCTGTTGACCTTCGGAAGCGAATTGCGCTGCCGGCATTCCATCGACTTCCAGCGCCAGCTCATCTCGATGCGGCCCCACCATCGTCTGCCGCAGGCGCGCTTCTTCCTTGCGGAATCGCGCCAGCTCGTCGCCAAAATTCCCGCCGACTCCCGGAACGAAACGCACTTCCAGCTTTTCCCGCGCGGCACTGATGCGTTCGTACGCTGAAGCAGCCGGCGGCGCGATCATCTCAGCGATCCGCGCACGCAATCGCTCCAGCATTTCGCCGTGGGCGATCAACTGCCGATCGAACGCCGCCAGCTCGCGCTCACGTGAAAGGCTACTTTTCAGCAGCGCGTTGCGGCCGCGCAAAGCCCGCTCGTAAGCACGCAGCGCCGGCCGGTAAGCCGCGTCGATCTGCGCACCGGCAAAATCGAGGTAACGCCGGCGCGCTTCGCCTCCGCCTCGCACCAGCTCGATGTCGGAATTCGCTAAAGAAACCACGCGCCCGAGCCGGAGGTATTCGC
>DAIRIE010000232.1:0-3829 GCA_036809705.1 Chthoniobacterales bacterium
CTTCAGTGATTCCCTCCGCCGTTAATCCCGCCAGCACAAGAGCAGCTGAAGCGCGCAGGTCGCTCGCCATGACCGGTGCGCCGGTGAGCCGCTGGACGCCTTGAATCACCGCGGTGTGTCCCTCGAGTTGCACGTGCGCGCCCATCCGCTTTAGCTCGGCCACGTGCATGTAACGCTGCGGAAAAATATTCTCCGTGATAACGCTGATGCCTTCAGTCGTGGAAAGCAGCGCGCACATTTGCGCCTGCATGTCGGTGGGGAAACCAGGGTACGGTTCGGTCACGATCTCGAGCGGTTTGCGCGCGCCATTGGGCGAAACCGTGATGGTGGCATCCGCTGTATCTATTTTAAATCCGCAATTGGTCAGCGCGGTCGTGATGGCGGTGAGATGTTTCGGCTCGACGCGTTTCAACGTCACGCCTTTGCCGGCGATCGCACCGGCGACGAGAAACGTGCCAGCCTCGATGCGATCGGGAATGACATCGTGCTCCGCGCCGTGCAATTCCTTTACGCCTTCGACGATGATGCGGCGCGTGCCTGCGCCTTCGATCTTGGCGCCCATTTTGTTGAGGAAATCAGCCAGGTCGCAGACTTCCGGTTCCTGCGCGGCGCCTTCAATGACGGTGGTGCCATCGGCCAGCGCCGCCGCCATCATGACATTGTCCGTGCCGAGAACAGTGGGTCCGAATTTGCCGCGCAGATTGATCACCGCGCCGGTCAGTTTCGGCGCGAACACTTTAACGTTGCCGCCTTCCACCCGCACCGCAGCGCCGAGCGCTTCAAATCCTTTCAGGTGTAAATCGATCGGCCGATCGCCGATGACGCAGCCCCCGGGAAGCGATACCGTCGCTTCCTTGCAGCGTCCCAGCAGCGGGCCGAGCACACAAACGGAGGCGCGCATTTTGCGCACGACATCGTAGGGCGCGATCGATTCCACTTTCTCTGCCGTAACGCTGACGGTGCCGCTGGCGCGTTCCACTTCCGCGCCGAGATGCCGCAGGATTTGCAGCATGTAATTGGTGTCGCTCAAGTCCGGCACGCGCCGGAGAATGCACGGATCGCGCGTGAGCAGCGTAGCGGCGAGAATGGGCAGGGCAGAGTTTTTCGAACCGCTGATCTTGATGGAACCAGCAAGCGCATTTCCGCCGTGCACGAGAATTTTATCCATGACGCGCGAAGAGAAACCGGGTCACATCTGAATAATCGTTTTTCGCCTCGATGTCGCGATAGTTTTTGCTGCGGGCAAAATCGCATAGCCCTTCGGCTTGGCCGAGCCCGATCTCGAGTGCGAGCAACCCACCGGCGCGCATTCGCGTCGGCGCGTCCTCGATGAGCCGGCGCACGGTCTCATCGCCGCGTTCGCCCCCGAACAGGGCAGCCTCGGGATCGTGCAACACTTCGGGCGCGAGCTGGTCGTGATCGTTGCGGGATATGTAGGGAAGGTTGGCAACAATCATATCAAACTCGCCGCCGATTCCCTTCAGCAGATCGCCTACCACAAACGGAACGCGATCGATCCCGAGCCGCGTCGCATTCTCTCGCGCCAGCGACAATGCCTCATCGGAAATGTCGCTCCCGACGATCTCCGCCTCCGGGAATTTCCGCGCCAACGCCAGCGCGATCACCCCCGAGCCAGTGCCGACGTCGAGAATCTTCGATTTTCGATTTTCGATTTTCGATTGCACCAGCTCGACCAGTTGCTCCGTCTCCGGCCGCGGCACCAGCGCGCGTTTATCGCAAAGAAAAACATCGCCGCAGAATTCCACCGTCCCGAGCAAATGCTGAAGTGGCTCCTTTTGCCCGCGCCGTCGAACCAGTTCGCGTAACGGCGTTAGCTCCACCTCACTCAGCTGTCGTTCGAACTCGAGGTAAATATCCAGCCGCTTCTTCCCGAGCGCGTGTGCGATCAGATGCTCCGCATTCAGCCGCGGCCGCTCGACCCCGCGTTTAGCGAAATACGCGGTAGTCGATTGCAGCACCTCGAGCACCGTCATCGAAACTTGGCCGCGAACTCGTTCTTGAACTGCTCCAGTCGCGGCAGATCGCTGCGATCCTTCTCGCGACCGGTCGCGCGTTTGCTTGCGATGATATCGTCGAGCGACGCCACCGGAAATGGGCCGGCCATCACCCGGCGCTGCTTCGCCGATTCAAAACTTTCGATTCCATCGGCGGCATGAATCAAATCGAGCGCGAAGGGCCCGCCTTTGAGCAAAACGATCTCGCTCCCGCTGAGGATCGAAACAGTGGTCATCGCGTCGAGTTCGAATCCAAGTGAGTGCAACGCGCGCAGAACGCGTTCGGCATTTTCGCGCGACCGCGGCAGAAAAATATCCACATCCTGAGTCGTCTCAGGATAACCGAGCAGAATGGCGCCGCTTTTGCCGATGAAAAGGTAATCGATCGTTTCGTGCGCGAACGCCGCTGCTAACTCCTGTGCTTGCGCGGGCGTGAATTTGCTCTCGGGCATTCGGTCAACGATCCAGCCGCTGATAGCCGAGATACGCCGGCAGCGTCCGCTCACACCATTCGCGATACTCCGCCAGCGTGGCGAACGCGCGCGCCGGAGCATCATCCAGCACCGGCTTGTGGACATGGCAAAAGCCGTATTTGATCCGCGTCATCACATCCCGCTCGAGCTGCGCGCGGCATTGCTCGCGCCACAGCTCGTTAGCCGCCGCGTTTGTCGCGTCTGACAGTTTCACGGGCAGAGAAACGTCCGTTCATAGACGGTGGACAGTGGCAACGCGGAATTGCTGAAAGCCAGATCGAGCACCTCTTCCCTCGTCGTAAGAAACTCCCACGTCCAGCCATTCCCATTGCCACGGTAGGCGGTAACATAATGCGCGAACTTCGCGGTCACGCTGATTAACCTAGCAAACCGTTACTCAGCAGCAATCAGCTCGCGAGCGACGACTCCTTCAACCGCTCCGCCAGGTCCGCTGATTGCAGCGCGCTGATCATTTCACCGAGATCGCCCTCCATGAAACGGTCCAGGTTATACAATGTCAGCCCGATGCGGTGATCGGTCACGCGGTTCTGCGGGAAATTGTAAGTGCGGATTTTTTCCTCGCGGCCGCCGGAACCGATCTGGCTTTTTCGTTGCGCGGAATATTTTTCTGTTTCTTCCTGCTGCTTGCGTTCGAGAAGGCGGGAGCGGAGGATGGAGAGAGCGCGCTCTTTGTTTTTCATCTGGCTTCGGCCGTCCTGGCAACGCACAATCGTGCCGGTGGGAATGTGCAGCACTTGCACGGCTGAGTCGGTCGTGTTCACACCCTGACCACCGGGGCCGCCGGAACGCGAGACTTCGATGCGCAGCTCGTCGGGTTTGAGTTCCAAATCGACATCCTCAGCCTCGGGCAAGACGGCCACCGTCGCGGTGCTGGTATGGATGCGACCTTGCGCTTCCGTGGCGGGGACGCGCTGCACGCGATGCACCCCGCTCTCGTAACGCAGCTTTCGGAAAACCGATTCGCCGCTCACTTTGAAAATGACTTCCTTGAGCCCGCCCAGCTCGGATGGACTCGATTCCATGTCTTCAACCTTGAGCCCGTCCGCTTCGGCGTAACGGTTATACATGCGATAAAGGTCGGCTGCGAAAATCGCGGCTTCGCTTCCGCCGGTGCCCGCGCGGATCTCGATAATGGCGTCGCGGTTTTCGTTTTCATCCGCTGGCAGGAGCGCGATCTGCACCTCGCGCTCCAGATCGGCCACGCCCGTTTCCAATTGCGGAATCTCCTCCTGCGCCATGTGCGCGAGTTCGGCATCGGTCGAGCTGGCGAGCTCGCGATTATCGGCCAGCTGGGTGCGCGCAGCCGCCAACTCACTCCAC
>DAIRIE010000233.1:0-2744 GCA_036809705.1 Chthoniobacterales bacterium
CCACTCCTCCGGTGGACTTCTCCCGCCGATGAAGTACATGAGCAACGTGCCCTCCCCCGCAGAACCGCCGCCGGATCTGATCGACCTGCGCTTTCTCCCGGCCTGGGTAAAACAGGATGCGGCGCAGTACTCCAACTTCGAAGGCGAAGAGGCGCCGGCGACGCAATTTGATCGCAGCACGGGGCGCCCGCGGCAGCGCGATCGTCATCGCGATAAACGGCGCGAGCAACGTCCCGAACGCGGTCCGAAAGAACGCGACCAGCAGACTCGCGGTGAACGTCGCGAGCCGCGGCGCGACAACAGGTCGCCGCGTCCGGACATGCCGCAGCGTGCACCCGAAGTGCTGCCGCAGCTCGACGTGCGTTTTCTCCCGCACAATACGGCGTTCGAAAACGTGGCCGCGCAAATAAAAAACGGCACGGCGGCCTACTCGCTGTTCGCGCTGGCGCGTTTGTTTTTACAAAAACCTGAACGCTACGACGTGCGCATTACTGCGAGCGAGCCCGAGCCGGCGTTCTTTCGGCTGGGAGAATCGAGCGTCATCGCGCGTGACCGCATCGCGGTGGAGAGTTCGGCGTTTCGCGCGCTCCGGGACGAATTTTACGAAACGGAGGTGACGCTAAGCGAACCGATAAAAGGGAACTTCACCAGCGTGGCGCGTGAACGCAGCAGCGGCGCCTTGCTCGGACCGACGAATCATCATGCTTATCAGCCGCAGCTGCGCCGTTTGTACGAGCAGCGGTTCAGCCGGCGGATGGGCTTTGCCGATTTTCAACGGCAGATCGAGATCGTGAGCGATCCGGCGCTGGTCGAGCAGTGGAAAGAGGAAACGCGCAAGCTGACGAAATTCACCACTCGCCAAGAGGACTCGCCGCAGACTTTCCATTCGGAGCAGGAAGCGGAGCGGCATTTTCGAGAAAAACATCTTCCGGAGCTGATCGCGGAGACGCGTGAGGCGGAGATCGATGGCGTGACGAGCCGGCAGTTGCGTGACCGCGGTATCAACCGCGTGATCGAGAACGCGTGGGCGGCGGAGGAACGCTCGCCCTCGAAGATGATGCAGGAGCTGGCAGGCAGGCTGCGCGCGGTGGGCTTGCACATTTTCCGGCACCGCAAAGGGATGCTTTTCGTCTCGCCCATTCGGCCGAAGGCGATCGATGAAGCGGCCATCTCGGATTCGGTGCGGATGATTGTGGAAACGCTGAAAGCTTCGCCGCGGATGAACCGGAAGAATTTGGCGGAAAAATTGATTCCGGCGGATGCGGTGAATGAAGATGCGAAATTGAAGCTCGCGTCCGATTTGCGCTGGCTCGTGCGGGAGGGCCATCTCATTGAATTCAATGACGGCTCGCTGGATTTGCCGCGGCCGAAAGCACCAGCGCAGGAAAGTGCTGCGCCTGCAACGGATGAGGCGTCGTCCGTTGTTGCGGTTGAGCAGTCCGCGGCAGACGCCGGTCCGCAGAATATCGCACCGTCGGCTGCAGTGCCGAGCGTCGGAGCGGGCGAGGAACCTCATACTTCGCCGGTAAGCCGCACCGATGCGAGTGAAGTTCTAGCCAGTTGAGAGATCTTTCGCTCCGCTCAGGAGGCGGACACGTTGCCGCGATTCGCGCAACTCAGACGGCGGCCGATGGCAGCGACGCGCTTTGCGAGACAGGCAGCTAAGCTGCGACTAGCCCGGCCTTCTTCAGCGCTTTGTAAGCGCCGTTTTTATTGATGGTCTTCAGGCCGCGAGCGGTGACACGCAGGCGCACAAACTTGCGCAGCTCAGGAACCCAGATGCGGTGCTCGTGCAGATTCGGATGAAACTGGCGCGGCACATTTTTCGTCACGTGCCGCCCCACGCCGCCCTTCTTCTTCGCCATGCCGCGACGGTGAATGACGCTGCCGCGACTCGGGCGCGAACCTG
This sequence comes from Chthoniobacterales bacterium, assembly GCA_036809705.1. GTDB lineage: Bacteria > Verrucomicrobiota > Verrucomicrobiia > Chthoniobacterales > UBA10450 > AV69. The sequence continues at coordinate 1,910 of DAIRIE010000233.1, forward strand.
TGATTGAGCAAACCTTGGACATAGTCGCGAAAAGAGCGCGTAACGTGCGCCGTTCTGGGGAGGTGGTCAACCATCAATTCTCCGCAGATCGCTACCTTCAACTCCGCTCGCGGCGGCAAACTTGGACATGACAACGTCGTTACTTCGCAATGCGCACTTGGAAGTTGAACGTGATGCACTCACTGTGGTCAAAATGTTTTCCACATGAATCGAAATGGCAAACTGCGGATCGGAATCATCGGCGCGGGCGGGATCGTCACCTGCCGGCGCTGCGCAAACGCTCCGATGTCGAGATCGTCGCGGTCTCTAATTCCACCTACGAAAGCTCGGAAAATTTTTGCAGCGAAAATGTGCCCAGCGCGGTGCCGATGGCTAACTGGGCCGATCTCGTCGCGCTGCCCGATATCAATGTCATCTGGATCGGCACGCCGCCTTACATGCATTCCGCCGTCACCGTTTCTGCGCTCGAGGCGGGCAAGCATGTTTTTTGTCAGGCGCGGCTGGCGAACGATCGCGCCGAGGCCGAGGAGATGCTGGCGACGGCGCGCCGTTTTCCAAACCAGGTCACGATGCTTTGCCCGCCCCCTTTCGGGATGCGCGGAGATCGCGTCGTGAAAAGCATGCTCGCGGACAATTTCCTCGGCGAAATCCACACCATCCGGCTGCAAAGTTTCCACGGAAATTACTTGAATCCCAGCGCACCGGCGCACTGGCGGCAGCGGATCGAGATCAGCGGGCTGAATGTGCTCACGCTCGGGATCTACGTCGAGGTGTTGCAACGCTGGTTCGGGGATATCGATGGCGTCTTCGCTCGCGGGAAAATTCTGTATCCGGA
>DAIRIE010000233.1:2822-3787 GCA_036809705.1 Chthoniobacterales bacterium
TTTCACCGCGGACGTCATCCGCGCCGGTCGTGTGGGCGATGGGGAATTGAGCGAAGTGGAAATCCCGAAGGAGCTCGCGCGCGAGTGGACGGTGGAAGACGATTTCCTCGACGCGGTGAAAGCAGGCGGGACAGAGCGGCCGCATCCGACGTTCGAAGACGGCGTGCGTTACATGCGCGTGGTGCAGGCGGCAGCCGATTCGCGCGCGCGCAACGAGTGGGTGGGGATCAGCTAGAAGTTTCGCGTCACAAGGCGTGCGCCAAGCGCGAGAGCACGTATCCCATTCCAAATGTCGCCGGCAACGTCAGCACCCACGCCCACACGATGCGCTCGACCACTGTCCATTTCACGCCGCTGAAACGCTTGGCCGCGCCTACTCCCATGATCGAGGTCGAGATGACGTGCGTGGTCGAAAGCGGGATGCCGTAGGCGCTCGCGATGGAAATGACGAGCGCCGCGCTCGTCTCAGCCGCGAACCCGTGAACCGGCTGGAGCTTCACCATTTTGTGACCGAGCGTACGAATGATACGCCAGCCGCCAGCCGCGGTGCCCGCCGCCATGGTGATGGCGCAGACCACTTTCACCCACACCGGAACGCTGCCGAAGGCCGGCGTGCGGAGAAATGAAAGCCACCCCGGTAAATGCTCGAAGCTGCCGGAGTTCGTTCCAGTAAAAAGCGCCAGCGTAATAATACCCATCGTTTTCTGCGCGTCATTAGTTCCGTGCGAATGCGCCATCCAGGCGGCGCTGCCGATCTGTAATTTGCCGAAGAGTGAGTGGATGATTCCGGGCGAAGATTTTCGCAGCAAGAAGAAGAGCGCGATCATGACGCAAAAACCGAGGACGAAACCGGCGACGGGCGAGATGAACATCGGCGCCACCACCTTCGGCCACAGACCGCTGCTCCATTTTAAGACGGACCAGCGCCCTCGCGCTGTGGCCACCGCGGCGCCACACAACCCGCC
>DAIRIE010000234.1:0-3693 GCA_036809705.1 Chthoniobacterales bacterium
CCGCGCGATCGCTTTCGTCGCGGAGGAGGAAAAGCTCGCCCAATTGTGTCGCCGCCACAGAAGCGCCGGAGGGCGGCTGGAAATCGCGTTCGATTGTAAGCGAGTCGGCATTGAGTAAACGCGCAATCGTTGTTCGCTCGTCTTCGAGCCACCCGAGCTCGGTCCGAAGGGCGAAGCGCGCCTTCCGGTTTGAGGGCAATCGCGCTTCCGCTCGAAGATTGCGACCCGCCTCGACCGCTTCATAGATCGCACGCACCCGCGCCCGCGTGAGTTCGACTCGCGACTCGGCGCCGAGCTGAAGCGGTCGCGGCATTTCCGCAAAATCGAGGAAGTCCGACTCGCTGCGAGCGAATCCGAGGCGCGACCAAAGCTCCTCCGTCACGTGCGGCATGAAGGGATGCAATAAACGCACGACAGCCGAGAGGACGTGGTCCATCGTCGCGAGCGCGGATTGCTTCCGTTCCGCGTCCTCGCTGAAGATGTCAGTCTTGGCCGCTTCCACGAACCAATCGCAGAAATTGCCCCAGACAAAATCGTAGAGCCGTTGCGCGACCGCGTTGAATTGGTACCCGGCGTAGCTCTCTTCGGTCGCGGTGATCGTCTCGTTGAGCCGAGCCAGCACTTCGATGGCGTAGGTCGGCAGACTCGCGGTATCCAGTCGCGGCTCACGCTCTGACGCGCCGTGCATCTGACGAAACCGCGCGACATTCCAGAGTTTGGTCGCGAAGTTCCGGCCTTCCTCGATCTGCTTTTCGTCGAACCGAATATCCTGGCCGCTCGGCGCCGTGCGCATCAAGCCAAAGCGCAAACCATCCGCGCCATATTTTGCCATCAGCTCGAGCGGGTCAGGCGAATTGCCGAGCGACTTCGACATCTTGCGTCCCTGCTTGTCGCGAATGAGTCCGGTGAAAAACACATCGCGAAAAGGAATGTTATCCTCGTCGCGCTTCGTTTTCCCCGGCTTGAACTCCAGGCCGGCGATGATCATTCGCGCCACCCAGAAGAAAATAATGTCCGCAGCGGTCACCAGCACGCTGGTCGGATAAAACTTCGCCCGCGTTTCCGCGTCCATCGTTTCGAACGCCCAGAGCCATGAGGAAAACCACGTGTCGAGCGTATCCGGGTCCTGCACCCAACCCTCGCCCGGCGAATCGATTTGCACGCGCATCTCACTCTCTCGATACCATACCGGAATACGGTGCCCCCACCAGACCTGCCGGCTGATGCACCAGTCGTGGATGTTCTCCAGCCATTGCCCGTAAACTTTCTCCCAATGTGCGGGGAAGAAGCGGATGAGATGATCGCGTACCACACGCAGCGCCTCTTCAGTTTTCGGATAATGCAGAAACCATTGCTCGCTTAGCCGCGGCTCGATCGGCACGCCGGCGCGCTCGCTGAAACCGACATTACTTTCGTGCGGCTCAATCCTGGAAAGCAGGTCGCGCAGGCGCAAAATCTCTGCCGCTTTTTCGCGCGCAGCAAAGCGATCCAATCCATCGAGTTCAGGCTCCATTGAACACGTGATGCGGCCCTCCTCGGTGAGCACGTCGATGATCGGCAACTGGTGCCGTTGGCCTATCTCGAAATCCACTTTGTCGTGCGCGGGTGTGACTTTAAGAATTCCGGTGCCGAATTTTGGATCGATCGCGTCGTCGGCAACGATCGGGATGGCCTCGCGCGCGAGCGGCCGCCACACTTTTTGGCCGAGAAATTTCTGGTAACGCTCGTCGCCCGGATGCACTGCCAGCGCAACATCCGCCATAATCGTTTCGGGCCGCGTGGTCGCGACTTCCAAATATTCGTCGTCCTTTCCAGTGAACCGATACCGCACGTAATAGAGCGCGCTGTTCGTCGGCGTCGGGACGACTTCTTCATCTGAAAGGGCCGTGAGCGCGACCGGGTCCCAATTGATCATGCGCCGCCCGCGGTAGATCAGCCCTTTTTTGTAAAGCTCGACAAATACGCGCTGCACCGCGCGTGAGTATTTCGCGTCCAGAGTGAAGCGTTCGCGCGACCAATCGCACGAACAACCGAGCCGTTTCAGTTGCTCGATGATGATGCCGCCATGTTTCTTATTCCAATCCCAGACACGGCGGATGAATTCATCGCGGCCGAGCTCATGGCGCGTGACGTTTTCATTTTTGCGCAGCCATTTCTCGACTGCAGTCTGCGTGGCCAGACCGGCATGATCCATTCCCGGCAGCCAAAGCACTTCGCATCCATTCATCCGGCTCCGCCGCGCCAGGATGTCCTGGATGGTGTTGTTCAAAACATGTCCGAGCGTGAGCATGCCGGTGACGTTCGGCGGCGGAATGACGATCGAGAACGGCGCCTTGGCCGACTTGACATCCGCGCGAAATGCACCGGCGTCGAGCCAGCGCCGATACCATTGCGGCTCGACGATGTTGGGATCGTAGTTCTTCGGTAATTCCGCCACGGCTTTGTCGCTGCCCCGGCATGCTTTCGGAGCAGAACGTTGTTCTATTACGCAGAGCGTTATTCAATTCCACGCGTTTCTGGGTGAAAACGTGGCGCGCACTTGCCAGCGGCGAAAGGCATAGCCAATGTCGCGGCGCGAATGAATCCGATCGGCGTTTTCGATTCCGGCATTGGCGGTCTGACCGTGGTGAAAGCGCTGCGCGAACTCTTGCCGCACGAAGAGATTTTCTACATCGGCGACACCGCGCGCCTTCCTTACGGAAGCAAAAGCCCCAGCACGGTCGAGCGCTACAGCCTGGAGATCGCGCAACTGCTCGTCGCACAGAAGGCGAAGATGATTGTGGTGGCGTGCAACTCCGCCTCCGCTGTGGCTCTGCCACGACTTCGCGAAACGATGACTGTTCCGGTGATTGGCGTGATCGAACCGGGCGCCGCCGCCGCCGCCAGCGCGACGAAGAATGGCCGTGTCGGCGTAATCGGCACGCGCGCGACGATCAAGAGCGGCGCCTACGAACGCGCTTTGCGCAGCGAGAATGAAACATTGCAAATCACGCCGCTCGCCTGCCCTCTTCTCGTGCCGCTCATCGAAGAAGGATGGCTGCGCGATGAAGTGACCGACCGCGCCATCGCGCGCTACCTCGCTCCCATGATCGCTGCTCGCGTCGATACGCTCGTGCTCGGCTGCACCCATTACCCGCTTCTTCGCGAAGCCTTCGCGCGTTTTCTCGGGCCGGAAGTGACGCTGGTCGATTCCGCGCAGAATTGCGCGCGCGCCGTGGCCGAGTCACTCGCCGCCGAACATCTCGCCTCAGCTAACGAGGGACAGCTAACCGTCGCATTGACCGACAAACCCGACGCGTTCCTCGACGTGGCCCGCGAGTCACTCCAGCTCGACTTGGGCGAAGTGCAGATCGTGTCGGTGGAAGACAGACGTCTCGTCTGTCCCGCCAGACAGGCCTCCTCGCCTGTCGAATGAGCATGTGCTGGGCAGCAGGCGAGACGCCCGCTTTCCCTGACAGCCAGGACGGCTGTCTTCCTGTGCCTTACGTTATCAGCAGCAAAATCTTGCTGGGCAGCTCCGAGATTTTCACCCGCTCCTGCTTCATCGAATCGCGCTCACGCAGCGTCACGGTCTCGCGCGATTCCTCTCCCTTCTCCCCCAGTGTCTCGAAATCAACCGTCACGCAAAACGGCGTCCCAATTTCATCCTGCCGCCGATACCGTCGCCCGATCGCGCCGCTCTCATCATAAAAC
>DAIRIE010000235.1:0-3654 GCA_036809705.1 Chthoniobacterales bacterium
GTTCCGGGAGGGCGCGGCGGCGAGACCGAAAACGATCGCTTTGCCGAGGCTGAGTGATTCGCGTGATGAGGTTGTTGACTGCATGCGCATGTGGCTGTTTGAAAACATCGGGCCCTTTCTACTCACTCGTCTTACCGGCGGAAAAGCCGGGCGCGCCTAAACGAAAGTCGTCGCGCGACTCTGGCCCGTATTAGTGAAGCGGTGCGGGTGTTTGGGCCGGAACGAGAACGGCGTCTCCATCTTCCAGAATGGCTTTTTCGTCGCCGATCTCGGCTCGCAATTCGCCCGCGAGAAGAATCAGAGTTTGGTCGCTATCTTTATGCGTGCTCGGCTCATCGCTGCTGGACTCGCCCGGGTCGAGAGTGAGCAAACCGGTCTGGCTTCGCTCAGTTGTTTCGAGAACACGAAAACCGCCGCCGGCGGCAAAAATATGGGTCAGGTTCATGAAAAAATTCAGTTGTTAATCGCGAGTGCGAGTCGGCGTCTCGCGATTTATTCCGACAGAAGATTTTCGGGAATAAGCGCGTACCTATCTCCTCACATGCGTTTCAGATGACTGCCCGGTGCTTCTGCGCCCTATTCCATGAACACACAATCCGAAGTCGTCATCATCACCGGCGCGTCCGCTGGTGTGGGGCGCGCTACTGCACGTGAGTTTGCCAAACGCGGCGCACACATCGGTTTGATCGCGCGCGGCCGGGATGGACTGGAAGCGACGCGACACGAAGTCGAACAAGCCGGCGGACGCGCGCTTGTTCTTCCGCTCGATGTGGCAGATGCAGCGGCCGTCGAAGCGGCGGCGGAACAAGTCGAGCGCGAATTAGGCGCGATCGATATCTGGGTGAACAACGCCATGGTCAGCGTCTTTTCGCCGATCAAAGAAATGACGCCGGAGGAATTCCGGCGCGTGACCGAAGTCACTTATCTCGGTGTGGTGCATGGAACACTCGCCGCTTTGAAGAGGATGTTACCGCGCGACCGCGGCATCATCGTGCAGGTGGGATCCGCGCTCTCGTATCGCAGCATTCCGTTGCAAGCGGCTTACTGCGCGGCTAAGCACGCCGAGCGCGGATTCACTGATTCGCTTCGCTGCGAGTTAATCCACGAGCGCAGCAAAGTGCACGTCACCATGGTGCAGATGCCGGCGCTGAATACGCCGCAGTTTGGCTGGTCAAAAAGCCGGCTGCCACGCAAGGCGCAGCCCGTCCCGCCGATCTTCCAACCGGAAGTAGCGGCAGAAGCGATCTACTTCGCGGCCCATGCCAGGCGACGCGAACTTTACGTCGGCATGCCGACGGTGGAAGCAATCGTCGGCAATAAAATTGCACCCGGTTTGCTCGATCACTACTTGGGCAAAACGGGCTACGACGGGCAACAAACTGACCAACCGGAAAACCCCGATCGGCCTAACAACTTATACGAGCCGGTGCCGGGCGATCACGGCGCGCATGGCCGATTCGATGATCGCTCTTCGGCGCAGTGCAAACAACTTTGGGCAACGAAAAATCGCGGAGCGCTCGCGCTGGCCGCGGCTGTCCTCGCCTTCGGCTGCGTTTTATTCGTGAAAGGAACTGAGAAGTCGTGAAATAAGTTTTGTTCTGCGCGCTCTGAGCAATTGAAGCCTCGCGAATTCTCTCCAAACATTTATGACTAAGAATTTCTTTTGCCTTTCCGCCGCAACGTTGCTGGCAGCGACATCGGTATTCGCCGCGACTGATCCGGATGTGTCGCCGCTGACTCCCGAAATCAAAGCCAAGCTTCATTCCGAAGTGGTCACTATCGTGGCCGAAGGCTTTCTCACCCCCGAAGGTGTGGCCAGGGTAAAATCGGAAGGACCCGCGTATATCGCCAAGTCCCGCAAGGAGCCCGGCTGCATCCAATATCAACTGCAATTTGAGGCCGAAGACCCGGGCCACATTTTTTGGTACGAACAATATGCCAGTCCCGCAGCATTCGATACCCACGTAACTTCCAGCTATTCCAAAGCGTGGGTGGCGATGTTGAAGCCGCTTTCCACGAAACCGATCGTCCTCCATTTCCTCAACAAAATCGAGCACGTCGAAAATTGAATTTTTGGCCCTGGCTAATAAATTGCGAAATAATCCTTGAGTCAGCTCGATCGCGAGAAGTATTTCGATGACACCTAAACAATTAAGCAAAGAACTGCGCACCGGTTCAGGAGATTTCCTGGAAGAACGGCGCGGCGTGATCGCGCTTTCGCTCACCGCGATCGGCTGCATGGGTTTGATTGCGCTTTATCAAAACGGAATCATCCGGCGACTGCCGGATTTGCCGTTACCCTTGATGGACGCGGACAAGGTGGACGCTTCTGAGGAAGCTTACTCGCACTTGCAAATGGGCGACGCGATTATTGGGTTGGGCAGTTACGCAGTCACGATGGGACTGGCCGCGATGGGCCCGAAAGATCGCGCGCAGAAACAGCCGTGGATTCCGCTCGCCCTGGCCGCGAAAGCGACCACGGACGCGGCGCAGGCAGCAAAGCTCAGCTACGATCAATGGGCAAAGCACAAAGCCTTTTGCATCTGGTGTCTCATCGCAGCCGCTGCGACATTTGCGACGGTTCCGCTCGTCGTGGGCGAAGCGGCTGAGGCCGTGCGCCAGTTGAATAAGCGACTTCGTTAATTCCGTGATGCTCATGGGAAAACGCGCTGCATGAACCAAAAGCTTCCGGCCGCGACAACACCGAAAGAGCCGGCCGTGGCGACCTGCCCTGCAAGCCGCGCCGTGCGGAGGTAAAGAAAGGCGAGCAGCGGCGAAACGGCGAGGACGATACAGGCCTGGCCAACCTCAACACCGGCATTGAAGGAGAAGAGCGACCAGCCGAGCGCAGCTCGCGGCAGCGCCATCTCGCGGAGCACATTGGCGAAGCCGAAGCCGTGGACGAACCCGAAACAGAAAGCAAAGAGCAATCGCCAATCGCGCTGCTCATTAAGACGCAGCAGCGCGTGCACGCCGACAAAGACAATGCTGAGGGCGATAAGCGGTTCGATGACGCGCGCGGGAGGGTTGAGAATGTTCAACGTCGCCAGCACGAGTGTGACTGTGTGCGCGACGGTAAACGCGGTGACGATTCTTAGGAGCTGCCAGACCGTCCCGCCCAGTAAGAGCAAACCGACCACGAACAGAATGTGATCGGGGCCGATGAAGATGTGGTGCACTCCTTCCCAAAGGAACTGACGCACGACAGTGATGATTGGCTGATGTGTCCTTAGAACGTAATCGAGCTGGCTTGTACTCTGGTCGAAAATCCCCTGAAAGCGCAGCTTGTCTCCACGGTAAACATTGAGAAATGCGCGGTGGCGCGGATCGAACGAAAATAGATCGCAGCGGACTCGCACGTCTTCGGGAGCGCGATTGGCGACGGCATGAAAGCGGAGTTTAAGATCGCGGCGCGCCGGCAGAGCTTCGGTGGCAGTTATTGCGAGCGGCAGTGCCTTATCATCGACCATAACGGCAAGATGCGAATTGATCAGCGCAGCGAGTTTGTCGCGAGAAGCTGTGAGATTCGCTACATCGAGCAGGCTCTCTTCTGAAATGCCGGGCAGCTCGCGCGCGAAGTTTTTCGCTGACGCCTGTACGGTTAGATCGACATCTGTGCCCTCAATCTGCAGATCGATGTAACTCAGCGGCAGA
>DAIRIE010000236.1:0-3573 GCA_036809705.1 Chthoniobacterales bacterium
CGGAATCTCAAACGCGCCCGGCACCTGATACAGCGCCAGGTTTGCGCCCACGGCTTGTGCTCGTAGCTCGTTAGTCGCGTGGTTGACCAGACCCTGCACAAACTCAGGATTAAACTTGCTGGCGACAATGGCGAAGTTGCGCTTCGCGGTGAGCGAGCGCGGTTTGGGCGGAACGAGCGTGGACATGGGCTTCCTTAAAGCAGATGACCCATCTTTGCCTTTTTCGTGGCGAGATATTTTTCGTTGTGCGGGTTGGTCGCGCCGCGGATCGGCACCTGTTCGACCATTTGAATCCCATAGCCTTCCAGCCCGATCACCTTCTTCGGATTATTTGTCAGAAAACGAAATTGCCGCACGCCGAGATCGAACAAGATCTGCGCGCCCAGTCCGTAGTCGCGCAAGTCGGTCGGGAAGCCGAGCTTCGCGTTCGCCTCCACCGTGTCCAGACCTTCTTCCTGTAACTTGTAAGCGTGAATTTTAGCAGCGAGCCCGATGCCGCGACCTTCCTGCCGCATGTAAACGAGCACGCCATTCCCTTCTTCCGAAATCTGCCGCAGCGCCGCGTGCAGCTGATTTCCGCAATCGCACCGGCGTGACGCGAAGACGTCGCCGGTGAGACATTCGCTGTGCACGCGCACCAGCGTCGGCTTGTTCGGCGAAATCGTTCCTTTCACCAGGGCGAGATGATGTGCGCCGTCGATCTTCGAACGGTAAAGGTGCAGCTCGAAATCGCCGTAGTCCGTCGGCATCGCTACGATCTGTTCGCGCTCGACTAGTTTCTCCCGCACACGCCGATGCGCGATCAAGCTCTGGATCGTGCAGATGCGCAGCCCATGTTTTTCGCGGAAATCCATCAACTCCGGCAGCCGCGCCATTGTGCCATCGTGATGAAGAATTTCGCAGAGCACGCCAGCGGGCTGCAGTCCGGCCATTGTCGCCAGGTCTACCGCCGCTTCGGTGTGTCCCGCGCGCCGCAATACGCCGCCATCTTTCGCGCGCAATGGGAAGACGTGCCCGGGTTGCACCAGATCATTCGGCTCAGTATTCGGATTCGCGATCGTCTGGATCGTCTTGGCCCGATCGTGCGCGCTGATTCCTGTCGTCACGCCCACCGCCGCATCCACCGAAACGGTGAAATCGGTGCGATACATTTCGCGATTTTCCACCACCATCCGCTTCAGCCCCAGCTGCTCCGCCCGCTCATTCGAGATCGGCACGCAGATCAGCCCGCGCCCATGCGTCGCCATAAAGTTGATCGCGGCCGGCGTAGCTTTTTCCGCCGCCATCAGCAGGTCGCCTTCGTTCTCACGATCAGCATCGTCAGTGACAATGACGATCTTGCCCGCGGTAATGTCGGCGACCACGTCGTCGACAGTGTCGAACTCGAACGCTTGGGCTGTGGCCGTTGTGCTCATCATCGAACTTGAACAATGACGTTTCCTGGTCGCTCCGGCAACTTACTCGTCACGCAAGGGGATCCTGCTGTCATTCCGAGCGGAGCCGAGGGATCCCGTTGCACTACCTTTCGGGTAACTTTCCGGGATTCTTCGACTCCGCTTCGCTTCGCTCAGAATGACAATCCGCGCTTGTCGCTACGATCCCTTCGGGCCGATACATATCGCGATTACTCCCCTGAAACTCCGCTTTCAGTTTTACTCGAAATTTCGAAAGATCGACCAGGTCCCAGCGCGTGAATTTCCAGCCGGCGTTGACCGCGCGCTTCTCGTGTTCGAACCCGACGATGAAATGAACCGCGTCATCGCGCACTTTGTTGGTGGCGACTTTGGGTTCAAAATAAAACGTCCGGAACGAACTGTCGCGACTACCTTCCGCGTAAAGTTTCGGATCGAGGTAATAGACGCGGCCAGATTGTTTATCGACCAGCCGCAGGTCCGGATAACCGGAGCGCTGCGTATGTTCATCGGCCGTCTTCGGGAAATCACACGCGAGTCCCGGCGCGGCATCGAGCGTCTCACGCATCGCATCCTCGAAATGACTGCTCACTTCGTTGATGCGCGGGACTGATTGAATGACGCTCCCCGGCGCATTCAGCCCCGCCATCACCTGATCAAGCGCCGCGCTGATTTCCTTCACTACTCGCGCATCCGTCTCGTCCGCCGGATGAAAAGAAAGCACTCGTTTACCGGTCGTATCGTGAATGACTTCGCTAAATGGGATATCGCGCAATTCGCCATTCTCATGCAGCAGCCAGGGAATCAGCTGATCAACAGCCGGGTTTTTTGCGGCCGTTGGTTCGCCGCGCGCGAGCATTGTCATCCCCAGCGCAGCGAGAGAGCTCACAAGCGTCCGATGCAGGCTCATGGTTTATTGCACCACCGCGGCACTCTTCAATAGAGGCAGAATGGTCTCCAACGCGCTCTCACTTCGCGCATGCACCCGCATCAGCGGCTCACCGAGCTCGACGCTCTCCCCGATTTTCTTCAGATGCGAAACACCCACCGCAAAATCAATCACGTCGTCTGATTTACTTCGCCCGCCGCCGAGCAGCAAAGATGCGCGCCCGATCTTCTCCGCATCCATTTGCGCGACCTTGCCCGAGTGTGGCGCAGCAACCTCGCGGATGATCGGCGCTCGGTGAATCTGCGACATCTTTTCCAATGCGTCGGCATCGCCGTCCTGCGCCTCGACCAACGCAATAAATTTTTTCCACGCGCCTCCATCCCTTAGCTGCCGCGCCAGGTCTTCTCGCGGCGAATTGGCTACTTTGCTCGCGAGATCCAGCACCAGCTCGGTCACGTCCTCGGGTCCGCGACCATTCAAAATTTCCAAGCATTCCGCCACCTCCAGCGCATTGCCGACACTGCGTCCGAGCGGCTCATCCATCGGCGTAAGCAGATGCGACATCTGCACGCCCATTGCGGCGCCGACGTTCAACATCGACTCAGCTAATGCCTCCGCCTCGGCTCGCGTTTTCATAAACGCGCCGCTCCCAAACTTCACATCCAGCACCAGCCGGTCGAGACTCTCCACGAGCTTCTTGCTCATGATACTCGCTACGATCAGCGGCCGCGACGGCACCGTGCCGGTGACATCGCGCAGCGCGTAAAGTTTCTTGTCCGCGGGGCAAATGTCCGCCGTCTGCCCGATCATGAACACGCCAATGCGATCGAGCTGTTTCAGTGCGCGTGTTTCGTCGAGATTCACATTAAATCCCGGAATGCTCTCCAGCTTGTCAAGCGTGCCGCCGGTGATGCCAAGTCCGCGGCCGGAAATCATCGGCACCCACAACTCATCGCACGCCAGCAACGGCGCGAGCACGAGCGAGGTCTTATCGCCTATTCCGCCCGTGGAATGTTTGTCCACTTTCGCCGGCGAGTTGGCCGGATAATTCAACACTCGCCCGCTCCGCATCATCGCTTCAGTCAGGTGCCACGTTTCTGCTTCGCTCATTCCACGAAACAAAATTGCCATCGCCAGCGCGCTCATCTGGTAATCGGCCACCTCACCGCGCGTAAATCCCGAAATCATCTCCCGCACCTCGTTAGCTCCAAGCTCGCCGCCGTCGCGCTTCTTTTCGATCACCGAGGGAACGTGCATTACACGTCCCACCTC
>DAIRIE010000237.1:0-3523 GCA_036809705.1 Chthoniobacterales bacterium
GTTTTGGCGCGGTGGCGGGGGCGGTTTACGTCGTCGTTTCAAAACGTTTCCCGATTCTGCGCGCGGGCTGCGGCTCGCTTTTCGGCGTTTTGTTCTGGTTAGGCGTGCATGAAATCTTTCTGCCTCTGGCCGGGTTTTCCGCTTCGCCCGCGGGGATGACGCTCTGGGAACAGGGCAACGAATTTGTCTCGCACATTTTCTTCGGCGCACGGTCGAGCTCGTTAGGCGAGGACTGGCGCGCAGGCTGACCTAGACAAAGAAATGACGAAGCCCGAAATCCGAAGCTCGAAAGAATGACGAAACCCAAAATGACGAAGGCAGTGCGTCGACGCCCGTTTCGAACTTCGTCATTCGGGTTTGTTTCGGATTTCGTCATTCGAGCTTCGTCATTCGAAGCGTTGCGCCGCGTTCGCTAGATCGGCGGGGCCTAACCCATGACCCCGACCGAGGCCTACGACGTGATCATCATCGGCACCGGCGCCGGTGGCGGGACGCTCGCGCGCCGGCTCGCGCCCAGCGGCAAGCGCATTCTGATTCTGGAGCGCGGAGGTTTTCTGCCGCGCGAAAAGGAAAACTGGCAATCGAAGGAAGTGTTTCAAAAGATGCGTTACCACACCACGGAAGAGTGGCGCGACCGGGACGGTAAACCTTTCATGGCGCACACCGGTTACTTCGTCGGCGGTAATACAAAAGTTTATGGCGCCGCCATGTTCCGTCTGCGCGAGCGCGACTTCGAAACCGTGCAGCACAAAGGCGGCATCTCGCCGGAGTGGCCGGTGAAGTATCGCGACTTCGAACCCTACTACACCCAGGCCGAAGCGCTCTACGATGTCCACGGCAAACGCGGGGTCGATGAGACCGAGCCGCCCATGAGCGCGGAGTACCCTTTTCCGCCGCTCGCGCATGAGCCGCGCATTCTCGAGCTGGCCGAAAGATTGCAAAAGAAGGGCCGCAATCCATTTCACCTGCCGCTGGCCCTGAAGCGCAACGAAGCCGATCCGCTCCACAGCCAGTGCATTCGCTGCAATACCTGCGACGGCTTTCCCTGCCTGGTCGATGCCAAAGCCGACTCCGATCTCAACGGCGTCCGGCCCGCCATGCAAGAAAGCAACGTCACCTTGCTCACGCACGCGCGGGTGAAAAAGATCCTAACAAATGGTTCGGCGCGCGAAGTCTCCACCGTCGAGACCGAGATCGACGGCGAGACGCACCACTTTCGCGGCGAGATCGTAGTCATCGCGGCCGGAGCGATTAATTCCGCCGCGCTCCTGCTCGGCAGCGCGTCCGATAAACATCCAAATGGTCTGGCGAATTCGTCCGATCTGGTCGGCCGCAACTACATGCGGCATCTAAACAGCGCGATGCTCGGCATGACGACGAAGAAAAATCCCACCGTCTTTCAAAAAACTTTAGCGATGAATGACTTTTACTGGGGCGACGATGCGTTCCCGTTTCCGATGGGACACATCCAGCTCCTGGGAAAAACCGACCGCGGCGTCATCGGCGCCGATGCGCCTTTTTTTGCGCCGAATCTGGCGCTCGATGTGATGACCAAACATTCCATCGATTGGTGGCTGACGGCGGAGGATCTGCCCGATCCGGAAAACCGCGTCACCCTCACCCGCGACGGCCAGATTCAACTGAGCCTGCGCGACCGCTATCACGAACACTTCGATCGCTTGATCGCGCGCTGGACGGAGGAATTGAAAACGGTTGATGCGGTCGATCAGGTCATCCCGCTGTCGGTTTATGTGAAAAACAAAATTCCGTTGATGGGCGTGGCGCATCAAAATGGCACCTGCCGCTTCGGCGAAGACCCTAAGACATCGGTGCTCAATATTTTCTGCCAGACGCACGACGTCGATAATCTCTACATCGTCGATGGCAGCTTTTTCTGCTCGGCCGGAGCAGTGAATCCGTCGCTCACGATCGCGGCGAATGCGCTGCGCGTGGGCGATCACATTTTGGAACGGTTAGGTTAGTCCTCGTGGCGTCGCGATGGATTCCGGGTAGCGCACGCGTCTCGCGTGCTGGCGATTGCGTCCCGCGATCGCGAACTTTCCCGGGGAGTTTCCGCGCCTCGCATATGGGCGATGTTTAAGAAAGCCTGTTTCGGCGGGACGCCGAAACCAGCACGCGGGACGCGTGCGCTACCCAGACTCTTCTTGAGCGCGCTGATCTTCGCGTTGCCGTGTTCCCTTCACGCAGTCGTCGAGGTGACGGCGATCGAAATGAATGTCTCCGATCTGCCGCGCGCGGTCGCCTTCTACACTGGCGCGTTGCAATTCAATTTGGTGAGCGCGGATGAAGCGAGCGCCCGTCTTCAACTTGGCGAAGAGACGATAATTCTTCGCCGCCCCGTGACGCGTGGCCGCCCCATTCCGCGCGATCTGCCGTCTAACGACCAATCGTTTCAACACCTCGCTATCGTCGTCGGCGATATTGATGCGGCTTATGCGCAACTCCAGAAACACCAGGTCCGCATCGTTTCCCCCGGCGTGCAAACTTTGCCCGATTGGAATTTCGATTCCGCGAAGATCCGCGCACTCTACTTCCGCGACCCGGACGGCCATTTCCTCGAGCTAATCCAATTCCCGTCCAACAAAGGCGAGCCGCGCTGGCACCGACGAGGCGGTCCGCTTTTTCGCGGGATCGATCATTCCGCGGTCGTCGTGACTGAAATGAAACGCAGTCTCGAGTTCTACCGCGACGAGCTTGGCTTCAGTGTGATTGGAAACAGTTTCAATTACGGCGGCGAACAAGAACTGCTGAGCGGGGTCGATGGCGCGCGCGTGCGCATCACGAGCTTGCGCGGCGCGAAAGGTCCGGGCCTCGAGCTTTTGCAATATGAAGCGCCGGGCCGCACACAAATACTCGGCCAAACATCGTCGCCTAACGCCTTGTCGCATTGGCAAGTGAATCTGCAAACGACGCGACACGATCCCATCGGCGAACGATCCGATCCAGACGGACACGCTTTCGCGATTGAGCAACGACCGAACAGCGCCTCGCACGCCGAATACCCACTCGAAGCTCTGCGCCAACATTGGCCGCGTTACCTGATGGAAGGCGCGGAGCTCGGCATCTTCATGGTGGTCGCGTTGCTTTGCTCGCTCGCGCTCGAACATCCGCGGTCGCGTTTGCACAAAGCGATCGCCTCTTCGCTCCTGCGCCGATTTTTCTTCGGGCTTGGCATCGGGATCACGGTCGTGATTCTGATCTACTGCGTGTGGGGCCGGCAATCCGGCGCGCAGTTCAATCCCGCGGTCACGCTCGCGATGCTTTACCTGCATCGCATCCAGCCGTGGGACGCGTTCTTTTACATCATCGCGCAATTCATCGGCGGACTATTCGGTGTCGTTTTGGCGGCGGCGCCCTTTTGGAAAGCGAGCGCGCACAAGAAAGTGAAGTTCGTCGTGACCGCGCCAGGCAAGCCGGGCGTCGCGATAGCGTTTGCGGCCGAGTTCGGCATCTCGTTTATTCTGCTGGCGACGCTGCGGCTCGTTTACCAGAGCGATTTGCT
>DAIRIE010000238.1:0-696 GCA_036809705.1 Chthoniobacterales bacterium
CAGTGAAGCGGGGCCGGCTGCGGCCGAGGACGGACGGCAGCTACAACGCGCGGTTTCGCAACAGAGAGCTTTTTATGCATTATCAGCGATGGCGCTCCTGGGCAGCGCGTTGAGCAAAGAGAGCGGGTTGATGTTCATGGGCGTGTTGCTCGCGCTCGTGGCGTTGCAGAAGAATCGACCCGCCCTGATGACTTCGGTCGTCGCTGCTGCTTTCGTGGTGACAATTTACTGCACGTTGCGAAGCCAGGCGCTGAGCGTCGAGGTGCCGCAGCTCACTCCGCCCGCGCCGATGCTGGTGCGGCCGATCATCGCGGCGCGGGCATTGGCTGAATACGCGGCGCTACTTATCGCACCGGTGCACCTGCACATGGAACGCGATGTCGAGACTCACCCGTGGGGATTCAGCGAAGCCGGTCTCGACGCCACAGCGTGGCGCGAGCTGGAGACGCTGGCGGGTGTCGCGCTTGCGGGCGCGCTGCTCTTCTGGATGTGGCGGGCACGAGAACGGGAGCCAGCGGTGTTCGCGCTGCTGATTTTCGCCGTAATCACTTACGCGCCCGTCTCCGGTTTGTTCCCGCTGAATGCGACCATGGCCGAACATTGGGTTTACGTTCCCTCGGCGCTGGTCTTGCTCGCCGCGACGCTGCAACTGTCGCGCCTCGCGCCCACCAGGCGCGCGCAAACCATTGGCGCCGC
>DAIRIE010000238.1:706-3484 GCA_036809705.1 Chthoniobacterales bacterium
GATCACATTTCTTGGCGCGCGCGCGTTTATGCGCACGCGCGATTGGAAAGACGAGCGGACATTCTTCCAGAACACGATCGCGGAGGGCGGCGATTCCGCGCGGATGCTGATTAATCTCGGCACGCTGGAGATGAGCCAGGGTCACCTCGATGAAGCGCAAACGCTGCTCGAGCGCGCGCTGATAAAACAACCCGAGCAGCCATTCGCGCTCCTGGATCTCGCCATCGTCGCGCTCAAGCGAAATGACTTCGCCACCACTCGGAGCTTCCTGGCGCGCGCGGTGAAACATTCGGTAACTGAAGCACAAGCTCACGAAGCGATGGCGGTGCTCGAGTTTAAAGAAAGCGGCAAAGTGGATCTGCTGCGGCTCCGTCTCGCCAGCCGCACCGGTACGCCCTCGTGGACGATCACCCAACGTTACATCCGCGCGCTCGAGAAGAGCGGTCAGACCAGCGCAGCCATGGCCGAGTTACGCGCGGTGCTGGCCATGGAATGGTATCGGGCCGAGTCATGGCGGTTGATGAGCAACTATCTCGCGCAGGCCGGGCGGCTGCCCGAAGCGGCGGCGACATTAGCCGAAGCGAATCGGCTCGATGTTCATCTGAACGGACATTAGGCCGCTACCACCGCGCGCGCACATCCGCCGCGGAGAGGTTCCACGAATCGAGTTCGGCGTCACTGAATACAAGGCGGCGACGCATCGTCTCTGCATCTACATTATTATGAAAAAACCAGCATTCTTCGGGGCAACAGTGGCCGTTCTGGGTCTGGCCGCGGCTGCCACACAAGCGCAAACCCAGAGTTCAACGACGACAACCACCACCAACTACGTGCAGACGAGCAAGATTGTCGGCATGAAGGTGAAAGGTTCCAACGGCGACGAGATCGGCACCATCAAAGACGTCGTGCTCGATCGCGATACCGGTTGCATGGCCTACACCGTACTCTCAACCGGCGGCGGCGGCGGCACGCGCGTCACTGGCACGACCAAGACGGTCGCCGTTCCTTGGAAGGTATATACCACCAGCTCGGATCCAAGTGTGATGACGGTCACGGTCGATCGCGAACGCATCTACAACGCGCCATCGTTCGAGTATTCGCGGATCAACGAATACTCCACCGGCGGCTACATTAACAACGTCTATTCCTACTACGGCGTGCAGCCAGCCATGGGAGTTGGCGTCGGAGTTAGTGCCGGCTCGAGCACGACCGGAGTGTCGGGGCAAACTCAAACCGGGGTATCAACTCAAGCCGGTGTATCCGCTGAAGCCAATGCCACGGCTTCGCCCGCCGCTTCCGTCAGCGCAACGGCGTCCCCGTCTGCCACAGCCACACCGAGCGCGACAGCTTCGCCAAGTGCAACAGCAAAAGCGCGCAGCAGCGCGACAGCAGCCGCGCGGCACGCCAGCGCAACACCATCCGCCACCGCGAGCGAGCGAAGCAGCTCGAGCGAAAGCTCCACTTCCACGGAGGAAACCACCTCGCCCGGCAGCAGAGGCAGGCATCATCATGAAGGTTCGTCCGCTTCACCCGGAGCGGGAACGACACCGGGCGATCTGAGCAGCAGTTCGACGCGCTCGAGCACGACGGAGAAGGCCGAAGAAAGCACTTCTACGGGAGGCGAGAAAGCGACCACCACTCGCGCCAAACACCGCAGCACGACCGAGAGCTCAGACACAGGCGAGAGCAGCTCCTCGAAATCGACCAAGAGCAGCTCGTCTTCAGCGGAAGCGAGCCCGACACCGTAATTAACTAACGAGTCGCAGTTTGCACAAACCGCGGGCACGGCAACGTTCCCGCGGTTTTTCTTTCCTTCCGAAACTCCGGTGCCAAGCTACGAAGCTAACGACGAACGACTAGCCAAGTGCTCTTAGCTTGCGCCGGCGGGAGCCGGCTGCGCAGGTTTGCCCAAGTCGTGCTCGTGAGAATGGGTGCTGCGGAGGAATGGCACGCGGTCGAGCACATGCTCCTGGAACCACTCGAGCCAGAGATAGATAACTGGAGTGATGTAGAGCGTGAGTAGTTGCGAAACAATAAGGCCGCCGACAATAACGAGACCCAGCGGACGCCGTGATGAACCATCCGCGCCGACGCCGAGCGCGATAGGCAGCGCACCCATGAGGGCGGCGAGAGTGGTCATGATGATAGGGCGAAAACGTTCCACGCTGGCTTCATGGATCGCTTCGCGCCATTCGTAACCTTCATCCAGGCGATGCAGCGCGAAATCGACAATCATAATGCCGTTCTTCTTCACGATGCCCATGAGCAGAAAGAGGCCAATGACGGAGTAGAGCGACAAGGTGCTATTGAAAAGCCAGAGCGTCATAAGTCCGCCAACTACTGCCGGGAACAAAGTGGAAAGGACAGTGACGGGATGCACATAGCTCTCGTAAAGAATGCCGAGAATGACATACATGACGAAGAGCGCCGCGATAACAAGATAAGGCAGGGCCTGGAATAGCTGCTGGAGAACGAGTCCTTCGCCCTGTAGCTCGCCATGCACGCTCGCCGGGAGGACGTCGGCCGCCGCCTTCTCGATGTAGTTAATGGTGTCGCCGAGCGCGACATCAGGCTTGATGTCGAACCCGAAGGTGACGGCGGTGAACTGATTGAGGTGATTGACGGAGTCGAGCCCAAGAGTTTCCTCAGCCTTTGTCACGGCGCGAATGGGAATCATGGTATTGCCGGTGTCGGGCTTCACATAGATCTGGCGAAAATCCTGCGGTGACGTGCGCGCCTGGTCTTCGGCTTCGAGGATGACCTGGTATTGATCGTCGG
>DAIRIE010000239.1:0-3478 GCA_036809705.1 Chthoniobacterales bacterium
GCATAATCCTGTTAATCCTGTCCGGTTTTCCTACCTTATGGACTTAGCAATCGTCGGCTCCGGTTATGTCGGCCTCGTCACCGGCGCGTGTTTCGCCGAAGTCGGTCACAATGTCGTTTGCGTCGATAACGATCCGCGCAAAATCGAGATGCTGCGCGCAGGCAAGGTGCCGATCTACGAACCGGGGCTGGAAGAATTGATCCATCGCAACGTCGCGGCGCAACGGCTCCGCTTCACCGGCAGCATCAAGGAAGGGGTGGAGAATTCGCAGATCATCTTCATCGCGGTGCCCACTCCGCCGCAGGCTGATGGCAGCGTCGACTTGAGTTTCATCGAAAAGGTTGCGCGCGAGATCGCCGGCGTTCTCACTGATTACCGCGTCATCGTGGACAAGAGCACCGTGCCGGTGAAGACGGGCGAGAAAGTGGCCGAATCGATCCGGCGCTACAATCGCCGCGGCGCCAAGTTCGACGTCGTTAGCAACCCGGAATTTCTGCGCGAAGGCTGCGCGGTCAGCGATCTGATGAACCCCGACCGCATCGTCATCGGCGCGCAGAGCGAGCATGCGGTCGATTTGATGAAGAAAGTTTACGAGCCGTTCATGGCGCCCATTCTCGTCACTGACGTGAACAGCGCCGAGCTGATCAAACACGCGGCTAACTCGTTTCTCGCGCTCAAGATTTCCTACATCAATGCTGTTTCCGCCATTTGCGAAGCGAGCGGCGCTGATATCGAGAAAGTGGCGGATGGCATCGGGATGGATCGGCGCATCGGCCGCAATTTTCTCAACGCCGGCATCGGCTACGGCGGCTCCTGTTTTCCGAAAGACATCGCCGCTTTCATCACCATCAGCGAACACCTCGGGGTGCCGTTTACATTGTTGAAAGAAGTGCAACGTATCAATGCGGCGCAAAAGGACCGATTCCTGAAGGTAATTCGCGACACGCTGTGGGTGCTGCGGGAAAAGAAAATCGCGGTCTGGGGACTCACGTTCAAACCGGACACGGACGACATCCGCTCTTCCGTCGCGATCGATCTCGTGGCCGACATGCTGCGCGAAGGCGCGCACGTTTCTGTTTACGATCCGAAAGGGACCGAGCGCGCCTGCGAAGTGGAAACGATTAAAGGCGCGCGTTTCTGCGAAAACGCGATCGATGCCGTGGAAGGCGCCGAAGCGCTCGTCATCGCCACGGAATGGTCCCAGTTCGCCAATGTCGATCTCGCCATCGTGAAAGAGAAAATGACGACGCCGATCATTTTTGACGGCCGTAATTTGTTTGATCCGGCGACGATGGCCAAAGTCGGCTTCCGTTATCACTCCATCGGTCGCGCGCCGGTCACGCCATCGTGACACTGTAGCGGCGGTCTGTGACGGCCGAACGCGCCATGCAAAAATCTCGGCGGTCACAAACCGCCGCTACAATTCACGGCTCTGCTCGCGCCATCGCCTTGCATTTGCTGCAACGTTGGCGCGGAGGTCGCGAGTTTGCCGACGAAATTTTTCAAAGCGCGCTGGCCAAAAGCGAGTTGAGCGCACCTGATCGCGCGTTTGCCCAGGAACTGTTCTACGGCGTCGTGCGCAATCTCAGCCTGCTCGATTTCTGGATCGGGTGTTTGCGGCACGGCAGCATCGACGGCAGCACGCGCGATATTCTCCGGCTCGGATTTTACCAGCTTTTCCTGCTGGAAACGCCTGAGCACGCAGCTGTGTTCGAAACCGTTGCGGTCGCGGGCAAGCCGCAGCGCGCACTGATCAACGGCGTACTGCGTTCAGCGGTGCGCCGAAAGGAAGAGCTCCTTCAAAGTGCGCGGGCGCAGCCATTGGCGACGCAATGTTCGCATCCCGATTGGCTGGTTGAACGTTGGGAAAAAGAATTTGGGCGCGATCAAACGGCCGAGCTCTGCCTTTGGAATAATCGCCCGGCGGCGCTTTATGCCCGAGTGAACGGTTTGCGCAAGACGGTTCCGGATTTTGTGCGAGAAAATCCCGGCAGTCTTGCCCTGCCAGCTGACCCGCACTTCGTGCACCTGGCAGCGGTTCCGGCGCGAGCGCTCGCGGCTGGCGATTGTTACATCCAGGATCCAAGCACGGCGCTCGCCTGCCGGCTTCTGCAGGCGCAGCCCGCCGAGCGCATTCTCGACGCCTGCGCTGCGCCCGGGGGAAAAAGCGGATACCTCGCTGAGCTGATGCAGAACCGCGGCGAGATCGTGGCCTGCGACCGCGATTCATTGCGACTGGAGCGACTCCGGGAAAATATCGAACGCCTCGGGGTCGCCGTTGTTCGCCCGATGCAACATGACTGGCTGTGCGGCGACATGGACGCACCTCAGTTCGACCGCATTCTGCTCGACGCGCCGTGCACCAACACCGGCGTGATGCGCCGACGGATCGACGTGCGCTGGCGATTGCGGCCGGGCGATTTCGCGCACATGCGAGAGCAACAGCTCAGGATCACACGCGCAGTCCTGCCGTTATTGAAACCGGGCGGCGTTTTCGTTTACAGCACGTGCAGTGTCGAGCGCGAGGAAAACGAAGCCGTGGTGCAACGGCTCTCTCAAGACTTTCCCCGATTACGACTCGACAAAATCGAACGCGCGCTGCCGTTTCGCGACGGTTTTGATGGCGCGTTCGCGGCGCGTTTCGTTTCCACAAAAGCGTAGAGCTGCTCTGGGTAGCGCACCCGTCTCGCGTGCTGGCGAAGGCGTCCTCGGCCTTCGCGCATTTCTCGCAACGCTCCACTATTCGCGATAAACTCCGACCCTGAGAAAAGATTGTTTCGGCGGGACGCCGAAACCAGCACGCGAGACGTGTGCGCTACCGGATTGCCCCGGCAACGCCCGGAGGTTGCAACGATTTGCCGCAATGGAATCATAAGCGGCTTATGCAGGACCCACGGCTGAACCAACTGGCGGAAGTGCTCATCGGCTATTCCACCGATCTAAAGCGAAACGAAAAGGTGCTGATCGAGTCATTCGACGTGCCGGACGAGATGACCATCGCGCTGGTGCGAGCGGCGCGAAAACGCGGCGCGATTCCGTTCGTGCAATTGCACCACGCCACCGTCAGCCGCGAGATTACGCGCGAAGCGGCCGAAGCGCAGCTCAATCTCGCGGCGCGCCACGAGCTCGCGCGGATGAAGCAAATGGACGCCTACATCGCGGTGCGCGGCAGCCACAACATCACTGAAATGTCAGACGTGGCGGTCGATCGAATGAAGCTGGTGGCGAAAAAGATGCGCGCCGTCATCGACCATCGCGTCAAGAAAACGAAATGGGTGGTTTTGCGCTGGCCGACGCCGGCCATGGCGCAGCTCGCGGGCATGAGCACGGAAGCGTTCGAAGATTTTTTCTTTGATGTCTGCACGCTCGATTATCGCAAGCTTCAGCCGGGAATGAAGGCGCTGAAAAAATTGATGGAGAAAATTGACCGGGTCGAGATCAGCGGGCCCGGCACGGACTTGCGCTTCAGTGTCAAGGG
>DAIRIE010000240.1:0-1739 GCA_036809705.1 Chthoniobacterales bacterium
CTCCTCCAGCAGCGCATAAGCTTTGAACGCCGTCTCTATCACGCGCAGCGGAACTTCCGTCGCATTCTTGTTAGCTGCCTCGATCGCCTTCGTCCGCGCCGTTTTCTCTTCCGCCGACTGCTTCGGCAATCCGAACGCCGCCATCACCTGATTGAACGCAGCCGTATCTTCATCGACGAGCGACAACAACTCATCCTTGAGCTGCTGCGCTTTCACCGCCCAATCGCTGAAATACGACAGCTGCTTTTCCCAACCGCGTTTGCCCGCGGACAAATTTGCTACCATTCCTCCTAACGAGACACCAACCGCGCCAAGCAGCGCCGCCACCGATCCACCGCCAGGCGCCGGTGAATCGCTCAGCGTTTCATTGCAAAAATGCCGGAGGTTCAGCTGCAGGAGCGATTTCTTCGTCGGGGGGGCCGCTTCAATCTTCAGCTCAATGATCTTGTCACTCGGGATGAACGGCTTTAGCTCACTCAAACCCATCGAACGAATCGCCATCTCGATCAGCTCTTCTTCCGCCGCGCCCTCCGACCAGTTCTGTTTCCGCAAAAAATATCGGCCGGCATCGAGCAGACTTTTCTTCGGGATCATTCCCACAATTTCCGACCCGGTAACGCGGAGCCCGCGCCTGGCAGCCGCTTCGCAGCAGGCGTCGAACGCAGCGTGCAGCGGTGTCTCCGCGATGTCCGTTAGATTCATCGAAATCTGTGCCGTTCCGTACTCCTCGACGAACCAGCCGATCGCTTTCACGTGCTTCAACATACCAGCCACGCGCACCGGCTCGCCTTTTTCGTCGAGCACCGGCTTACCAGTTGGTGTTCCGTCCTCGGTTTTGACACGCCCATTTTCCCGCACATCGAACGCGACCGAATTAGCTCGCCGAGTTGATCGCGTGTTCAGATTTACGTTGTAAGCAATAAGGAAATCGCGCGCGCCAATCGCTGTCGCGCCGGCCCTTTCGTTGAACTCCGCCGGCCCGAAATCCGGCTTCCACTCCGGTTGCTTTATCTTCTCGCTGAACCCTTCGTATTCGCCCGCGCGAATGACCGCGAGATTCGCCCGCGCCGGATTCTTCGCCGCCCGCTCGTAAAGATAAACCGGAATCCCAAGTTCATCCCCCA
The DNA here is from genome assembly GCA_036809705.1 of Chthoniobacterales bacterium. GTDB lineage: Bacteria > Verrucomicrobiota > Verrucomicrobiia > Chthoniobacterales > UBA10450 > AV69. The sequence goes on from DAIRIE010000240.1 coordinate 1,125, forward strand.
CTCGTCTGCCCAGCTTCTGCGCGCACGCGATTGGTTCCTCCCAACTCACATTGCTCACCGGGATGAACGGGCAAACATCCGTCGCACCCATTCGCGGATGCGCTCCCGTGTGCTTCCGCATGTCGATCAACTCCGCCGCCTTCTGGATCCCGCGAAACGCGCCTTCCACCACCGTATCTGGCGCACCGACGAAAGTCACCACGGTGCGATTCGTGCTCGCGCCCGGATCGACATCAAGCAGCGAAACGCCATCAGCAGACTTAATAGCTTCCGTAATCTGCCGGATAATTTCCGCGTCGCGCCCTTCGGAAAAATTCGGCACGCATTCAATGAGCGTCTTCATGCTCAATCGCGTGACATCGGTTGGACTGGAATGTCGATGCCGGCGCCTTCGGCAAACTCCATTGCGCGCGAATAACCCGCGTCGGCGTGCCGCAAAATGCCCATGCCAGGGTCGCTGGTGAGCACGCGTTCGAGCCGGCGCTTGGTGCTGTCGGTGCCATCAGCGACGACAACGATGCCTGCGTGTTGCGAGTAGCCGATGCCGACACCGCCGCCGTTGTGGATGGAAACCCAGGAGGCGCCGGCTGCGGTGTTCACCAGCGCGTTCAGCAA
>DAIRIE010000240.1:1749-3450 GCA_036809705.1 Chthoniobacterales bacterium
GCTTACCCAGGTCGCGCCGCTCGCGCAGTTAAGCAGTGCATTGAGCAGCGGCCAATCGGCGATGGCGTCGCTACCGTCGAGCATAGCTTCGGTTTCGCGAAATGGCGAAGCCACCGAGCCGGTGTCGAGATGATCGCGGCCGATGACAATTGGCGCTCTTAACTCGCCTTTGCGCACGAGTTCGTTGATGGCGACGCCAAACTCCGCGCGTTCCCCAAAGCCGAGCCAGCAGATGCGCGCCGGCAATCCCTGAAAATGAATTCTCTCCTGCGCCAGCTTCATCCAGCGCGCGAGGATTCTGTTCTCCGGGAAAAGATCGAGAGCGAGTGCGTCCGTGCGCGCGATATCCTGCCGATCGCCGCTGAGCGCGACCCAGCGAAACGGACCTTTGCCTTCACAAAAAAGCGGCCGGATGTACTCGGGGACGAAACCTGGAATGTCGTAGGCATTTTCCACGCCGGCCTTTTTTGCCTGGGTTCGAATGTTGTTGCCGTAGTCGAAGGTAATCGCGCCACGCTTTTGCAAGTCGAGCATGGCGCGGACGTGCTCCGCCATCGCTTCCATGGAGAGTCTGATGTATTCCTCGGGATCGCTCGCGCGCAGCGCCACGGCCTGAGCTAACGACATCCGGTTTGGCACGTAACCATTGAGCGCGTCGTGCGCGCTGGTCTGGTCGGTGAGCAAATCCGGCACGACGTTTCGCCTCACTATTTCCGGCAAAACGTCAGCGCAATTCCCGACCAAGCCGACGGAAACAGCGCGATTTGTTTTGCGCGCTTCATCCACCAGGCGCAGCGCGTCATCCAGCGAGTGCGCGATGTGATCGCAGTAACCCGTGGCGAGACGCTTCTCGATGCGCGCGGGATCGACATCGATGCCGATGAAACAGGCGCCGTTCATTGTGGCAGCGAGCGGTTGTGCGCCGCCCATCCCCCCGAGGCCGCCGCTGACGATGAGCTTGCCCTCGAGTTTCCCGCCGAAGTGTTTCTCCGCGGCCGACGCGAACGTCTCGAATGTGCCCTGCACGATTCCCTGGCTGCCGATGTAAATCCAGGAGCCAGCCGTCATTTGCCCATACATGGTCAGGCCGAGCCGCTCGAGTTTGTTGAACTCGGTGTAGTTCGACCAATGACCGACGAGATTCGAGTTCGCGATCAGCACCCGCGGCGCTTCATCGTGGGTGCGGAATTTGCCGACGGGCTTTCCCGATTGCACCAGCAGCGTCTCGTCGTTCTCGAGTTCACGCAGTGAGCGGACGATGGCATCGAAGCATTCCCAATTGCGCGCGGCCCGCCCGGTGCCGCCGTAAACGACGAGGCGCTCCGGCGCTTCCGCGACTTCGGAATCGAGGTTGTTCATCAACATGCGGAGCGCCGCTTCCTGGTGCCAGCCTTTGCAACTGCGCTCGCTGCCGCGCGGCGCGCGAATCGCTCGTTTTCCGCTCATCGATTTTCCTCCTCGGCATCAAATTCGCCGCGCCGGATGGCCGACGCAATAGCCGCGAATTCGTTAGCAAGCGAACGATCTGCGAGCAATGGCGCCGAATATTTTCGGACCGTAGCGTAGGCGCGTTCGACACCCGCGGCGGCTTTCAGCGGCCGCCGATGCTCCAGCGCTTCGGCGCCTGCGATGAGCTCGATCGCTAGGAGATGTTCAGCGTTATCGACAATCGACCGTAGCTTCGTCGCGGACGTCATTCCC
>DAIRIE010000241.1:0-3416 GCA_036809705.1 Chthoniobacterales bacterium
CGCCCGGAGTGGTCTCGGGATTGCCGAACATGACGCCGATCTTCTCGCGGATCTGGTTGGTGAAAATGCAGCAGGTTCGCGCTTTCGAAATCAGCGAAGTCAATTTGCGCAGCGCGGCGCTCATCAACCGTGCTTGCGCACCGACGGTAACATCACCGATTTCGCCCTCCAGTTCCGCTTTGGTCACCAGCGCCGCGACCGAATCGAGCACGATAACATCCAGGGCATTGGAACGCACCAGCGTCTCGCAAATGCGCAGCGCTTCTTCGCCCGAGCTCGGCTGCGAAACGAGGAGATCGTCGAGATTTACCCCGAGCTTGCGCGCGTATTGCGGGTCAAGCGCGTGCTCGACGTCGATGAACGCCGCCAGTCCGCCGCGTTTCTGCGCCTGGGCGATAACGGTGAGCGTGAGCGTGGTTTTGCCCGACGATTCCGGCCCGAAAACTTCGACCACACGACCGCGGGGAAAGCCGCCTACACCCAGCGCGCGATCGATGAGAATGTTGCCCGTGGGGATGACGTCGATATCGACGATCTTCTCGTCGCCCAGCCGCATGATCGCGCCGTCGCCGTAGTCTTTGGCGATTTGCTGAATGGCGAGATCGAGATTTTTGTCGCGGGCAGCAGTCAGTTTGTCGACCGCGGGCTTCTCTTCGGTTTTAACGGGCATAGTGCGAGACTTGTTAGTAAAGCGGCAACTTCGCTTCGCCAAGCAAAAAGGAAAAAAGGCCGCGCACCTTTCGATGCGCGGCCTTCGCATTTTCCTCGGCGGGTCAGCTTACTCGACTGTGATCTTGCGCGGCTTCACCTGCTCCGCTTTCGGCAGCGTGAGAGTGAGAACGCCCTGCTCGATTTTCGCCCCGACCTTGCCGGTATCGATACTCGGGTCGAGCTCGAAGGCGCGCCGGAAATTCTCCGCGCGCGACTCGCGATGAATGCACGCGCCATCGATTTGGGGCAGCGCGCGCCTCCCCGTGATGGTCAGCTCGTTATTCTCCACCGCGATGTCGAGACCTTCCTTGTTAACGCCCGGCATCTCCACCTTGAGAATGTAATTGTCCCCATCCTCGCGCACGCTCGCGGCCGGCATGACAAACTGCTCCGGCCGTTGCTGAACGCTGTTACCGCGATTTTCGCGAACTAGTGTGTTCATAATGAAGTTGTCCTTTCTCTTTTACTCGACGTTGACCTGAATCTGCTTCGGCTTGGCTTCCTCCGCTTTCGGCAACGTCACCGTGAGGATGCCGTCGCGATAGCTGGCCGAGACTTTGTTCGCATCCACCTGCGTGGGCAGTGAAACGCTGCGGCGGAATTTACCAATATAACGCTCACTGCGTTCCGCTTGATCGCCTTCGGCCGTTTCGGACTTGCGCTCGCCGCTGATGGTCAGCATGCCGTCATGGAGGGAGATTTCGATGTCCTCCTTCCGCACGCCGGGCAGCTCGGCGCGCGCGACCACGTTGTCGTTGTTCTGGTAAATATCGAGCGCGGGAGACCAACCGCTAAAGAGCTGCGTCTGGCGCTGAAAATTAGACCAGAACGGCAGCTCGAAGAGCGAGTCAAGCTCGTCGCGCAGATTGCTCCAGCGATCCACGCCGCTCAGGGAGGGAGTCGCCGGACTTTGATAACGAATGATGCTCATAATGTGTAGATTCCTTTCTGTGAAAATCTTTCCATGCACAGAATAAGCTTTGGAGATGCCACGGCATCGGCATCAACATAAGTAGTTGTCTTCAAGTGTATTGAGATTTTTAGGCCGGTCGAAGATTGATCGAATGCGAGACATTATTGCTCGCCTGAGGTATTTAACAAATCCAAAACTAGCGACAGTTTTGCGCGGACAATGGCCGGCGCTAGCTGTGCTTCGGCTTGCCCAGCCGCCATAGCTGCACCTACAGTCCCGGAATGCCCGCTCAGTCTGGCGACGAAAAATTTATGCGAGCTGCCCTGACCGAGGCGAAGAAGGCGCTGGGGCAAACGAGTCCGAATCCCGCCGTCGGCGCAGTTCTCGTCCGCGGCGAGCGCATCGTCGCGCGCGGCTTTCATGCTCGGGCCGGCGCGCCGCACGCGGAGGTCGATTGTCTGAGGCGGGTGCCCCAGACGAAATCTGCTACGCTTTACCTCACGCTTGAGCCTTGTTCCACCCAAGGTCGCACCCCGCCATGCACCGAGTACATCATCGAGCGCGGGATTCAGCGCGTCGTCATCGGCGCCGCCGATCCCAATCCGCGGCATTGTGGGCACGGTATCGAGCTCCTGCGCAAAGCGGGGATCGAGGTCAGCACCGGCATTCTGGAAAGAGAATGCACCCAGCTCAACGAAGCGTTCAATAAATGGATAGTCACGGGCAAGCCGTTCGTCATCGCCAAATGCGCTATGAGCCTCGATGGCCGCCTCACTCGTCCACCGGGTGAATCGCAGTGGCTCAGCTCGCCTGCCGCGCGCGCGCATGCCCGAAAACTTCGCGCGGAAGTCGACGCCATTCTTGTCGGCGCCGAGACTATTCGCTCCGATAATCCGCGATTAACGACCGGCAGGCGCGGCCAGCAGCCCTGGCGCGTTGTTCTCACCAGAAGCGGGCGGCTGCAGAAGAGCGCGACAGTTTTCCAGGATTCGCATCGCGAACGCACCCTCGTTTGCCGCAATCAATCGCTCGCTTCCGTGCTGCGCGATTTAGGCAAGCGCGAAGTGCTGAGCGTACTGATCGAAGGCGGCGGCGAAGTGCTGACCCAGGCGCTCGATGAACGCCTGATCGACAAGTTCCAGATTTACCTCACGCCGCTTTTCACCGGAGGCGATGTGCTCGCCTTTGGCGGAAACGGTGCGGCGTCCACAGCTAACGCGGTTCGGCTTGCGCGTCCGCGATACGAGCGCATCGGCAACGACGTTTGTGTGACCGGTTACGCCCCGGACACGTCATCCCGAGCGCAGTCAAGCGATCCCGTGGCGCGCCCTTTAAGTTAGCTTCTTCGGGATCCCTCGACTTCGCTTCGCTGCGTTCGGGATGACCTTGCTGCAACTCCTGCTTGTCTCTTCGGTTAAATTAATTCAGAAGGAGGTGACAGAATGAAAAAGCTCTTGTTAATCGCCATTGTCGCCGCGGGATTCCTTGGCGCCGGGGCGCCTAAGTCTGAGGCTCGCGTTTTCTTCAATATCGGCATCGGCCTGCCGCTGCCGGTCGCGTATTATCCGGGCTACTACCCGTACGGCTATTATCCATACGGCGCGCCCTACTACTCACCGGGCGTCTATTACGGCGTCGGCTACCGGCCTTACTACCGGTGGCACGGACGGCGCGTTTACTATCGGCATCGCTGCTGGTAAGTGAATCTCGGTGGACGCCGGCGGCGTCCGGTAGGCCCGATCGATCGCCGCGTAGCCGCCGGCCGCGTACAGCGCCCTGACAAAGGCCTGCC
>DAIRIE010000242.1:0-1249 GCA_036809705.1 Chthoniobacterales bacterium
CTCCTAACACAACCATATGAAACGAACTATTCTATCATTGCTTTGCCTCGCCGGCTGCGCGCTCGGCGCGGCGGCGCAGGACACACCCTCGGCCGATAATACCGGCAAAAACCAACGGGATCGCTCGGGCGAAACGAAGACCTCCGGCGATCAATCCAACAGTTCCGAGGACGTCAAAACTACGGCCGCGATCCGTCGCGCCGTGGTGAAAGAGCATTCACTCTCCAGCATGGCTAAGAACGTCAAAATCATCACCGCCGATGGCGTGGTGACTTTGCGCGGGCCGGTCAAGAGCGATGCCGAGAAAACAAAGATTGCCGAGCTGGCTCAAGCGGCCGCTGGTAATGCGAAGATCGACAATCAGCTCGAAGTTAAGACTTCGAAATAACGAAGAAAAGGGAACAAACAACTATGGCAAAAACATCAGTATTCGGAATTGTTAAATCTCACTCACAAGCGGAACGAGTCGTCGAAGGCCTGCAGGACGCGGGCTTTCCAGCCTCAGAAATTTCAGTCTTGTTGCCGGATAGCGAAGGCAAACATGACATTGGCCACGTCAAAGCGACCAAGGCGCCTGAAGGTGCCACCACTGGCGCAACGGCGGGAGGCGTCACCGGCGGAGTCCTCGGTCTGCTCGCTGGGATAGGCGCTCTCGCCATTCCCGGCATCGGGCCGTTCATTGCTGCGGGCCCCATCATGGCGGCGCTCAGCGGCGCGGCCATCGGCGCGGGCACAGGCGGATTGGTAGGCGCCCTTGTAGGGATGGGAATTCCTGAGATCGAAGCCAAACAATACGAGAACAAGTTGAAGACGGGTAACTACTTCATCGCTGTTCACGCTGATGACGGCGACAGGAAAGATCGCGCGAAAGAGATCCTTAAGAACGCCGGCGCGGAAGACATCTCGAGTTCCTCGATGTCGAAAGCGCCCGCGGCTGACAAGGCGTAACTCAAGCCACTACTTAAAAACGCTCCGCGTCATTGGCGCGGAGCGTTTTTTCTGTACCCGACCCTGAGCTAATTACGGTGGCGCTGAAATGTAGAGGAAGTTCGCCAGTCGAGGCGCCAAGCGCAGCTAACGCACGGTGCCGCCGTGCGCGAGGCGACGTGCGATAGGCAAGTGTGACACGATCGCTCCTTACCTTCACCTTTCTCGCGCTCTGCATCTCCGCTCGCGCGGACGAGAACATCGCCAAAGCCCAGGCTCGCTTGCAAGCGGAGGGATTTTACCGCGGGAATCCGACCGGAAG
>DAIRIE010000242.1:1259-3355 GCA_036809705.1 Chthoniobacterales bacterium
AACTGCGGCCGCCGTGACTCGCTATCAAATTCGTCACGGCCTCGCCATTACGGGAAAGCTCGACGCCGCGACTAGCAGGGAACTGGCAATCTTGGCGCCTGCATCTGAAGCACCCCCCAAGGTGCTCTCCGGCAATTGGCGGCGTTTACGAAGCGGTGAGATGGAGTTTGTGCAGCAAGCGGGTGCCAGCCATTCTACGAAAGCAAAACAAGTAGCCGCACCCACCGCAGCAGCGCCCTCCTTATCGGCCAACGCACCGGGATCGACTGCTCCCCCCGAGTCCTCCTCTGGTGCGCAAGAGACCGCTTCTTCGCAGGTGAACGCTGAAGACAACCTTTCCGAGGCGATGCGCAACTACGTGGCCGCATTCATTCTCGCCGGGCTCGACCCACACATCGGGTCCGAGCTGGAATTCTTCGCCCCGCAGGTGGACTACTTCGGCGCCCGCAACGTCTCTCGGGAACGGATCGAGCGAGATCTTGTCCGTTATGATCGGCAATGGCCCGAGCGCCGCTTCTGGCTTGATGGAGACATACAGGTCAAACGGCGAAGCGGTGCAGCAATCGAGTTCGTTTTCCCCCTTCGCTATGAGCTCCGGAACGGCTCCAAGCGAGCTTCCGGCAAAGTGATGAAGAGCCTGTCTCTGGTTGCAGGTGGCGACAACGAAATGCAGATCGTTGCCGTGGATGAACACAAAGCGCAGTAGCGTCTAGGTAAATCCGGAGCCGCGGCCGAGGAGGAAATGCGCAGCGGATTATCTGTTACGCAGTAACCGGAGGAGCCAGCTGCCGGTTTCTAAGGAGTAGTGCGCTGACGATTCCGACGATGATGAACCCGACGATCTCGATGAACATATAGGTAGCGGTATAGTGTTTGGGGAAGCCATACCAGTTCCAGTAGGAGATGTTGGTGGTAATGGCGGCCAGAATTCCGGCCATGGAGACGAAGCCGACGCGGGCGCCGAAGCTCATCAACCGGGTCTGGGCCAGCAGAAAGACGACAAGCAAAGCCTGGACAAGTTCGGTGGCGAATTCAGTAACCAGGAGTCGGGGGAAATTGAGCGGGCGTCGCGAGTGGTAGACGAGAAAGCCGGACGGACCATTAGCCAGCTTCTCACCCATGTGACGCATGGCTTCGTGCTTCGCTTCCCGGCTGGGAGTTGGGCCGAGACCAGGGAAGAGGAAAAGTCCGTCACCGTTACCGACATTACCTCGCAGGGCATCGACAACGGCTGATTCGTTCTTCATTTCGCGAACCCCCACTTCGCCGAGCGGCAGAACGGTATGGGCTAGGGTGGTCCAGATATACATGGCGATTCCGCCAAGGATGCCGGCGAGAAATATTCGTGTTGTCATAAGCGGGTTGCGTTTTGTTAGGCAACGATTCTGCCAGCAAGATGGTGTGGAAGAAAAGCAGATTACTGATGGTGTGAGCGAATTCGAACAACCGCGGCTACAGCAATTGCTGCTGCGCGCCGCTTGGCGGCTTGAGCCCGAGCTTGCGATACGCATTCGGCATGGCGACGCGGCCTTGCGGGGTGCGCTTGATGTAACCTTCCATGATGAGATACGGCTCGTTCACTTCCTCGAGCGTGCCCGCTTCTTCTCCCACTGCCACAGCTAACGAGTTGAGACCCACGGGTCCGCCATTGAATTTGTGAATCAGGGTTTCGACGATCCGCTTGTCCCATTCATCGAAGCCGTCGCGATCGATCTCCAGCATGGCCAGCGCGCGATCGGCCAGGGCGGCATCGATTTTCCCGTCCGCTTTCACCTGCGCATAGTCGCGCACCCAGCGGAGCAGATTATTCGCGGTGCGCGGTGTGCCACGAGATCGCGACGCGATTTCACTCGCGCCCGCGCTGTCGATCTCCACCCCGAGTAATCCTGCACTGCGAAGGATGATCGTCTGCATCTCTTCCGCGGAGTAATAATCGAGCCGCGCCGTCATGCCGAAACGCGAGCGCAATGGCGCGCTCACCATGCCCGCTCGGGTGGTCGCGCCGATGAGGGTGAACTTCGGCAATTGCAGCCGCAGACTCCGCGCCTGCGGCCCCTGGTCGATGATGATATCGAGCCGATAATCTTCCATCGCCG
>DAIRIE010000243.1:0-3314 GCA_036809705.1 Chthoniobacterales bacterium
ATGATAACTAGCGCTTCGACACGCGTTTTGTGCAAAACGGATTTGGCTTTCCGAATCACATCTTCGGGAACAATGGTGCGATCTCCGCCAGCGACTTTGGAAACGAAATGACCGCGATTGGTCGTACCGATGATCGTGCCGCCGAGCGCCATGATATTCTCGGTGCACTTGCGATCGAGCACCATCCAGTCACCGGGCGGGAGCAATCCCTCGAAGCCGTCGCGTTCAGGCCGGGGCAATCACCGCCGCTGGTCAGAATTCCGATCCGCGTCTTCATGCGCGGGGCACGACACTACAGAGTTCTCTTCGGGTCAACCAGGCGCCCGGCCGCAGCCCATTGATTATAGAGCTGCCAGCCCTGGCGAACGAGGCGGTCGCCTTCGCCGAAACGATCACTGCTGCCGAGAACGACGACGATGAGGTGCCGCGGAAAAACAGTTGCGCTCTCCCCGTTCTTGACGACTTCAGCTTCGCGGTTGGCGGAGAGGATGACGCATTCGCCGGCGCGCGCTGTCTGGCCGGTTTTCACGCCGTCAATGCCGTTGGTGCCGAGCAGATCGTTAGTGGTGCGCAGGACGTAGTGCAGCGTTTTGCCCGCGCGCTGAAAGTTTATGTCGCGCTCGCGTTGTGAAACGTAAAAGCGGAAGCTCGCTTTGTTCATGGCGTAGCGGGTGAGCCGGGCCAGATCGACCGCGGTGGAAAATGGCATCGGGCGTTCGCGTTGATCGTAACCGGTGGGATTAGTGAAGCGGGTTCGGTCCATTTGCAGGCTTTTGGCGAGCGCGTTCATCTGTCCGACGAACACCGCGGTGGGTGTGGCGCGGGCGTTGGCGGAGACAGCGACCGTCGAAGTCAACGTCTCGCCCACGCTGCGAGCGAGCGCGTTCGCAGCGATGTTATCGGATTGCACGAGCGCGGCATAAAGGAGATCGCGCAGGGATGTGCCGTCGCCGACCTGCCAGCCGAGTTCATTCTTCTCCACACCGGCAAAGTCAGGCTCGCTGAGAGTGGCAAGCTGGTTGAGATCGCCGCCTTTTTTCTCCGCCCAATCGAGAACTACGCACGCTGTCGCGATTTTGGTGAGGCTGCCAACCTGGCGTTTGTCTCTGGCGTTTTGCTCGATTAAAACGTGACCGGTTTGTGAATCGATCACGAGGAACGATGGCGCGGCGGCGAATACGCTTTGCGCCAGGAGACTGAGCGCGAGAAAGGTGAGAGCGGAAGATTTGCGAGGAAAGTTCACGGTTCCAGAAAACGGCACGTTAGACAGCGTGCGTCGATTTACAACGCCCGAAGCTCACTCCGGGAGGCTGACGTTCGCGCGCGCGCCATAGCGATAAGGGTTGGCGCTGAGGGTGAGATAAACGCGCTCGGCGGCGTTCTGAAGATCGAAATGCGTCGCCCGGCCCAAGCCACTCGCGCGGACAGTGCCTAGCCGGCCCTGGAGCTTGCTGCCGCCAGCCATGTCGAATTCATAAACGACGATGCCGCTTTTCACATCGGTGACGCGAACATGCAATGCGAGGATGGAACGCCCAACGCCTAACGCTCCGAGAAAATAGCGGCCCGCAGGACTGCCACCGTCAACGACCTCAAAGTTTCCGTCCACCAGCCAGCCGACCCGAGGTGATTCGTGCGGCTTGAGAACGCGAGCGGGCGCAATTTTCTCCAGTTGTTCCTTTAAATCCTCGGCAAACTCCACTGGAGTCAATGCTTTGCGAATAGGCAGTTCGCCGTCGGTTTGCGCTTCGTCGCCGCTGAACGTGGCGGTGTCGATGCAGAAAGGCTGGATGTAAATCGCGCGCGGATTAGATGCACCGACACCACAATTGGCCGTGATCATGTGCACGCCGGAGCCGAAATCTTTCGCGTCAACCGTTGACGTCGCATGACCGGCGCCGACGCGACTGTTGGTGACATGCATATCGGCGCAGGCGCAAAGCAACAGGCTCGGGAAAACGACGGAGAAAAAATGTTTCATAGATTTGCGGCGGTGGATTTCAACCGACGGACGGCCTACATCTATGATGCAACTCTCGTGCCGCCGCGGCCGCAAAGCTTACGCTCTCTGTGCGCGATCACTCCGCGCGCGGCTGACCAGAAGGCGCATGATCACATAGGTCCCAAGAGCGGAAGGAATCGCCAAAAAAAACGATCCCAGCAGTAACGGCCAGCCCACGCGGACAAATCCTGACCAATGGGTGAAATCGCCCCAAACCAGGTGGTGAAACGCGATGCGATGCGCTGGTCGCCCATGCAGAACGCGCATGCCGATCTTATATTGCCACAAATAAATCGCGGGCATGACCGGCAGTAGCACATCGTGCAATGCCACTGCGATGACGGCGGCGATTTTGTTGCATTTGCACAGCCAGGCCACGCCCAAAGAGAGCAGCGTTTTCAGGCTCAAGAGCGGCGTGAAGCTAAAAAAGATACCGATCGCGGAACCGAGCGCGATGGAATGCGGCGTATCCTTTAGCGTCATCAAAGTCATATGATGCGCCGCGAACCAGCGCTTCAACCGGACCAGCGGGCCGGGCAAGGGCGGACCGGCGTGCGTCGTCGTTTCGTCCACGCGGGAACTTTAGCTCAAAACAACTCCGCCGTCCGTGGCGGAACCTGCACGATCTGCCCCAACGCTTTGCGCAATCTCAGCGCGGCGTGCGGGGCATAATCGCGCGCGTTATTGTTGAAAACGACGTGCACTTGTTTGGCCTCACGCGCCAGGCGTTTGCTTCGTTGCGCCACTTCGTCGATCTCAGCATCGGAGTAATCGTAGCAGAATCGCTCCGCCACTGTGCGCCCTTTCACGTAGGCTGCTGGATCGCGTCCGTGCAGGCGGAGGTAGGCGGCTTGCGGGTTTGTCACCGCATCGATCTCGCTTGGCACGATGGTGAAGTGGTCGTGCTGCGGCGCGTCCACATTTACGAAAATCGCACCGCGCCCCCGCAAAAACGCGAGCGTTTGCTCAAGCTGCTCTGGGCCGAACCAATTGCGGTTGCGCAGTTCAATCGCAAGCCGGTACCCGTGCGCGAGATCGAGAATTCCTTCAAGTTGACCCAACGCATGTTTGCGGGGGGAAAAAGCCGGAGATAACTGGAGGAGCAGCACACCGAGTTTACCCGCCGCTTGGAGCACCCGCAGCGGGTGGCAGAAGCTTTCCCATAGATCCTGCTGGACCTCGGGCGTGAGCGCTACGCGCGCTGTTTTGTCCAGCCGCAGTTTTCGTTGCAATGATAGCGGCAGCAATTTCGCCGGCGTGGAATGATGGGAAAAGAGCTGGTGCAGTTTGACATCAAAAATGAATCCTGGCG
>DAIRIE010000244.1:0-3287 GCA_036809705.1 Chthoniobacterales bacterium
CCACAATCTCAACCGCAGATTGATCGAGCATGCGATGATCGAACGCCTTTAAGCGAATGCGAATGCGCTGGCCGTTCGTCATTTCGTCTCCTTCTGGTCAAGGATCGCGCTCACAAGATTGGCCGGCACCTGCTCGAAATGCGACGGCTCCATCGAATAACTGGAGCGGCCTTTCGAGAGCGACCGGATGGCAGTGGCGTAGCCGAACATTTCCGCCAGCGGCACTTCGGCATGCACGATGGTCAGATTCCCGCGCGCTTCGATGGAATTGATCCGCGCCCGCCGCCGATTGAGATCGCCGATGATGTCGCCCTGAAATTCTTCCGGGGTGATGTTCTCCACTTTCATGATTGGCTCGAGCAAGATCGGTTTGCCCTGCTTGAAACCATCTTTCATGGCGAAGATCGCCGCCAGCTTAAACGCGAGCTCATTCGAATCGACCTCGTGATAGCTGCCGTAAACGATGTCCGCTTCGACATCGATCACGGGATAACCGCCGAGCACACCATTTAAAATCGCTTCCTCAATTCCCTTCTTCACTGCCGGGATGTATTCACGCGGAATCACACCGCCGACGATCTTATTCTCAACTACCAGACCTTTGCCGCGTTCGCCCGGTCGCAGATCGACTTCCACGTGACCGTACTGACCGCGACCACCTGATTGCTTGATCAGCTTGCCAACGCCATGCGCGCTGCCAGTGATCGTTTCGCGATATGCGATCTGCGGTTTGCCTGCGTTTGCATCGACCTTGAACTCGCGGAACATGCGATCGCGAATGATCTCCAGATGCAGCTCGCCCATGCCGGCGATGATGGTCTGGCCAGTATCTTCGTGCGTGTAAACGCGGAACGTCGGATCTTCTTCAGCAAGGCGTTGCAACGCCGTCGCCATTTTCTCCTGGTCGAGCTTCGTCTTCGGCTCGATCGCCATTGAGATAACGGGATCGGGAAACGACGGCGGCTCAAGCAGGATGGGATGATCTTCATCGCACAACGTGTCACCGGTGGTGATGTTCTTGATCCCAACGATGGCCGCGATGTCGCCGGAGTAACACGTCTCGATGTCCTCGCGTTTGTCGGCCTGGATTTGTATCAACCGCGAGATGCGCTCACGTTTGTTCGTGCGCGGATTGTAAACGGTGTCGCCTTTGCTCAAGCTTCCCGAGTAAACCCGAAAGAAAACGAGCTTGCCGACGAAAGGATCACTCCAGAGTTTAAAAGCGAGCGAGCAGAATTTGCCGTTGTCATCCGTCGGCGCTGCCATCGGCTCGTGCGTGTCCGGCTCCATGCCTTTTGCCGGCGGGATGTCGAGGGGGCTTGGGAGGTAATCGACGACGGCATCGACCAGATATTGCACGCCGATGTTCTTCAAGGCCGAGCCGCCGATGACTGGGACAAATTTGTTCGCGATAGTTTGCCGGCGAATGCCCGCTTTCAGCGCTTCCGGCGTGACCGGCTGTTCGTGAATGACGAGCTCAGCTATCTCGTCATCGATGTTGGAGATCTGTTCCACCAATTCGGCATAAGCTTTTTCTACCGTCGCGCGATGTTCCTCCGGCAATTCGGTGACTTCATAGGTCGAGCCGAGCTGATCGCTCTCGGAATATATAATCGCCTTCTTGTTAATGACATCGAGCTGGCCTTTAAGCTGATCTTCTTTTCCCAGCGGCAAGAGCACCGGCCACGCGTTCGCTCCCAGTTTTTTGTGAATGCTGTCGATCGAGGCCGCGAAATCGGCGCCGACGCGATCCATCTTATTAATAAAAGCCAGCCGCGGGACATTATACTTCGTCGCCTGCCGCCAGACGGTTTCCGATTGCGGTTGCACACCAGCGACGCCGTCGAAGACGGCGATCGCGCCGTCGAGCACACGAAGCGAGCGCTCCACTTCGGCGGTGAAATCGACGTGACCGGGCGTGTCGATGATGTTGATGCGCTGCTTGATCCCCTCGAAAATTTTGTAAACGCCTTCTTCCTTCTTCTGCGACCAGCTGCACGTCGTCGCCGCTGAAGTGATGGTGATGCCCCGCTCGCGTTCCTGCTCCATCCAATCCGTCACCGTAGTGCCTTCATGCACCTCGCCCATCTTGTGGATCATTCCCGTGTAAAAAAGGACGCGCTCGGTGATTGTCGTTTTGCCCGCGTCGATGTGCGCAGCAATCCCGATGTTGCGCGTGCGCTCGAGCGGGAACTTCCGCTCCGGCGAATTCGGATTCGCGGAGGCGGCAGCTTTTTTTTCCATGGTCGCAGTAGCCATGATCAAAATACTGAATGCTGAATGCCGAATGCCGAATGGGGCGCGTCCCTTTCCCACCTGTCATCCCGCGCGGAGCGACCACTTACCCTGTCATCCTGAGCGGAGCGAAGCGGAGTCGAAGGATCTCTAAATATTCCTTCTCCATTGCTGAACAAAGAAATGATCAGAGATCCCTCGGCTTCGCTCGGGATGACAGCGTGGCCGCTCGGGATGAAAGCGTGGCAGGTCGAGATGACAGAAAATGGTGCGGAGGTGTTCATCATCGTCACCAACGGAAATGTGCAAAGGCCCTGTTCGCCTGCGCCATTTTGTGCGTGTCTTCGCGCTTCTTGATTGCGTTCCACTGCCCGGCCGCGGCGTCTTTGATTTCCTGCGCCAGGGCTTGAGCCATGGGCTGACCGCGGCGGTTATCGGCGTATTGCACGATCCAGCGCATCGCTAAGGATACCTGGCGCGCCGGCGTCACTTCCATCGGCACCTGATATGTTGCGCCACCGACTCGTCGCGATTTCACTTCGAGCCGTGGCCGCACGTTATCCAGCGCCTTGTTCAAAATCTCCAACGGATCGACCGCGTCGGACCCTTCGCGCGACTTATCGATCGCGGTATAAACGATCCGTTCCGCGAGCGACTTTTTCCCGCGCTTCATAACCGTTGAAATTAAACGCGCGACTGCCGGACTCCCGTAGCGCGAGTCCACCTTCTCCTCTTTTTTATAAACTTTGCGGCGACGGCTCATGACTGGAAGAGACTGTCATTCTGAGCGGAGCGAAGCGGAGTCGAAGAATCCCGCGACGTTACCTTTAAGCTACTGCAGCGGGATCCCTCGGCTTCGCTCGGGATGACGGCGGAAAATTCCATCACTTCTTCCCTTTCGCCGGCGCAGCTTCCGCGCCCGCCTTCGGCCGCTTCGCACCATACTTCGAGCGACTGCGTCGCCGGCCATCGACGCCGAGCGAATCGAGCGTGCCGCGCACGATGTGATAACGCACACCCGGCAAGTCCTTCACGCGGCCACCGCGCACGAG
>DAIRIE010000245.1:0-3170 GCA_036809705.1 Chthoniobacterales bacterium
TCGCCCTGTTCGGCGATCATCCGTTGCTTCATCTCGTCATTGAGCGGGCCCATCGAAGAGCCTTCGCCCAGAATCTCGGTCGTGATCCCCTCGCGTATCTCACTCTGCGAACGTCCGTCCTGGAGCAATGAAATCGTCGACCACGAAAGCATGTTGATGAACCCTGGCGCGACGGCGAGACCGTGCGCATCGATCACGTTTTTCGCCTGCGCGTCGTGAAAATCACCGACGCCGATAATGCGATCGCCGCGAATCGCCACGTCCGCCACGCGACCTTCACCGCCGCTGCCGTCGTAAACGGTGCCGCCTTTGATGAGAACATCGAAAGCGATTTGCTCTGCCACGGCGAGGGAGGTGAAACTAACGAGGTATAAACTGACGAGTAAGGTTTTCATAGTGTTCGGCTGATGGTGCGTGCCAACATTATTCCTGCGGCGACGAATTCGCGACCGGCTTGAAAAGAAGATCGTGGTAATCCCAGCTGAAATCGGCCACCGGTGACACCGCTTTCATCGTGATCCGATCAATCTTGCCGGCAGCATCGAGATTGAAGGTGACATAGGCTGGCTCAAACCCGCGTTCGGCAAAGCGGGTGCGGAAAGTATCGTATTGCCAATGCTCGAGAGCGGCGCGCAGGCCGAAGGCATGCGGGAAATCGAGAACGAGGCTGCCGTTGTCGAGGTGAATCTTGATCGTCCCATACCACGGGTCGTTGTATTCCCCGGCATAACCCTCGAGCGGAAGCGAAGGCCCCACCGCGGCCGCTGCTGCCGTCTCCTTCTGAAATTGTTTCACCGCTTCGGCCATCTTCTCCGCTTTATAAGCGCGCAGCTTTTCCGGCCAATCGCCGAGAGGTAGTCCGAGATAATGATCGAGTAACTCGTCCATGAGCCCGCGGACAAACTCTCCTTCTTCGCTATTCACAGCGATGAAGAAGCCGATGTTCTTTTCCGGCAGCAACACGACTGCAGCTAACGAGCCTAAGACCGCGCCGCCATGCCAGATGATCCTGGCGCCGCGGTAATCCTGCACTTGCCAGCCGAGCGCATATGTCTGGAACATTGGCTGAGTTGGTTTCAAATTCTCCGGGACCGGCGTGAGGGCCTGGAGCAACACCGGTTGCCACATTTCGGCGGAAGCTTCTTTACTGAACAGCCGCGCCTCTTTGTCATCGGGAAGCTGGCCGTGCGCGAGCTGAATGAGCAGCCAGCGCGACATGTCGTTTGCGCTGATGGCAAGACCCCCGGCCGGGGCCATGTTTTGCGCGCGATCAGTCATTTCATCCAGCGGCTCCTGATCACCGAGACCGCGGATGGCGCCGTTGAGTCGCGCGTGCGGATTGGCCCGATCAGGAGTAGCTAGACGGGCGCTGTGTTCGGCGGTGGAATGGAGCATGCCCGCTGGTTTGAAGATTTTGTCCTTGATGTAATTCTCCCAAGGCTGACCGGTCACTTCTTCGATGAGCTGGCCCGCCGCCATATAGAGGATGTTGTCGTAGGCGTAGGCATAACGAAAACTCGTCGCCGGCTTAATGTAACGGATGCGCCGCACCGTTTCCTTGCGCGAGAGATCGCTGCGCGGAACAAAAAGCAGATCACCCGCGCCGAGCCCGAGGCCGCTCCGGTGCACGAGCAGATCGCGGATGGTCATCTCGCGCGTGACCCACGCATCATACATGCGGAAGTCCGGCATGTGGTCGATGACCTTGTCGTCCCATTTGATTTTTCCGGCATCGACCAGCGTGGCGAGCGCCGCGACGGTAAACGCTTTTCCGGTCGAGCCGGTCTGGAAGATCGTGTCGGGACCGACTTGCTCTGGTCGTCCAAGTTTCCGAACGCCGAAGCCTTTCGCCAGCGTCGTGTGGCCGTTCTCCACGATCGCAATTGAGACGCCCGGCACACCGAGCGAGGTGCGCAATGATTCCACTCTTCGCTCGAAGTCTGTCGGCGGTGCGCCGAAGAGCGACGTCGCGCCGGCAAGCGCGATCAATGCAGCAATGGTCTTGTGCAAAATCATCAAGTCAGACAGTTCGCAACCAGCGTTTCAAATCGTGGGTCTCCGCGCATCGGATCAGCCACCGGCATCCCGAGCCGATTGCTCTCCGCCGCCATCGCGCGCTCAGCTGCGTCCGGATCCAGAGCGCGCGTGTTTAAACAGATTCCCGCGCAACGAATGGCAGGATTGGTGCGACGACCGAGACGCAGCGCCAGGTCGACGGTTTCTTCAATGCTCGGCAGCAGATACTCTTCGTGCCCGACGATCCGCTCTCGCCCGGGTTCGTGACAAATCACTACCACATCGGGCTGGCTCCCGTGCAATAACGACAGCGCCACTCCGGCGTAGGCCGGATGCGATAAGGAGCCTTGGCCCTCGATTACGTCCCAATGATCCTCGGCCCCGTCCGGAGTCAGCATCTCTGCGGCGCCGGCGGCAAAATCTGAGACTACGGCGTCGATCGCGATGCCACTTCCGGCGATGAGAATTCCAGTCTGGCCGGTGGCGCGGAAATCGGCGGCGATGGCGCGCTGGGCGAAAGCGCGGGCAAGCGCGAGGGCGGTGTATTTTTTCCCAAGCGCGCAGTCCGTGCCCACCGTGAGCAATCGCTTGCCGCTGCGTTTGCGTCCGCTGGCGATCGGGATATGGGGCGGCGGCTGCCGCACATCAATCAACTTGCGACCCTGATTCTCAGCCACAGCTCTCAATTCGGGCACATCGATCAGGCGCATGTGCAATCCGCTAACGAGATCCAGACCGGCTTCTAAAGCTTGCACCAGCGCAGGAATCCAGACATCGGGAATGAAGCCGCCCGAATTGGCGACGCCGATGACAAGACCGCGCGCGCCCTTGCCATACGCTTCTTCCGGAGTAAGCGAAGGCAACCCTGTCGTTACCGTCCCGCCTTTACACGCAAACTCTCCCAGGCATTGATCTGGCACCCAGTCCCGCAGTCCAAAGGCGGTTTTGGCGTAGCTGGCTTCAACCGTATCACCAAGGAAAAGCAAATAGGGTCGAGACAGGCGCAGGATATGATCGCTCACCGAACAAGAACGATTCTGACAGCGAGGCCGCTCCTAGAACTTGAAGTCAACCTCGGCGCCGACGGTCCGCGGCTGAATCGGAATGCCTTGGAGGTGATCGATCGTCCCGAGCAAGGTCGGAAATGCGTCGAT
>DAIRIE010000246.1:0-601 GCA_036809705.1 Chthoniobacterales bacterium
TCGCGCCGTACTCGTGCACGTAAGCCTGGCAGAGTTTAATGCCAGCAATCTTCGCGATCGCGTAGGCTTCGTTCGTCGGCTCGAGCGCGCCGGTGAGCAACGCGCGTTCCGGGATCGGCTGCGGCGCGTACTTCGGGTAAATGCAGGAGCTGCCCAGAAAGATGAGTTTACGCACATCGGATTCGTGCGCGGCGCGCAAAACGTTGTTCTGGATTTCGAGATTCTCGATCAGAAACTCGACTGGCGCCTCCGCGTTAGCTTTGATGCCACCGACTCTGGCTGCGGCGAGCAGCACGATCGGCGGCCGTTCCTCAGCGAAAAAATCAGTGACGGCTTCGTCGTTGCGCAGGTCGAGTTCCGCGCGGGAACGGCCAATCACATTGTCAAAACCGCGTGCGCGCAGGAGCCGCGTAAGCGCGCTGCCGGCGAGTCCGCCATGACCCGCCACGTAGATTTTCTCGGAACGATGCACTGAGTTGTTTAGCATTTTCTTTTTTGTGCGCGCACGCAATCATGACTTCATGCGCAAAAGATCGCCGCGGCTGGCCGTGCAAAAGACCTACAAGCTGTTTATCGGCGGCAAATTTGTGCGCGGTGAAAA
>DAIRIE010000246.1:633-3077 GCA_036809705.1 Chthoniobacterales bacterium
GCGCGCGGCGCCTTTGCCGCATGGTCGAAGAACAGCGCGTATCTGCGGGGTCAGATTTTGTATCGCGCCGCCGAAATGCTCGAGACGCGACACCGTGATCTCGAAGAGGAACTGACGCGCGCGGATTCTTCCGTCGGCAGCGCGCGGCGCGAAGTGACCGCCGCGATTGACCGGCTCGTTTATTACGCAGGCTGGACGGACAAATTCGCGCAAATCCTCGGCTCCGTGAACCCAGTCGCCTCATCGCATTTTAACTTCACCATTCCAGAACCGACCGGTGTTGTCGTCGCGGTTTGCCCCAACGAACCTGCATTGCTCGGGCTGGTTTCGATCATTGCGCCGATTATCGCGAGCGGAAACTCCGCCGTTGTCCTCGCCTCCACCGCCAACGCGCTCCCGGCGCTGACGTTTTCCGAAATCATTGCGACCAGCGACATTCCTGCCGGCGTGGTGAACATCCTCGCGGGCGATCGCGCCGAGCTTGCCCCGCATTTTGCCAGCCACATGGACGTGAACGCGATCGTCGATGCCAGTGGCGATGAGAAAATCGGCGTCGAATTGCAAAGCGGCAGCGCAATCAATCTGAAGCGCTACTATCACCGCGACGTGCGCGATTACTTCGGAGCCGAAGGGGAAAATCCCTACTGGATTATTGACACGACAGAAATGAAGACCGCGTGGCATCCCATCGGCGTGTAGTGCGCGCGCTCCTACTCGTGCTCGACAGCGTCGGAGTCGGAGACGCGCCTGATGCGGCGGAATACGGCGACCAGGGCGCGAACACGCTCGGTCACATCTTCGAGCACCGACCAGATCTGCGCCTGCGCATTCTGGAGATGCTTGGCCTTAGCGCGGTCATTGGTCAAAAAGCCCGCGGTGGCTTTCGCGCGAGCTTCGGCCGTATGCGCGAAAAATCTGCCGGCAAAGATACGACGACGGGTCACTGGGAAATCGCGGGCGTTATTCTGCAAGAACCGTTCGCGACATTTGCAGCTTTCCCGCGCGATCTCGTTAGCGCAATCGAGACCGAAGCCAACGTAACCTTCATCGGCAATTACGCCCGCAGCGGCACCACTGTGCTGGAGGAACTTGGCGCCGCGCACCTGCGCACCGGCAACCCAATCCTTTACACTTCGGCCGATTCAGTCATGCAAATCGCCGCGCATGAACAGGTGGTGCAGTTGGAGCGGCTCTACGAAATTTGCAAAGTCGCGCGGCGACATTGCGACGCTTATCGCATCGGACGCGTGATCGCGCGGCCCTTTGTGGGCGAGCCCGGTTCGTTTCGACGCACGGCAAATCGGCACGATTTTTCGATGACGCCGCCACCGACGGTGCTGAATGCGCTGCTCGAGTCCGGCACGCCAGTCGTCGGCGTAGGCAAGATCGGCGACATTTTCGCCGGCAGCGGAATCAGCGAAACTCACCAGACCGCGTCGAATGCTGAAGGGATGCGCGTGATCGACAGACTGTGGGATGAATGTCGTGACGGCCTCATCTTCGCCAACCTCGTCGATTTCGACATGCTCTTTGGTCACCGGCGCGACGTCACTGGCTACGCCGCGGCTTTGGAACAGTTCGATCAATGGCTCGGCCCATTCCTCTCGCGCATCGAATCCGACGAGCTCGTCATCATCACAGCGGATCACGGCAACGATCCGACTTTCCGCGGCACGGATCACACGCGCGAAGAAGTGCCGCTGTTTGTTCTGCACCGAAGCGAGTCACGCAATCTCGGCACCCGTTCAACCTACGCCGATGTCGCGGCGTCGCTCGCTCAGCACTTCAGACTGGCAAAGGCTTGGCCGAGCGGCACTGGCTTCTTGACCATACGACGTGACCATGTGACCAATATACATGACCATTACGGCCTCTGAATTTAAAGCAAAGTGCCTGCGCCTCATGGATCAGGTGAAGAAAACTGGAGAATCGATCTCGATCACCAAACGCGGGGTCGAAGTCGCGCGGCTGAATCCTCCTGAATCTCGGGAAAGTTTGTTGCGCTCTCTCCGCGGCTCGGTGCAGATCCACGGTGATATTGTGTCGTCGTTGTTCCGCGACGAAGACTTTGATGCAGTCACTGGCCGCGAGTTAGAACATGGTTCGCCGCCGAAGCCAAAGACGCGCTCCCGCAATAGAAGCAAAGGCCGCCGTGGTTCTCATTGACACGCACGTCTGGGTCTGGTGGATCGGAGGTTTATCACGATTGCCCGAGAAATATCGCGACGCCTTACGAAGGTTGCACGAGCCTCCCCTCCTCAGCGTTATCAGTTTGTGGGAAGTGTCACTTCTGGCGCAGGCGGCGAGAATTGATCTCGCGCCGGATCCACGCCGGTGGATGGCGCGGGCAACGCGGGCGGAACTCGTGCGCCTGGTACAGATTGACGGCGCCATCGCTGCACAGCTACTCGAGCTGCCACGAACGTTGCCGCGTGATCCTGCTG
>DAIRIE010000247.1:0-2106 GCA_036809705.1 Chthoniobacterales bacterium
GGCATCAGCGACGCTTACGCCGCCATTTACAATGCCAAAGGTATCGACATGAAAGCGGCCGAGCAGCACGTGACGAAGAAGGGGAATCTCCGCGGCTTCAGCCAGGGCGATCACATTGATCCGAAGGAAATGCTCCTGCAAAAATGCGATGTGCTCGCTCCGTGCGCGGTCGATCGCGTCATTAACTCGAGTAACGCCGACAAGCTCCAATGCCGCATTCTGGCAGAAGGCGCGAACGGCCCGACGACACCGAAAGCGGACAAAATTCTGGAGGGACGCTGGGACGAAATCTTCGTCATTCCCGACATCCTGTGCAACGCCGGCGGCGTCATCGTTTCCTACTTCGAATGGGTGCAGGGTTTGCAGGCGTTCATGTGGACGGAGACGGAAGTGACGGACAAACTCTTCCGCATTCTCGAGCATTCATTCACGCAGGTAATTCGCCGTGCCAAGGTCCACAAAATTTCGCATCGCATGGCCGCCATGGCCATCGGCGTCGAGCGCGTCATGAAAGCGAAATCGACGCGCGGTTTGTTCCCGTGATTTGGGAATGGCCTTCACCTATTCCGAAGAGAGACGCAGCGAACGCGTCATCGATTGGATCGAGAATACCGATGCGGGCTTGCGCATCGGCGTCTCACGACTCGGCGGCGAACTAATCAGCGTCCAGCGGCGCGATGCCGCCGGTAAGTGGATCGGATTTCTCCATCGCGATAACGATCTCGTCGCACCCGCGACCGGATGGACTGGTCACGCCACCGTCATGGGTTTTTATCTGCATCGATTGAAGGAGGGGCGTTCGGTTTATCGCGGCCACGAGATTTGCGGCGGCACGCACAGCTTTGCGCGGACGAAGAAGTGGCATCTCGTCGAGCAGCGCGACGGCGGGCTGAAATATCGGATCACGCCGGACGATTTTTCCCCGACCGAGTATCCGCTCAATGTCTCTCTCGAGTTGACCTATTCCATCAACACGATCGTCCCGAGTTCCCCCTCTGTTATCCGCAGCGTTTCCTCTGTCATTCCGAGCGAAGTCGAGGGATCCCGTGATGCGAGCTTGAAGGTAACGCCACCGGATCCCTCGACTTCGCTTCGCTCCGCTCGGGATGACAAAAAAGAAGAGCGCTCCGACCCGGATGACGGTGAGCGCGTCCGGATTCAGTTTCACTTCGCGAATTCCGAACCAATCCTTTCCGCGCACGTCGGCTTCGGTGTGCATCCCGGGTTTGCCGCGAGCGCGTTCGAAAACTTCCAATTCAACATGCCAGCTGGTCTGTATCGACGACACTTGGCGCCCGGGAATTTTCTCTCCGGCGAGACCCATGACATCGAATTCGCGGGCGGAGCGATGCCGTTCAAACGCGAGGAGTTGCCACGTTCGTTCATCATCGAGCTGGTGCATGTCTCCTCACGTGAATTCGCCTTTGAAGATCGCGCCAGCGGACGCGCGGCGACGATTGACGTGGGCAGCGCGCCCTATCTTACCCTCTGGTCTGACGGCGGCGCATTCCTGTGTATCGAGCCGTGCTGGGGTTTGACGGATGCGCACGAGCAGCGCGCCTTCGAGGATAAACTCGGCATCCAGGTGATCCCGCCGGGCTGCGACCTCGCCGCCGAATGCAGCATCGCTCCTCGGCTTCTTTCATGAACGTCTCACTCCCACTGCGCGCGTTGCTGAGTAAGTCGATCGATTACGCCGGACTCTTTCCGCCCGCCACACTCGAGCTGGAACCGGCCCTGAAAAATTTCGCCGCCTACGCCCAAAGTGATGAGGCATGGATGCTTTCCACCTTCATTTTGCCAATCGCGAAGTTCGGAGAGGCAGTGTGGTTTTTATCCGATTTCAGCGAGGCAAATCCGCTGCGCATCTCGGCGCTGGGCCCGAAGACGATGAACGCGACCGACTTTGCCGAAGAGCTTAAAAATGCCGCGAAAGGAATTCGCGAGTTCACTGCTCAAGGTAACGTCGTGCGTATCGAGCAGCTTGAGATGCCGCTGCCGCAAGACATGCAAGGCGTGGCGCTCACCGTTTCCGGAATGCGGGCGCGGGTCTTCTGGGAAGCGCCGGCAGAGGAAGCGGAAAAAATCATCTCTGTTCTCGCTGCC
>DAIRIE010000247.1:2126-3054 GCA_036809705.1 Chthoniobacterales bacterium
TGTGACGGCGGATGCCTTTCCTGGCTCGGCGAAAATCGCGCAGGCGCTGCTCGCCGCCGCCAAACACAAAGTACCGATCAAATTCACCGCTGGGCTCCATCATCCCGTGCGCATGTTTCGCGACGAAGTAGGTGCGAAGATGCACGGCTTTCTCAATGTGCTCGGCGCCGGCGTTCTCGCCCTCGAGCATGGCTGGGACGCGAAGCAAACGACCGCTATGCTCGATGACGAAGATGCCACCGCCTTCGGTTTCACGAGCGACGAATTCTTCTGGCGCGACTGGCGCATCGACACGGCAGCGATCGAGGAACATCGCGCGCTCGTCACTTCCTTTGGCAGCTGCAGTTTCGATGAGCCGCGGGAAGATCTGCGCGCTCTCGGCCTGTTGTAGCACCTCTTTGTCATTCCGAGCGGAGTCGAAGAATCTCTAGCTATTTCTCCCAACGCCGAAAATGATCAGAGATGTCTCGACTGCGCTTCGCTCCGCTCGACATGACAGGAGGCGGACAAGTGCCGCGAATTCGCTTCCGAGGTAATGCCACGGGATCCCCCGATTCCGCTTCGCTTCACTCGGGATGGCTTCTAAAATGCGCGGATGCGCTCATTCATCGACGTCCCGCCTGATTCGCATTTCCCGATCCAAAATCTGCCCTTTGGCATTTTCAGCCCAGGCAAAGGCGTTCCGCGAGCGGGCGTGGCGATCGGCGATTTGGTGCTCGATCTCGCCATCCTCGAGGGCCTTGGCCATTTCAAATGCCGCGAGTTTGCGGGCCCTCATGGACGCGTTTTCGTAGAACCCTGCCTGAACGAATTTCTCTCTCTGGGCCGGCCTGCCTGGCGCAAGGCGCGCGAAACCATCCTGGAGCTGCTCTCCGCAGACAACCGGGCACTTCGTGACGACGCCGCGTTGCGCCGACGCGTCTTCTTC
>DAIRIE010000248.1:0-2965 GCA_036809705.1 Chthoniobacterales bacterium
AGTTTTGGACGAGACAGCGGTTGCAACCTCTGTTCCCGCGCGCGATAGCCGCATGCCGAACGGCTGGGCGAATTCCACAAATCCCTGAATCCGATTGCGGCTCACCGCGCATCCCATTAGCAAATGAAACCTATGAAAGCATTCCTCCTGGGCAGCATCGCTTCCCTTGGGCTCACGCTCGCGCTTCACGGCCAGAGCCCGACGGCGACGCCCGAAATTCCCAGCGCCACGCCGACCGCTACGCTTAGCGCGCCCACGATCTCACCCGCGCCAGTCTCCGCCACACCCATTGTCACACCGACTCCGGCGAGCGCGCTCGCCGATCAGATCAAAGCCAAGGTCGATCGCAAATTCAAACACAAGGGCTTCGACACCACCATCGATGGCGATGATCAAGACGAACATGGCCGCATTCACGGCAACGATATTCCGGAAGGCGTTTTCCCGTTGGCCGCCATTAGCATGCTGACGGTTTTCGGCTTTCCGGTTGCCATCGTCGCCGTCATTATGTTCAGCAGCTGGGCCAAAGCGCGCTCGCTCCATCGCACCGTGCGCATGATGGTGGAGAAAGGTCAACCGGTGCCGCCCGAACTCTTCACCACGCCAGGGGCTGGAGCGCCGATTCGACCGTGGTATGATTTGCGCCGAGGTATTGTCCTGCTTTCCGTCGGCTTCGGTCTCATGATGTTCTTCGGCCTGACTGCGGGATGGGATGAAGGTGTCTGGGCGTTGGGATTAATCCCGGGCCTCATCGGTCTCGGCTACATCCTTGCCTGGCGGCTTGCTAACCGCCACGCAAACGGGTTCAAACAGTGATGTGGAGCTGAGTGATGCGGACCTGCTCGCACGCGTTCTTGTTGATGGCGACCAGCACGCGTTCGGCGAGCTGGTGCGCCGTCATCAATCGCCCATCCGCGGACTCCTGCGCCAGCTCACGCGCGCGGACGTGGAGCTGGCGGATGATCTCGCGCAGGAGACGTTCATCCGCGCTTACAAAAACATCCGCAGCTTTCGCGGCGAAGCGAAGTTTTCCACCTGGCTTTATCGCATCGCTTATAACGCCTTTCGCGAGCACGCGCGCAAACGCAAAGAGCTCGTCGGCATTGATGAGGAACAATTGGAGGCGCAGCCCGATCCGCAAACGACCGATCCGGCGTTGCGCCATGACCTGATGAGCGCGCTCGCGAATCTTCCGCTGCACGAGCGCACCGCCGTTGTGCTCTGTTGCCAGAATGGTTTGTCGCACGATGAAGCCGCGCGCGTGCTCGACATCCCGCTCGGGACGGTGAAGACGAATGTGTTGCGCGGACGGGGGAAATTGAGGAAAATGTTAGCCGCGTGGGCTACTTGAGATGAATGATCCGCTTGATGCCTTGCTCGATGCGCGCTTCCGCGACGAGACGCCTTACATCGACGACGACGGTTTCACCCAGGGCGTGATGAAGCAGTTGCCGGCACGGCCGCGGTCCTTCCAGGCGCAGCGATCGTTAGTGATCCTTACCGCGGCGATTGTTTCTGTCGTTGTCGCGTATTTCGCCTCCGGTGAAGGAATGTTCGTCCGCGATACCCTGGCGCGGCTTGCAATTCTGCCGCCGGTTCAACTTTTGATCCTCCTGGTGGTTTGCGGAAGCGCAATGATTCTGGCCGGCGCCTGGGCCGCTCTTTCCCGCGCTCGCGACCCCGTCGCCTGAACGTCGTTAGCTAACGACGCTGCCGCCCGCCTGTTCGCGAAAGCTTTGGGAGTGCTCGGCGGCGAATGCTGGCCGCGCGATGTCACGCCGCGCATAATGCCCGCGCCGTCTTCACATCGGTCGCGATCTGCTGCGCAAGCGCTTCCACGTTCTCGAACTTCTTCTCCGGCCGCAGGAATTTTACAAAACGCACTTCCACATCCGCGCCGTAAATGTCGCGGCGAAAATCCAGCAGGTGCAGCTCGATCAATCGCTGACTCTGTTCACCGCTGATCGTCGGCCGCACCCCGATGTTCACCAGCCCGTGATGGAGGACATCGTTCAGCCACGCTTCGACGAAGTAAACTCCGTCCGGCGGAAACTGTTCGCTGTGCGCGCTGAGATTCGCCGTGGGAAAACCGAGCTGTCGTCCGAGCTTCGCGCCTTCCACGACGGTGCCGAGAACCGTGTAATCGCGTCCCAACATCGCCGCCGCGCCGGCAAAATCGCCGCGCTCGATGCGGGCGCGAATTGCCGTGCTGCTCACCACCGCGCCATGCACTTTCACCGGCGGAATGCCCACGACCTTGAACTCATACCGCAAGCCGAGGTCCCGCAGCAGCGCGAGATTGCCGGCGCGATTTCGCCCGAACGACCACTCGTGGCCGACGCAAATCTCGCGCAACCGTTTGCCGCTGGCCGCCAGCTCCGCCACAAATTCTTCAGGCGATGTCGCCGCGAAATTTTTGTCGAAATGCACGATGAGCAGATGGGCGACACCGAGTTTGCGGATCAGCCCAATCTTGTGCGGCGTTGAGGTAATCAGATGCGGCGCTTTCTCCGGCCGCAGAACTTTCGCCGGATGCGGATCAAACGTCATCACCACGGGCGTGCCGTCGCCCGCGTGCGCGTGCCGGGCCGAAGTGGAGATGACCGCCTGGTGACCGAGATGCACGCCATCGAAAACGCCGATGGCCAGGAAAATCGGACCCTGCAAACAAGCCAATTCGGAAATCGAGTTTAGGATTTCCATCCGTCACTCGTCATTTTCATCACGCTCCGCGCATGCGCGAGACCTGCGGCAATGACAGAATGCGCATAGCGATTTCCGCCGGCGCCATTTCCTTTAACGCGTCCACTGCGACGGCATTTGCGACATCAAATCGTCCCGACCTCGTCCGCCGCAATGCCGCCAGATGCGCACCGCAACCGAGCGCCTCACCGATGTCGTGCGCGTAAGTGCGCACATAAAATCCTTTGCTGGAGTGAACTGTGAAATCGATTTCCGGCAGCGC
>DAIRIE010000249.1:0-2958 GCA_036809705.1 Chthoniobacterales bacterium
GGTATAAATGACGGCGCGATTCTGCTGGGCCAGGACGAGCAGAAGACAATCAACCCAAGTCAGTCCTTTGCCGCCAAAGGCCTGCGTGTCGATCCAACCCAGCACATCGTCCGGCGCAG
Source organism: Chthoniobacterales bacterium (assembly GCA_036809705.1). Lineage (GTDB taxonomy): Bacteria > Verrucomicrobiota > Verrucomicrobiia > Chthoniobacterales > UBA10450 > AV69. Next base: position 120 of record DAIRIE010000249.1, read on the forward strand.
GGTCGGTAAAACGCTGCATCACATGCAAGTAAAGCATCGTGCGACGACGCTCCGGGATATTGCCGGCAGCAATTTCGCCGAGGACTGGATTGGCAACGTAAACAACACCGGCGAGCAACAGCCGCTGGAGCAATGGATCGGCGCGATTCAGATGGTCAATCCACACCGACGTATCGACGAGCACCTTCACCGCGTCCGCCGCTGCCATTCACGCCGGCGCGGCGCGGCGCTGGCCTTTGGTGCGCTGCCTCCGAGCGAGGCAAGTCGCTCCGCTGCCTCTTGCCATGAGCAGCACTTGCAGCCCCGAGATGGATTAGTTTGGTTTTCTCCTGCTCGCCCGTGGCAGACCGCGCGGCTTCGATGAGCGAGTCGTCCAGATTAAGCGTAGTTCTATGCAGACATATTCGCCGAAAAATCTGCATGGAGGAAGTGGTTTACTGTGCGATCGCTTGTTTCACACGCCGCCTTGTGAGCCACTGCACGAGAGCGTTTGTAGGTTTTTCAAGAGCAATACCCCACGCGCTGATGACGGCGAGCGTCAGCGGCACAATGATGAAGAGGAACAACCAGATCGGCGCCCAACGAACATGGAAGCCCAGCCAGATGACGTATGGCTGGTGCGTCAAAAAGATCCCGTAAGAATACGTGCCGACGAGCGCGAGCACGAATGCGATCTTTGGGATTCGAGAAAGAAACCCCGACACGCCGAGAATCAGCAGCAGGCAGCACACGCCACAGGCGAAATCGACGAAGATATAGGTGAAGCCATTGCGATAAAGCTGTAACGCGGCGGGATACAAGAGCAGCGTGGCGATTAACCCCGGCCCGCGAAGGAAAAACCAGTCGCACCTTTCGGGGGCGCGGCTGCGCCACATGGCGAGCGACATTCCGAGCGCGAACTCGGGCAGCCGGCTCGCGGCGAACCCGCCCTGAATCCAGTCGCCGTTCGAGCCCCAGACGATGAGCATCAGATAACGCACGTAGAAGCCTGCCGCGCAGGCGAGGAGAAGGAAGAGCCAGGGCCCGAGCCGCTGCGCCAGCCAGAAGAGCAGCGGAAACGCGACATAGAACTGGATCAGCATGCAGAAGAACCACCACGAGGCGTTGAGGTAGAAAAAGTTCACGTCGATATCGATGAAGCGCAGCCCGAGCAGGCTCAAAATGATGCGCCGGTCCACCGGCTCCCAGCGCGCGACGAACGGCGACAGGAGATAGACCAGATGCGCCATCCAGTACATCGGATAGAGCCGGAGCAATCGCGTTCGATACCATCCTAGCCAGCTGAGCTCTCCCGCAGCCGCGCGCCGCGCCGTTGACTGCATCAGCGCCCAACCGCTCAGGGTGATGAACACACTGACCGAATGCAGCGCCAGGCCGGAGACTTGCAGCCACGCTATTCCCAAAAAGCTGATGATGCTTGCGCCGACACTGTGCCAGTCAGCTGGCGCTAGAGATTCATGCTCGAAGTAGGTCCTGAAGAAATGGAAATAAACGACCCAGAGAATTGACAGCCCTTTGGCGACATCGAGCCAGATGAGTCGGCGCTGCTGTTGCACGCGATTGCCTTAGCATCCGCGCCGCGCAGCAGGAAGCCGGAAGTTCTCCAGCGTTGGTCATGTCGAGCGGAGCGAAGCGAAGCCGAGACATCTCTGATCATTGGACGCTGGGAAATAGCTAGAGATTCCTCGACTCCGCTTCGCTCCACTCGGAATGACAGGATAGGCGCGCTTAATCGCTTGCAAATTTGCCAATCCAAGCGGCTGTCTATAATGAAGGCGATGCCCGCGGATTCTTTTGTTCACCTCCATCTGCACACGGAATACTCGCTGCTGGATGGAGCGGTGCGAATGCGGGAATTGATGGAGCGGGCGGTCGAAATGGGAATGCCGGCGGTCGCAATGACTGATCACGGGAACCTTTTTGGCGCGATCGAGTTTTATCAGGCTGCGACCAATGCCGGAGTGAAGCCGATCATTGGCTGCGAGGCTTACGTCGCGCCCGTTTCACACAAGCAAAAATCCGGCGCGGACCGTGATTACGGACACCTCACGCTGCTGGCGAAAGACGAGGAAGGTTATCGCAATCTCGTAAAGCTCGTCTCCGTCGCGCACCTAGACGGCTTTTATTACCGGCCGCGCGTGGATAAGGAGTTGCTGCGGCAGTATTCGCCCGGACTCATCGCGCTGAGTGGTTGCCTGGCGAGCGACGTGAATTCCGCGTTGCTGGTGGACGACCTCGCGCAGGCGAAGCGACATCTGGCCGACTATCGCGACATCTTTGGCGTGGAGAATTTCTTTGTCGAGCTGCACGATCACGGCATGAGCGAGCAGCGGAAGTGCAACTGCGCGCTGCCGAAGCTGGCGCGCGAATTCGGGCTGGGACTCGTAGCAGCTAACGACGTTCATTTTCTTAGACGCGAAGACCACGGCTCGCACGACGTGATGCTCTGCATCGGCACGGGCAAGAACGTGAGCGATGAGCGCAGGATGCGTTATCTGCCGGAGCTTTGCTTTAAATCGCCGGCGGAAATGAAGGAGTTGTTCCGCGATTTTCCGGAGGCCATCACGAATACGCTGGCAATCGCGGAGCGCTGCAACCTGACGCTCGAGTTCGGGCAATCGAAATTCCCGCACTATCCGGTGCCGGAGGGCACCACGCGCGAAGCGATGCTGCGCGAGATTTGCGCGCGCGGTTTGCGGAAACGTTATGGCGAACGGGCGGAGAACGATGTCGAGCTGCGGCGGCGGCTTGACTATGAAATGGGCGTGCTGGAGACGACCGGCTTCGTCGATTATTTTCTCATCGTTTGGGATTTCATTCGCTTCGCGCGCGAGCGTGG
>DAIRIE010000250.1:0-2909 GCA_036809705.1 Chthoniobacterales bacterium
CCGTTGCGGAAGCCTGACCGGCCACCGAAACTGGCGCTATTTCCGGACTGGCTCGGATTTTTCCATCTGCGATATCCACGTCCAAACTTTTTCGGTTCCGCATGATGCGGTCGATCCGGTGGGTTACGCGTTTCACTCCGGGCAAAGCGCGCTTGGGTTCATCACCGATCTCGGTTACGCGACCAAGATGGTGGTGGAACGTCTGCGGAAAGTGCACACGCTCGTGATCGAGACCAATCACGACGAAAAACTTTTGCAGGCTGATCCGCATCGGCCCTGGCCGGTGAAACAGCGGATCATGTCGCGTCACGGGCATCTCTCCAACGTCGCCGCCGCCAGTGTCATCGAGCAGTTGCTGCCGGGAAAAATCGAGCGCGTCGTCCTCGGTCATCTCTCGCGCGATTGCAACACGCCCGCGCTCGCTTCCGGCGCCGTGCGGACGCAGATCGAGCGCAACGGTCGCGCTGATCTCGAAGTTTTCTGCGCTGGCCAGAGTGAGATCAGCCCACGCTTCGCGGTCGGCCAGACTGAAGCGGGCGCGTTTCAGCCTACCTTCGAAAGCGCGCTTTTTCTGTAACCGGAATCGGGAGAGCTTATCGCGCGCAAGACTCCGATTGCGCCGCTCCACCTTCGCCGCACCTTCAGCCGGAGCGATGAACAACGAGTATGCGCATCAGCAATGTCTCGCGCTCATGGAGGCGTTGATTCAATACCGCCACCAGCCCATTTACAGGCAGCTCCGTCGATTTGGAAAACGGCAGTCAATGCTTCATTCCGATGTCTTGCAGCTGCTTTATCATTTGGGCCGCATCGCGCGCGGCGGCATTCTCGAAATCGGCGCCTTTCGCGGCGGTTCCACTGTGGCCGTGGCACTCGGCCTTCGCCAGTCCGGCGCGGCGAAGAAATTTATCACGATTGAGCAGGGTGGCCGGCTTCGTGGTCACCGTCTGGGAACGCGAAACATTTTGCACACGCTCAAACGCAACCTTGGGCGGCAAGGCGTCGACGACATTGTCACAGTGGTGAAGGGACGTTCATCCGAAGACTACGTTGTGGCCGCCGTAAAGCGCGCTCTGGCTGGCGAAAAGCTCGGCCTGCTCGTGCTCGACGCGGACGCCGAAGTGAAACGCGACCTGGAGCGTTTCGGACTGCACATGATCGAGCACTGCTGGGTCGTGATTGATGACTACGGTGGATCGGCCGATGCGGAGAAGAGCGCGCCGATCAAATGCCAGGTCGACGAGTTTGTCGCTGCCGGAAGTCTGCTGCCGCTCGGTTATTACGGCAACGCCACCTGGTTTGGCCAGTGGCTCAAGCCTCTTCCTGCCCGATAACGAGATGAATCACACCGTTCGGCGCCGAGATAAAGAAGCCGTCAAAATCTTCGCGCAGTTGCTCGATCTCATCGCGTCGCGGCACGCCATTGATCTTGAGAAATGAAGCCGCCGCTTCCGTGTCGTTCGTCTCCAGCTCGAGCCAGACATCGGGCTGGCTCAGATTCGGCACCAGATCGATCCAAAGCCGGTTCGGCCCGAACTGAAAAATGCAGCCGTCTTCCTCCTCTTCCAGCAGCGGCAGCGCCAGCGTATCGCGATAAAACGCCACCGTCTGCTCGTAGGTGTGCGCCGGGCATTTGATGGCGATATTCGCGCCGCCGGAAAACTGCGGACCCTGGACGTTAGCTACCATGATGTGTGAAGTTAGGTTAGATACGACAGCCTTTAAAACAAACCGCCTTTAGCTCAAACTCTTTCGAGATATCGCGCACGATCGCGTTGTGAGCATCGCCATTCATGCGACGCTAGATCGTTGCTGTTACGATCCATTCCCTCGCCCGCGCACGCGCGTCGGCTGTAGCCGTCGCCTATGGGCGACGCGAGAAACCGGCATCGCCAGCACTATTGCATTGAACCGCCTCGTCGCGTTTCGCACAGCGAAACGGCTACAGCGACAGCTTCTCCCGAGCTGCGGCAGCCGCGCACGTCCCGAAGGCGACCCCTAGAATTTCGCCAGGATTTTTTCCGCAACACCGCGCGCTTTTTTTAGCGCCGCGGCGTCATCTTTCATTCCCCCCAGGCCGACGGTGACAAACGCGTCGCCTTTCACCACGTAGAGCATGATGACGTTCGCCGGCAACCCATTCTGGGGCGCGCCATTGAACATGCCCGCCTTCTCGCCGAGTCCATCGACCGGTTTGATCGCGCCGCCACTCGCCGCCACCTGATCGAACTCAGCCTTCGGGGTCATGCTGCCGGGATTGGCTTGTCGCACTCGCAGCAGGAGCGAACGCACCGATTTGCTGCTGTAATAATTGCACTTCGAATAATATCCGTCGGTGTTTGTCGAGTTCAGCGGGCGGGGGTCGCGCACCGGTTCGCCAAGAATTTTCTCGGCCTCGGCTTTGCTGATGATTTTGGAAACATCAACCAGCTTCCCTGTGGGCGTCGCAGCGGACGCAGTCGAGGCGCCAGGCATCGGCGTGACCGATGCTGGAGCCATTGGCGGCGACAACGAGCTGGCCGCCGGCATCGCCGCCGAGCTAGTCACCGGCGTGGACGACGAGCTGCCGACCGGTGTGGCCGATCCCTTCGGCTCACTTGGAGAGGGCGAGGCCACCGGCGAAGCCGGGGCGTCTCGCGCCGGAGCTGGGCTTTGAGCAGCAGCGGCCATGATCGTTAGGAAGCTAACGATCATGCCGGCAGCAGCAGCTGCCGCCGCCGTCGTCCTTCGCGCGCGACGCCCGCTTGGCGGCAGAGTGCAGGCGTGTCGGTCAGGTATCGTGATCGGTTTCATGGAGCGTTATCCAACCCATATGTGGCTGTGTAACCTATGAGGGGAAAGCTGACCAGGAGTTAGATTGCAGAGTAACGTCGGATACTCGCTTGATCAATTCTCCGGCCGTTTCCGCG
>DAIRIE010000251.1:0-2889 GCA_036809705.1 Chthoniobacterales bacterium
GTTGTCCTGTAGCGGCCCAAGCTTCGGATCGGTGACCGCGACCTGATCGTGCGCTTGCAGAACGAACCGCGTACTCTCGAGGATCAACGGACCAAGGAGATTGAAGTCGCCACTTTGCAATACTTCCGGTTGAGTGTTTCCGTTGCTGCCCTGGCTGTCATCTGCGTCGAACTCAGACACGCCGTCGCCGCTCAAGATGGTGGTCGCGAGTTTGACAAAGGAAAAATCAAACGGACCGATTGGCTCGAGGACGTAAACAAAGATGCCGCGGCCCTTGGCCGCGTAGTTTTGCGTCACCGTCGAGTGTTCGATCGCCACCCCGCCGACACGCACGACGAGCGCTCCGCCGTTCGCGGCAGCCGTGTTGCCGCTGATCGTGCTGCTCAAAATGTAGAGCCGATAGCTGGTGTTGTCTTCGGAATCGAAGGCCGCGTTGCACTCGATGCCGCCGCCATTCGCGCTCGCCTGATTGCCGCTCACAGTCGAAGTCGAGATCGTCAGCGGGATGCTTCCAGTCGTGTTATAAACGTAGATACCCGCTCCTTCCGCGGCGGAATTTCCGCTGATCGTGCAATCGGTGATGGCGCCGCTCGTGACGAGAATTCCTCCACCGGTGGTGGCGGCGGAGTTCGCGCTGAATTTTGAGCGAAGGAACGTGACGGCGCTGGCGATGACGCCGCCGGCCTGACCGGTGGCGAAATTATCATGAATGTAAGAATCGCTGATGCTCAACGGACCAGAGCTCCAGATCGCGCCACCCGCGGCGGCCTGGTGCCCGCTGAGCGTGCAGAAACTCAGCGTGAGCGAACCACCGTTATTGTAAATCGCGCCGCCAAAACCTTGATCGACCGAACTGGCGATCGAACCAGCAACGAGCGTAAGATTATCGATATAGACCTGAACCGAACTGCCGTTGGGACAATCGATTTTCATCAGCCGGAACTGCGCCGTGCTCAGGTCGGGGTTGCGCAGGATGACGGAGCCGTTGCCATGGATGGTAAAGGGGAAATTGTGCGCCGTGCCCTGGATCGGCGGCAAACCGTTGATGCCATCATCAGCGCCGTAGAGAACATAGGCGCCGTTCGCGGCCAGATTGATGATGTTTTGCTGATTATTGGTATTGGCGGTATTGATCGCAGCCTTCAACGCAGCCACGTCGCCATTGGCAATGTTAAAGGTCGCAGCTGGCGCGAGCTTCGACGCAAAGGCGATTAACGTGAGGCACAGAATGGTAACTAAGTGAGCGGGTAGTTTCATAGTTCGGATTTCGTTAGGCAGTTGTTAGGCAGAAAAGGAAGTTGAAGAAGTCTCCTCGTTGATTTGTAAAAGTGACGGCAGAGAAAGAAGATCATCCTTCGAGACAAACCCGCGCGCGCCGGCTTCGCATGCGGCCTGACGCAGCTCTTTTTCATCGAAGGTCGTCACCATCATGATGGCGGCGGCGGGAAATTTCTTGAGAATGCGACCCGTGGCGACCAGGCCGTTGACGCGCTTCATCTGCCAGTCCATCAGCACCCAGTCGGGCTGAAATTCCTCATAGGCGGCGAGAGCTTCCGCGCCATCTTCGCACTCCCGAAACTCGCGCGCGCTGCCGCCGAGATACTGCTTCAGCATCCCGCGCGCTCCCTCGTTATCATCCACGATGAGGATTTTCAGGGTGCGCGTTTCCGGTAAGGCATCAGTCATCGGCTCTCAGTCTGGCGCGAGCGACGAGCCTGCGAAATGCGTGTCGTTACCTAATCTGCTCTAGGTGTTGTTACGGAGCGGAAAGCGATTCCAGCTCAGCTAACGGCGTCAGGCGAAATCGAAGAAGAATTTCAGCCACAGATTAACACCGATCAGAAATAATGACGCCGCTCAAGTCATCCGCGAACATCTGTGTTCATCTGTGGCTAAGTCAGCTCCGGACGCGTTTCGCCGGCTGACAGGCCGCGCTGCCGGCCTCGGTCACGCGCGTGTTGAAAATGCACGCCACGTCCGGCGGCGAACAAGAAATAAGCCGCAGCCGAGCAAGACCAGCACGGCTGCGCCAGGCTCAGGGACGACTACGGTGAGAGTGAGATCGTCGCCGGTGCTGCCTTCGTAGGATGCAAGGTAGGTGTTGCCATTGCTGCTGAATGTGCCGCCGTCGGCCAGGTTGGCGAAGACTCCGTTGATGGCCGAGGTGGAGTTGTTGTCGATAATGACAAAGGTCGTGCCCGGAGCGAGCGCGCCGCTGCCCAGGTCAGTGAAGGAGAAGTGCGCGCCGCTGATGGTCACGCCGTTGGCGATGAGTTTGTCGGCGATGGCGGTGGTGCTGTTGAGTTCAAATTTGTAGGTCGCATCGGAGTTAAGGGCGAGCCCGTTCGCGATGGTAAGCGTGCCGATACTGTGGCCCGGAGAAATGACAGCGCCGGAGCCTGAGCCGGTGCCGACGGTCACACTGCCGCTGATCGTGCCGGTGCCGCCGAGCGTGCCGGCATTGACAAAAGTGTTGCTCATCGTCGAGCCATCCACATCCAGCTCACCGGTATTGATGGTGGTGGTGCCGGTGTAAAAGTTCGCGCCGGAGAGCGTGAACGTGCCCGTGCCCACTTTGATGAGGGAACCGCTATCGTGAATTCCGCCGGATAGGGTCGTGCTCAGGTTGTTCTTCCCAGTGGTCAGAGTGTTGGCGCCAAGACTATAGAAGCCGCTGCCTTCGATCGAGCCGATTCCCATCCCGCCGGAGGTAAGCCCGCTGATGTCGAAAGTTCCGCTGGTGATCGCGCGGGCCGTGCCGCCGTCGGCGCTGTCCTGAAAGAGCGTGGCTCCGGTGAAACCGTGCGTGCTGGTGTCTGGGGCATTGGTAATGAGGATCGCGTTGCCGGCATTCGATGTGTTCGCGAATATTGTCAGGCCCCCAAGGGC
>DAIRIE010000252.1:0-2885 GCA_036809705.1 Chthoniobacterales bacterium
ATTAAGCCGACACCGCGGCGACCAAAATCGCCGACCGTCCCGCCTCAAGCAAATATTTTTCGAGGTGCCCTTAGCTTCCATCGACGTATCGGAACCAGACGATGGCGTTCAGCGTTTGCAGGTCATGGCGCCGTCGGGCGCTGCGCCGTTTCACGGAGGAGGCTCCAATGGATTTGACTCAGCTAAGAGCAGGATCGACAGAAGATGGGGCACTCTCGATGTGACGATGGATTCGACGCACCCAGATCGCGGCGCAAGACAGGCCTTTCTGTTCCGCGAAAAGATCCCCTCCCCGACCGTCATGAAGAGTTCGCCGCGCCGTTTGATGTTCTCCGGTGCGGGCATAAAGATAGGTTAGCCTAGCGCCGCACCGATGATCGAATCACCGCGACGGCCTGCGCGGGAAAACATTAAGTCGCTCCTCCTCCCAACGGGCAAAGCTACACCTCCACAGTGCCGGATAGGCCTCAGCGATTACAGAGCGTGCAGCCGGAATCTCCCATCCGTCGTTGACATGCCGCACTGGAAATTTTGCAGGCAATTGGACAAAGCAATGATCCATTCATCGCACCGGGATCGCAAAACCAAGGCAATTGCCGAAGCGTTGGCAATGATCGCTGACGCTCACCCTGAACTCGATCCACATCGGCCGCGTCCCGTCCGCGAGACAGACGAATGGTTGTGGGAGAGCGCCACCAAATTTTGCGCCGCGCTGGACTACTATGCAGGGCGCACTATGGAAATTAAGAGAGCATTCGCGCCAGCCGCCCGGTGCCCACGCGTGCAGGGCGGAACTCACCCAAATCTAAAACTGGTTTAGATTTGGGTGCCGGCCCCGCCGCGCCGCCTCACGCGCTCACTCCGGCCACGGCAGCCGCCGGCTCATTCAATCGCTGGGTTCTCCAGGGCCCGCGAAGACGCCTGTTGCATTGTGGCTGGCCTTCTCCCGGCTATCCACCAGGCGCAGCCTAGCGCCCATCAGGTCAGGGCCTCCGCCCGCGCCGAATTGCCATATTCATTCTTGGAACGCCCGGCACTCTTGATTTCTTAGCGCCAAGCATTAACTATAGTTCATGTCGCGATGTGGTGCAGCTCTACAGCGTGCGGCATTCAGGAAACATGGCTCGCATCCGCGACACATCCCCGGTCATTTGCCGGGGCTTCGTTATTTTTGAGGGGCGTCATACCAAGAGGTCCCAAAGGCGAGCGCCGCCTCGCCCTTGTCACACCGGCTGCGGACGGCGCACCCGCCGGGCGACCCTGAAGTGACCCGGCATTTGGTAGTGGGTCAGTCTGAAATTTGCACGCCTTGACTGGCGTTTCGCCTTCGTCATCGCGATCCTGTATGATCGCTAACAAAAGGAGATTGCGGCCATGTCCATGGTTCAGGAACGCATTCAAGAGAACGAGCGCCTATTGACCATCGATCGTCAAAGTTTGGCGCACATGGAAAATAGTAGCTGGCGTCACATGGACGATCTCCATTGTGCTCTGGGTGGCGTGTCCGAGCAGGGACCGAGCCTTTTCGAGCGCACAATTAGGCGAATGAAGGCCGGAATCGATGAGTTGGAGGAAGCCAACATCGTTCTTCGCCGCTTGCATCACGATGCCTAAAGCCACTATAGGCATAAAGCGCCCACGCGGCACAAACCAGGTCGAGGATCGCGAGCCAACGCCAGAGGAATAGGGGAAAGACCCGGCTGCGGTCGAGCGCGGGCGCCTTGGTGGGGTAAAGGGAGGCAGCGCTAGAGCCGTAAATATGACTGCAAAGCAGCGCAGCGACAGCGCGCGCAACGCCGCTCGAAAAAGTGGCGTGACTGCGTCAATGCGTTACTCCCGTCATTTTCCTCTCCGGAGAATCGTGGATTTCTAGCACCGCCGCGAGATACTCCTCGCGTAGCTCAGAATTCGTCACCTCGAACTGGTGTTCAAGCTTGCGCCGCTTGGTCTCAAAGGCATATTCGGCTTCCGAAAGCCCGCGCGATCTTGTCTGATATTTCGATAAGCCCCAGCACGCCGTGTGACGGGCCTCCTAAGGTTTGTGTTATGAGTGATTTTGCCATGTTTTGCTCGCGCCTTCTGCGATATGCAGCCCCTATCGCCGCTGTCGCGGAACGAAAGCGCCCACCGGGGAGGATCGGCGGGCGCTTCTGGCTACGAGGGGGCTTGGAAGCGGCCACAGCCCCGCAGACTAAACGAAAGTTTAACGTGGTTTCCTTAATGTTGCGTTAACTGATGCGCGCAGCCGCCGCAAGACGCAGCAAAGCGCGCGGAGCTTCAAGGTGAGATAGCGAAGGCGCAGCGTTATGCGGGGCATTCCCGTGAAGCGTCCACCGCCTTCAGCGAAGCGTGCACCGCGTATTTGCGGATAATGTCGAGAATTGGTGCTAACGCTTTCGAGCATTTCCGCCGCGCTGCCTTGCGCTCGGCTCCCAGTTGATCGCGATGCCAGCGCGCTGCTTTCCCATCACGGTCGCATCTGCAATGCGTGCCGCCGCGACAATCACACGTCGCCCACCGAAGCGCTTCGATTTAGAACAGGATCGGGACGCCGGAGCGCATCAGAATTTATCGGAAATCCCGCATCTTCGTCTTGATCGAGTCGATGTGGAGATCGGGAATGACGATATCGCGCGGCTTGGGCGCCCCGGGCGGAAGACTCCTCGGATCGAGGCCCGGACTGCCGTGGTGGAACTTGTCGCTGCGGCCGTGCGGCAGCAGAAACGTGACGTCTCTATCGCCCACACTCGCGAGCGCCGACGACAAGTCGGTCAGGTGCTGGGCGACGAGATGAACGACCTCGCCCTCGCGCTGGATGCGACCGTTGACCGCCATCATCCTGGCCGAGAGAATAATCCGGCGCTGCTTCTCATAGAGCTTCGGCC
>DAIRIE010000253.1:0-2868 GCA_036809705.1 Chthoniobacterales bacterium
CTGGCTCGCCCCGATCCTCACCGTGAGCCTTTTCGTGGTGCTCGAGTTGATTAACTCCAACGCGCTCGAGCCCTGGCTCTACGGATCAAGCACGGGCGTTTCCCCTATCGCGCTCATCATCGCGGCCTTATTCTGGACCTGGCTTTGGGGTTTGGTCGGTCTGCTTCTTTCCACCCCGCTAACGGTCTGCCTCGCCGTCATGGGACGGCACGTGCCCAAGCTCGAATTTCTCAGCGTTCTTCTCAGCGAAGACGAGGCGCTCTCGCCCGCGCAGGAATGTTATCACCGCTTGCTCGTGCCCGGGGCGCATCAGGCAAATGATCTCGCCGAAACATATCTCGAGACCCATTCGCTCACCGCGCTCTACGATAACATGCTCTTGCCCGTCGTGATCGCCACCGAGACCGACGTGCAACGAGGCGCGCTCGAAGAAAAGGAGCGGTCGAGCGTTTATGAGAGTGTGATCGAGATGACCGAGGAGTTTGGCGGCCGCCCTCCCACTCCCTCGGAATTGGAAGCGGACAAGACAATCGCTGACAAGGCGCAGGTGTTGGCACCCGCGCCCACCTGTCACGTCGTCTGCGTGCCGGCTCGCGCCGAACGCGATCAGATTGCCGGGCTGATGCTGGTGCAGTTATTGCGACAGCAAAATTTCGAAGCCGAAAACCTTTCCGCTCAGCTCGCTGGCAGCGAAATCGTCGAAGCGGTCGCCAGGACAGACTGCGACGCCATCTGCATTTCGGTTGTACCGCCTTCCACGCTGATCCACGCGCGCTATCTCACGCGTAAGCTGCGCGAACAATTACCCCACGCGAAAATCGTCGTCGGCTTTTGGGGCGCGACGGAAAATATCGCCAATGCCGCTCACGGTCTCCGTGAATCGGGCGCGGACGAGACCGTTGTCTCTTTTGCCGAGGCCGTCGTGCAGTTGGCGAAACTCTCCGGCACCATCACCGACGAGATGGCGGAAGCTCCCGTTCCCGAGAACGAAGAAGCGCGCTTGCAACAGCTCACCGCCCTGCAAGTGCTCGATACACCGAACGAACCATTCTTCGATAGCATGGCCGCGCGTCTGGCGCGCGTCTTTGAAGTGCAGATCGCCTTCATCGCCTTCATCGATGGAGAGCGCGAATGGTTCAAATCGCAGATCGGCCTGCCCGAAGAAATCGCGGCGACGCGTTCTGCCCCGCGCGCGTTATCGATTTGCGCGCACACCGTGGCGATTAACGAGCTGCTCGTTGTGGAAGATATTGCCCGCGACAAACGTTTCGCTAACAATCCGCTGCTAAAAGGACGCGGTCTTCGCTTCTACGCCGGCATGCCCCTGCGGATAAATAAATTTCCCATTGGCTCGATCTGTTTGCTCGATACCAAACCGCGTCGTTTCTCCGAAGAAAGCCGTCGCCTTCTTCACGTCATGGCCGACGAGGTCACCGAGGAGCTGGAGCGTCGCCTGCCTTTAGTCGAAAAACCGGCAGCGTAAGAAAAGTGGGGAGCTCTTCAAGCGGCCCAGCCGATGACAATGGCGACGGCGATCCGGGATGCGATTATGCACGCTGGATCAACATTTCAGCGTTTCAGGATTTCAGCCTTTAGAACCGCTCTTGCCCGTTCGGGCCGCAGATATTGAGTTAGTCATACACTTACTCCTCTCTAAATTCATCGCCGGCAGTCAAGCTCTTCAGCTGTCGCAAAAAAGCTACCGGCACAGAATAGCGCTGCGCGCATTCACAGTACCATCGCCGACACAATCCTCGAATAATGCGGCTGACCCGACTAGAAAGGAGAAGCGGAAGATTCAGTCTAGTTTTCTACTTTGGCCTTTCCACGCCCTACTTCCTTCGTGAAGTGAACTCGCCCAGGATCACCGCCGCGGCGGGCTGATTAACGGGATAACCTCTCGTTTGTTTCGGCGATAAATCCGGAAGTCCTGGTCAACGGTAATCACCCGGTGATTCGGATACAGCTCGCTCATACGGATGAGACAAAGGTCAGCCAGGTCCGGCTCACGATCGGCGTAACGCTTCGCCAGGGCGGCTAGTTGCGGCAGATGATCACCGCAATCAAACGAGAGAACGATCAACTCCTCGGAGATCATCTCCAGCACTAGAACCACATTCCGGAGATGAAAAGCAGCCTCGGCCAAAACGGGCTCGCACGTGAGCAGAGGTTCCGTCACCTCCCCCGCTACACGCCGCGCCCACTCGTGATGGACATCACGTGAATTGGCGAGCGCGATTATAAGTCCGGCATCGGCGATGCCTTTCACTTTTTCGAGAACCCTTTGCGCGTCGAAAGATCCCGCGCGCCGCGCACCGTCCCGACAAGACGCATGAATTTTTTTGCTGATCGGTCGCTCTCTCGCGCCAGCTCAAGATGTGAGCGGATGAACTGTCCCTGTGATACTCCCAGTTGCCCCGCCGCCTGCTCGATCCAGCCTGCCAGTTTCTTTGTCGGACGAAAAGTGATTGTCTGACCCATCAGGCAAAATTGTATACATGATAATCGCGAACATCAAGTTTTGTGAGGGGCGGCTGTCGGCGGTCGCACGGCGGATGACGATGGCGACGCCGATCCCCGGATGCGAGCGGCAAAGCGATTGCCAAAAACCCACAGATCAGCATCAGGATCCCCCAAACTATATCGCCCTGCCACGTTCCGCCCGCAGATATTGAGGTCATAGGCTCCTCCTCTCTAAATCATCGCCGGTAGTGCTCTTCAGCTGTCGCAAAAAAGTCGGCGCCGCCGCTGCCGTCACGCAATGGCTTCTCCGCGCTTTGTTTTGTGCCCCTCCTCGAGCAAGCGCGGCTTGTATCTACACAGGAACACAGTTACTGTGCTCGGATGACGAGAAACATCACCCTCTCG
>DAIRIE010000254.1:0-2812 GCA_036809705.1 Chthoniobacterales bacterium
GTGTAACCTATGAGGGGAAAGCTGACCAGGAGTTGGATTGCAGAGTAACGTCGGATACTCGCTTGATCAATTCTCCGGCCGTTTCCGCGATCATGACCCCGTTACCATCTGCTCCTTGTGTAGCGCTGAGGCAAGCAAGCACGGCACCGCCGCGCTAGCGGGATGTTCGCGTCGGCGATTACCGCCTCCTCCGCACTGTCAACGACGCACGAATTGTCGACATTGAGGCGGTGCGACATCGGCGAAAGCTTCGGCAGCCACAGCCTCACCACGGTCATCGAGGCGCTGTCGACGACGGTGATCGGCAAGGACCCGCGCGAGATCGAGCTCATCGGCGAGAAGCGTACCAGTCGATAAGCTGTTGCCTCGTCGCTGTCCACTCGCCGGGCACAGTTGTCGAGCACAACCTGCGCATCGTCCGCCCCGACGCGATGGCGGACCGCGCAGGCCCGCTCGACTTGTGCAAACTTCGGTTCGGAAACGAGGGGCGGGACGAAAGCGATTCGCTAACCGCGAGCTGCGCTGGTGGCGCCCGGTTCCGTCATTGCCACCGGATCCAGCGCGGCGTTCAACTCCGCTTCCGGCAACACGTGTTTCTCACGGCAGACTTCCCGCACCGTCTTTCCGGTCTTCGCGCTTTCCTTCGCGATCTCCGCCGCGCGATCGTACCCGATCCTGGGGGCCAGGCTTGTCACCATTGCCATGGAGAGCTCGACCAGTTCGCGGCAGCGCTCTTCGTTCGCCTCAATGCCGAGCGCGCATTTCTCCGTGAACGCATCACAGACATTCCCGAGGAGCCGGATCGATTCGAGAAGATTGTGCGCCATCACCGGCATCATCACATTGAGCTCGAAGTTGCCGTTCGCGCCGGCCCAGGTGATGGCGGCGTCATTGCCGAAAACCTGCGCGCAAACCATCATCATCGATTCGCACAAGACCGGGTTCACTTTACCGGGCATGATCGAGCTGCCGGGTTGCGTCGCGGGCAATCGGATTTCGCCGATGCCGCAGCGCGGGCCGCTCCCGAGCCAGCGAATGTCGTTCGCAATTTTGAACAAACTGGTCGCGATCGTTTTCAATTGGCCGCTCGCTTCCACCACTTCGTCTTTCGCGCCCTGGGCCTCGAAGTGATTCCGCGCCTCGTAGAAATCAATGCCGGTGCGCTGATGCAAATGCCGCATCACTTTCGCGGGAAAATCGTGGTGCCGGTTCAACCCGGTGCCGACCGCCGTTCCGCCCAGCGCCAGTTCGCGCAAGACCTCGATCGCTTTTTGCACCCGCGCCTTCGCGTAATCGATCTGTTGCGCGTAGCCGCCGAACTCCTGCCCGAGTCGCACCGGCGTCGCATCCATCAAATGCGTGCGGCCGATCTTGATGATTTCGTGAAATTCCTTTGCCTTCCTCGCGAAGGCATCGCCCAGCTTTTCCAGCGAAGGCAGCAGACAGTTTTTCAATTGCTCCGCCGCGCTGACGTGAATGGCTGATGGGATAACGTCGTTGCTCGATTGTCCCATGTTGACGTGATCGTTCGGGTGCACGACCTCGCGTGAACCGATCGCCTTGCCGGCGAGCTGCGCGCATCGGTTTGCGATCACCTCGTTCGCATTCGTATTCGTGCTCGTGCCGGAGCCGGTCTGGAAAATATCGAGCGGAAATTCCCCATCGTGTTTGCCTTCGGCCACTTCTTCCGCGGCCTGGACGATGAGCGCGGTGCGATGAGCATCGAGCAAACCGAGATCGTGATTAGCCTGGGCCGCGCCCCATTTGATCAAGCCGAGGGCACGGATGAACGGCCGGGAGAACCGGTAACCGCTGATCGGAAAGTTCAGCACCGCCCGCTGAGTGGACGCGCCGTGCAGGGCGTGCTCGGGCACCTCCATTTCGCCCATCGAATCTTTTTCGATGCGCGACTTTGTCTCCTTCATCGCGCGGTGGTCGAGGAAAAATGCGCGGCTGTTTCTTCGGCGCCGTTGCTGCCGTTACTCGTCGCGCTCTTCTGAAAAACGGTGATGAACATCGGCGGAATGTTTTGCAGAAAGTATTCCGATTCGGCGCTGGCGAACTCGGTTGCATGTTGTCGCAGCTCGTTCGTGACCTGATAAATAATGAATGCGCCATCAGGTGCGAGCGCGTCGTGTGTTTGCCGGAGCAGGTCGCGTTTTTTCTCCAGCTCGAGAATGCTGAAGGGAATGCCGGAAATGATATAATCACAATACGCGATGCCGCGCCGGGCCAGCTCGGTGCGAATCGTCGCGGCGTTGGCATTAATGACCTGGACACGGCGATCGCCTGCGAATTGGCGGGCGAGATCGCGCGAGAAAGCGCTGTCGAGTTCGAAGAGCAATAGCTGCGCGTCGGGCCGCATCCGCGCCGCCAGCTCGCGCGAATGCACACCTTCGCCCGGGCCGTACTCGGCGATGACGCGCGCCCGATCGAAATCGATCTTGCTCGCCACGCGTTCGACCAGCGCGCGCGAGCTCGGCACGATGGAAGCGATTTGGAATGGACGTTTAAGAAAGCGTTTGAAGAACAGAACGCTCATGGGAAGCGGGAATAGTTCACCGCGGGGTTTCGCTTGTCCAGCAGGGAAAGGCGGAGCGAGCGCGCTTAGCTGCCGCTGAATCATTCTAAGCTCAGGGAAAAACCTGCCTCATGATGACCACCAATCGCGCGGCTCCTCGCCGTCTTTACGGCTGGGAATGACATGCTTATGAGAGGGACGGTCGATCAAGCGCCTCTCTTTCACGGTCACTTAAACGATTGCAGCCGAGAAAGACTATTTGACTTTCATTCTGGTTTTTATAATGATGAA
>DAIRIE010000255.1:0-2649 GCA_036809705.1 Chthoniobacterales bacterium
TTGATGGCTTCGAGGGACTTCTGCCGCCGGGCAAATACATCACGCTCGACCGTCGGCAGATCGCCGGCATCATGCCGCGCGGCGGGACGATCATTGGCACCACGAACCGCGGCCATTTCGTTGCAAAAGTCGGAGCGGGCGATCGGATGGAAGTCGCGCCAGACGTGATTGCGAACGCGAAAAAAGTCCTGGCCAATTTGGACGTTAATGGGTTGATTATCATTGGCGGCGACGGCTCGATGACGACCGCGCTGCAATTGCAGGAGGCCGGGATCAATTGCGTCGGCGTTCCCAAAACCATCGACAACGATCTGGAAGCGACGGCTATGACGTTCGGTTTCGATTCCGCGGTCGATGCGGTGATGGATGCGCTCGATCGTTTGCACACGACGGCGACCAGTCACAAACGCGCCATCGTAGTCGAAGTGATGGGGCGCCATGCCGGCTGGATCGCGCTGCACGGCGGCCTCGCCGGTGGTGCGGATATTATTTTAATTCCTGAGATCCCGTTTGATTTCCACAGCGTCGCGGCCGCCATTCGCGCGCGTGATGCGGCTGGAGATCTCAGCTCGTTAGTCGTAGTGGCCGAAGGCGCCCGGCCGCGCGATGGTCAGCAGGTCAAACGCGAAATGCAGGAGGGCGAATTCCGTCTCGGCGGCATCGGCGACATTGTCGCGCGCGAGATCGCGGCGCGCACCGGGAAGGAGACGCGCACCTGTGTCCTCGGTCACTTGCAACGCGGCGGCGCGCCTACCACTCTCGACCGCATCCTCGGCACGCGCTTCGGAGTTAAAGCGGTGCAGCTCGTTAACGAAGCGCATTTCGGCTCGATGGTCAGCTACCAAAATTATCAGGTGCGCCACGTCCCCATCGCCGATGCGGTCAATCGCCTGCGCCTCGTCCCGCCTAATGGGGAAATGGTGCAAACTGCGCGCGACGTCGAGATCACCTTCGGCGATTAAGCCTCACGCAAGGTCCACGACGGACACAAACGACGTTAAATCCAAAGCTCCATTGTGAACTTTGCGGTCTTTGTGTGAGCAAACTAATCAGCGTGTCATCAGCGCGAACTCCTCGTCCGCCAGCGGCAGGTAATCGTCACTCTCGATCAAGCCATCGCGCAGGTGCACCGTTCGGCGAGCATGCCGCGCGATCTCGGATTCGTGGGTCACGAGAATAATCGTGTTGCCGCGTTGATACAGCGTCTCCACCAGCGCCATGATTTCCTCGCCCGTTTTCGAATCGAGATTTCCCGTCGGCTCATCCGCCAGAATAATTGATGGATTGTTGACCAGCGCGCGCGCGATCGCCACGCGCTGGCGTTGTCCACCGGAAAGCTCATTCGGCTTATGCTGCATGCGGTCACCGAGGCCGACTTCGCGCAGTGCATTCGCCGCCATTTCATCGCGCGTGTCTGGATCGATACCGGCGTAGATCAGCGGCAGTTCGACATTGCGCAAACTGGTGGAGCGGGGGAGCAGATTAAAAGTTTGAAACACGAAACCGATCTCGCGATTCCGAATCTCAGCCAGTTCGTCGTCGTTCATTTCCGCAACGTTGCGGCCGTTAAACTCGTAACGTCCCGATGTCGGTGTATCGAGACAGCCAAGCATGTTCATCAACGTCGATTTCCCGCTGCCGCTCGGCCCCATTATGGCGAGATATTCATTGCGATGAATCCGCAACGACACTCCGCGCAACGCGTGCACGATCTCTTCGCCCATGAAATAACGCTTCGTGATATTCTCGATCTCGATCACTACGGGACCGTGGGCGCGGATCGAACCCGAGCTCGCTTCACTCACTTGTGAATGGTGACTAGTGACTGGTGAATGATCGTCACGCGGCATCGCTGCAATTCACTATTCACCAGTCACCATTCACGCTGATCGATTTCCTCACTTTTTCGCCGGCTCTTTTTCGAGCGTCACTTTCGCCCCGTCCTTCAGCTTGCGGCTGATCGCGCTGTAGCTGCCCGAGATCACTTCCTCACCTGGAGCCACCCCGCTTTTGATCTCGATGTAAGTGTCATCAGCGATGCCGGTCGTCACCTTCACCTGCTTCGCGCTGCTGCCAGTCTTCTTGAACACCACCTTTGAAATCTTCTCCCGCTCTTCGCGCTGCGTCTTTTTCTCCTGCTGCGTGTTGACGACTTCAGCGGCGTTGTCGCCTTTGTTCTGCGCGTCCTGAATTTGCTTCCGTCGCTCGATTTCCTCCGGACTCAAATTCGAGTCGCCCGTTCGAATCGTCACCGCCTGCATCGGCACCGCCACCACATTGCGAGCGATGTTTGTCTCGATCTCCGACGTGCAGCTCAATCCCGGTCTCAACAACAAACCCTCGCTTTCCAAATTGATCTTCACTTCGAAATTCGTCACCTCTTCCTGCGTTCCGGCGCCCGTCGTCTTTCCCGTGTTCGCGATTTGCGCGACCGTTCCGTTGAACTTGCGCTCGCCGTATGCGTCGATCGTCACGTGCGCTTTGTCGCCGAGCTTCACGTTGACGACATCATTCTCATTCACATCCACCACCGCCTGCATTTTGCTCAAATCCGCCACTCGCATTACTTCCGTGCCGGCAAACTGATTCGTCGCCACCACGCGTTCGCCCAGTTTACTGTTGAGCACTGTCACCGTGCCGTCGATCGGC
>DAIRIE010000256.1:0-2575 GCA_036809705.1 Chthoniobacterales bacterium
TTGTTGGGCAGAGTACGGGCCGCGATGGCGAGCTCATCACGGGCGTGGTTGTAATCGAGGTAGCCGTGGTAAAATGCGCGGCCAGGGCAAGGTGCGCCTCGCCGGAGTCCGGTTTCAGTCGAAAAGCGGAATCGATTGCGGATTTCGCCAGCTCCAGGCGGCCCGGCGTGTGATCAAAGGAATTGAAGTAGAGCTCGTCGTGCGCCTCACCCAGCCTGCAATATGCGAGAAGAAAAGCGGAATCCCGCGCGATCGCCTGCTTGAGCAACTCCACGGCTTGGAAATAATCCTTCTCTTGCTCTTTACGTTCTTCATACGGGGCCCTGTCGATCAAAGATGTCGCTTGAACATAAAAGTCGTAGGCAACAAGATTCTTGGTTGGCCAAGCCTGCATAGCTGCCTTTTCGGGAGCTGAAATCCTGGCTCTAAGCCGGTTTGCGATTGCCTGCGCCACTTCCGTTTCAATGGCGAACACATCATTCAAATCCCGGTCGTATTCCTCTGCCCAGATGCCGGCATCGGTCCGCGCGTCCACTAGCTGCGCGTTTACGTGCAGCTTGCCGCCAGAACGGCGCACCGTTCCCCCCAGCACATGGGAGACACGCAAGGCATTGCCGATCTGGCGCACATCCCGTTTGCCGCGGTATTGCATGACACTGGTGCGACTGATGACCTTGAGGTCGGCGATCTTCGCCAGCTTTGTCAGAATGTCGTCCTGGACGCCGTCGGCAAAGAACGCATGCTCTTTCTCGTCGCTCAGGTTTTCGAATGGGAGCACCGCAATGCCAGTCGTCAGTGGGTGATGGACAAATTCACTCTTCGAAACGATCCAGCACGCTGCCGCGGTCAATGCGACCAGGGACGCTGCTAAGAGCGCAGTTGTTGGATTGCGTCGCACCCATTTTCTACCGCGAGCGAAAAGGCCGGTGCGCCGCGCCTGAATCGGCTCATGCTTGAGCCAGCATTCAAGATCTTGCGCCAGCGCGAGGGCGGAGGAGTAACGGCGCCTCGGATCTTTCTCGAGACACTTGAGGCAGATCGTTGAGAGATCGCGGTCTATCTTCGAGTTCCAAAGGCGCGGCGCGCGCGGTTCGGTTTCCAAAACCAGGCGAATCGTTTCATAAATCGTGCCGCCGGCGAAAGGCGGATGGCCAGTGAGCAGTTGGTAAAAAACCGCGCCGAGTCCGTAAACATCGGTCGCGCTTGTTAGCTCCGCAGTTTTACCTGCAGCCTGTTCAGGCGCCATGTAGCTCGGCGTGCCCAACACTTCCATGGTGCGCGTCACCGTGCTCTCCGTCTCGACCAGGCGAGCGAGGCCGAAAGACTCGGTTCGCCCTCGCCATCGATTAGAATATTCCCAGGTTTGATGTCCCGATGGATAATGCCGCGCTCATGTGCGTATTGCACGGTGCGCGCGAGCTTGGCGATGATCTCGGCCGCGGCGCGAAAACTAACAGGCCCGTTCTTGACGAATTGATCGAGCTGGCCGCCTTCCGCCAGCTTCATGCTGAAGTAGCAGGTGCCGTCGCGTTCACCGATCTCGTAGATCGGCACGATGCGCGGATGCTCCAGACTCGCGGCTGCTTCGGCTTCGCGACGGAATCTTTTCAGATGCGTCTCCGTCGCCCAATGACCGAGCGTAATGAGCTTCAGCGCGACTAGCCGTTTTAAACTTTTCTGCCGCGCGCGATACACTACGCCCTGACCGCCGCGTCCAATTTCCTCGAGCAGCTCGTAATCGCCGAACTCGCTCAAAATCGTTCGCGCGGGCGGAGCGCGTTCCTCGCTGTCCTCAGCGCCGGTCAGCAAGTCGAGACCCGTCTCGAGAAGACAGGCGCTGCAATATTCAGGCGGGTCTTCGGCCAGAATTTTCGCGCTGCACCTCCGGCAAAGCCTCGTCACTCCGGTGGCGGGATCGTTCATCATCTCCAAGGAGTAATGCACGGGATTTCCTCTGAAGTTACGTTCGCAGAACAGCAATCAAATGTCGCAGCTCATCTTCAATTTCCACCGGCGTCGCCACGGTATGAGCGATCTCTTCACGCAGCGTCTGGCGATAACGTTGGCGCAATCGATGGAACGCTTGCTTCACCGCGTTCTCCGTCATGCCCAACTCCGCCGCGATCTCTGCCTGCGAGGGGCGATCCGCTTCATCCGTGAGCAGCTCTTTCAAACGTTCGAATAAAGCTGCCTTGCCTGCGTCGCCATACTCGTGGCCGATCCGGGTCAGCACTTGCTCGAGCACAGTCATCGCCCAGCGTCGCTCGTAAATTTGGTCGGCGGGCAATGTGTGAGCCGGCTCGAACTCGAGTTGCGAGCGATCGCGCAATTCGTGCAGCGGAATCAACTGCTGGCCTTCGCCTCGTTTTTTCGCCTTCGCGCGCTGGCTCTCGTTGGTCAGGAAATGTTTTACCGACGTGAGCAGATAAGAACGCAAGCGTCCTTTCTCGCGACAAACCGCATCGAGGTCTCTGCGCTCGAGGAGCCGCGCAAAAAATTCCTGCGTCAGATCCTGCGCTTCCTCCGGTCTGTTCCCCTCTCGCCTAACGAAGGCATAAAGAGGCCGCCAATAATT
>DAIRIE010000257.1:0-2551 GCA_036809705.1 Chthoniobacterales bacterium
TTTCAATTCCGCAATCGCGCGCGCGCCGCTGCCGGAAACCGCCTGGTAGCTGGAGGCGAAAACACGGCGCACGCCAAACGCGAGGTGCAGCGGATAGAGCGCCATCAACGTCACTGCGGTGGTGCAGTTCGGATTCGCAATAATGCCTCGATGTTCCTGCGCGTCCGCGCCGTTGATCTCGGGAATCACCAGCGGCACCTCTGGGTCCATCCGAAAGGCCGAAGAGTTGTCGATCACCACCGCGCCTGCCGCCACGGCCTTGGGCGCGTAGCGGCGCGAAAGATCGGCACCGGCACTGAAAAGGGCGAGGTCGATTCCGTCGAAAGAATCGTCCGCCAGCTCCGCTATCGTGATTTCTTCGCCGCGAAACGCCAGCCGTTTTCCGGCCGAGCGCGCCGATGCCAGCAAGTGCAGGCTGCCCACCGGAAACGCGCGTCGGTGCAGAACGTCCAGCAACTCGAGACCAACCGCTCCGGTCGCACCGACGATAGCGATGTTGTAGCTTTTTCCCACGAGCAGCGCATTCTATGGCCGGTCGCTTATGAAGCAAGATGCGCCGATCAGTCTGCACATTTCCGTTGCTCGTCAGCGCCTCTCCGTAAGGCGCGGACGCGCCACGCTCCGCAGTTTCCCGATTTCCACTTCGAAGTTTGGACTCGGCTCGGACCCCGGTAGTTTCAAAACTCCGACCGGCTGTTTTCGGGTCGCGGAAAAATTCGGCGACGGCTTGCCGATCGATACTGCTTTCAAATCCAGGCGGCCATTGCGCGCGACGGCCAATATGCTGCGCGCAGATGATCTGGTGATGTCGCGCATCCTGTGGCTCGACGGTTTGCAAAATGGGAACGCGAACAGCTACGAACGCTTCATCTACATCCACGGGACGAATCACGAAGAGCATTTGGGCGAACCGGCCAGCCACGGCTGTGTGCGGATGCGGAAAGCTGACGTGGCTGAGCTTTTTGCGCTCGTACCTGCGGGGACGATCGTCCGTATCCCGTAAACGCCTAAATGACGGCAGCAACTTGCTCGGAAAGGGGGCGAAAAAATTAAATGAAAATTTTCAAAGCAGTCATGATCCTGGCCATCGCGGCCAGCGCATTGAGCCTGGGCGCCTGCGCGCAGAAGAAAGAGACGATGTCGACGACGGCGTCGACCAGTGGCAGCACCTACTCGAAGTAGTTCGCTTCCGAGTTGTCCGCTCCGGATAGCTTTTGATTTAGGCCAGGCCGTTCGCGGTCTGGCCTTTTTCTTTCAGGACCCTGTCGCCTTGAAGATTTCCTCGCGACAGAACTGCCGCCCCAACGCTAAGATGCGCCGATGGAATTAGCCGGACAAACGCTCTCGCTGGTCGATTTGGCCCGCGTCGCTCATGAGGGCGTGTTGGTTACGATCGCCAGCAGCGCGCATGCTCGCATCGAGGCTTCCCGGCGCACGATCGAAAGGATCATCGCAGGCGACGACGCAGTGTATGGCGTGAATACGGGTTTCGGGAAGCTCTCGGAAGTCCACATCGCACGGGAAGATCTCGCGCCACTGCAACTCAATCTCGTGCGCAGCCACGCCTGTGGCATCGGCGCGCCGCTCTCGCAACCAGAGGTGCGCGCCATGATGGTTCTGCGCGCGAATGTTCTTACGCTTGGGTTTAGCGGGATTCGCCGGGAGGTCATCGAGCTGCTGATGGAAATGCTGAATCGCGGGGTGCATCCGATGATTCCGGAGAAAGGCTCGGTGGGCGCAAGTGGTGATCTCGCTCCGCTGGCACATCTCGCACTCGCGCTCGTGGGAGAAGGCGAGGCTTTTTTCCGCGGAGCGCGCCTAACGAGTGGCGAGGCGCTGCAACGGGCGGGATTGAAGCCGATGAAATTGGAAGCCAAGGAAGGGCTCGCCTTGCTCAATGGCACGCAGGCGATGCACGCGGTTGGCGGGCTGGCGCTTTTGCGGGCGAAGCGCTTGTCGCGTCTGGCGGATGTGATCGGCGCGATGAGCTTGGAAGCGCTCAAGGGCACGGACACGGCTTTCGATTCGCGCATTCAAGACGCACGTCCGCATCCTGGTCAGAAGGCGGCGGCGGCGCATCTTTGCTGGCTCTTGCGCGAGAGCGAAATCCGCGAGTCGCATCGCACAGATGACCCGCGGGTGCAGGATGCCTACAGCCTTCGTTGCATGCCACAGGTGCACGGAGCGGTCCGCGGCGCGCTCGCGCATTGCGAGGGCGTGGATGAGCCGGTCGGAGGTGATGACGGTGATCGGCAGGTAGTCGTCCGTCGCCTCGCGCACCTCGACGATCAGCCGCTCGATCAGGTGATCGGCGGTCAGCCCCTTACTGGAGAAATGCGTCTCCACCGCGTAGGCGGCGAGCGGGCCGGACAGTCGCTTCTTGTTGCCATCGAAGATCAGGATCGCATGGACGCCGCGCGTCGCCTCATACTCGGCGAGGCGATCCGCCAGCCGCTCCCGCGCGGTCTGCAAATCCCCGCCCGCGTCGCGCAGCAGCTCCGGCCAGCTATGAACAACATTGTAGCCATCAACAATCAGCAGCGCCTCACGG
>DAIRIE010000258.1:0-2539 GCA_036809705.1 Chthoniobacterales bacterium
AGGCGATCAGCCACCCCTGGTGAAACGACGCCGGCGTAGTCGTTGAACATCCGCGGCGGTTTGGGCGGGATTGTTTCGGCGGCAAGCGCGGACGATACCCAGAGCAGAAGGATCGCTGCGGACGCAATGAAGCGCGCCTGGCCTTGGTCAACCCGAGCGACGTTCGAGAGATCCGGTCGCGCAGGCTTTAAGGTGACTTCCACGGGATCCCTCGACTTCGCTCGGGATGACAAAACTATGGCGTTGCTGTTGCGCTGGCGGCCGGCGCAGCCGAAGCCGGTGCGGGCGTATTGCCGAAATTGAAGTTCACCGTCGGCGCGCGCTCCGAGCCGGGTTGCGCCTGGAAAAACGCCTTCGGTTTAAACCCGAACATCTTGTTCAGCATATTGGTGGGAAACCTCTCCAGCGCCGTGTTCAAATCCTGCACTGCCATGTTGTAGTTATTCCGTTCCACCGAAATGCGGTTCTCCGTGCCTTCGAGTTGCGCTTGCAAGTTCTGAAACGCTTCTGTCGCGCGCAGCTGCGGATAATTCTCGCTCACCACAAGCAAACGCGAGAGCGCGTTGCTCAATTGTCCCTGTGCTTCCTGAAATTGCTGGAGCTGCGCTGCATCGGTCGGCGCCTTATTCGGATCGAGCTGCACGCGCCCCACGCTCGCGCGCGCGTTCGTGACTTCCGTCAGAGTGGACTTTTCGAAATTGGCCGCGCCTTGCACCGTGTTAACGAGATTCGGGATAAGATCGGCGCGGCGCTGGTAGACCGATTGCACATCGGCCCATTTTTTGTTCGCGTTCTGCTCCAAGGTGACGAGCCGATTGTAACTGCCGCATCCGGTTAACCCGAAGAGTACCGGCAACGCGGCGAACATCAGTCCAATTTTCAGCAACGAGGTTTTCATAGGCGTGGGGCTTTGGAGCGAATGCTTTCGCATGTGCCGCCTCAAGTCAATCTTGAGGCGCTGATGCGGTCTCGCTATTTTCGATTTCTTCCGTGGCGCCATCCGGTCGCGGCGCTGTCGGCAAACGGCGGGTTCGCAACTCTTCCGCATTCGGCAATTCCTCAAGGCAGCGCAGCCCGAAGTGCTCCAGAAAAAACTGCGTCGTCTCGTAAAGCAACGGTCGGCCCGGCACTTCCGCGCGCCCGCCGATTTTCACCAACCCGCGTTCCATTAGATTTTGCAAAACGCCTTCCACCGTGACGCCGCGCACCGCTTCCACATCGGCGCGCGTGACCGGCTGACGATACGCGATAATGGCCAGCGTCTCCAGTGCAGGCGGCGAAAGTCGCGCCGGTTTCGCCAACGGAAAAAGCTGCTGCACCCACCGGGCACAATCTGGATGACTGACCAACTGCCAGCCATCGGCTTTCTCCGCCAGGTGAAAGCCGCGTTCGTTCTGAATGTATTCCACCTTGAGCTGCCCGAGCGCAGCCGCGACCTCCGCCTCTTTCACCCGGGCGAACTCATTCGGCAAAAGCTCGTCGGTGTCACCAGCGTCCTTGAGGCCATCGGCCAACTCGCGAATCGTTAGCGGCTTCTGCGCGCTAAAGAGCAGCGCTTCGATGACCTGAGACAAGGTCATAAGGATTTGGGAAGAGCCGACAGCGGGAGAAGGACGAATCGTTCCTGGGTTGGTGCCTTCACACACATTCAACCAATCGCTTTCTCGATCGCCTCGGCAATGCGGTTCGCCTGTTCGTCAATCTGCTCGAGTTCCCGCCCTTCGATCAATAAGCGGATCTTCGGTTCAGTTCCTGAGTAACGTAGCAATACGCGGCCTTTTCCAGTGAGCTGCTTTTCCGTTTCGCTTACTAGCTTCATCACGCTTCTCATTTCCTCCAGCGGCGGCTTCGCTTTCACCCGGAGGTTTCGCTGCGCCTGCGGATACTTCCTCAGGCAACGCTTCAGCTCGCTCAGCGCTTTCCCGCTCTCCTTCATGATACGCAGAATTTGCAGCGCGCTGATGATGCCATCGCCTGTGGTGGTGAAATCGCGGAAGATCATGTGCCCGCTCTGCTCGCCCCCGACGTTGAGATTTCGCGCCACCATTTCCTCGAGCACATAACGATCGCCCACTTTGGCACGGATTACTTTGCCGCCGTGCCCGGCCAGCGCCTCATCCAGGCTCATCACTGTCGCGACCAGCGTCTCGTCCCGCAATTTCTTCCGCCGCAGAAGGTCGATGCTCGCGATGGCCAGAATCTCATCACCATCGACCAGTTCACCCTTCTCATCGCAGAGCAAGACCCGGTCAGCATCTCCATCGTGCGTAAGGCCGACCTGCGCCCCGGACGCTTTCACCATGCGCTGAATCTCCGCCGGATACGTGCTGCCGCATTGCGCGTTAATGTTCGTACCATCCGGCGTGTTGTGCTCGACCACGATGTCAGCGCCGAGCTCGCGCAAAATGCACGGCGTCGATTTGTAAGCAGCGCCGTTTGCCACATCCACCGCCACGCGCAATTTTTCCAGCGTCATGCCGCGCGGGAAACTTTGCTTGGCGAACTCCACATAACGGCCAAGCGCGTCATCGATCCGGGT
>DAIRIE010000259.1:0-2537 GCA_036809705.1 Chthoniobacterales bacterium
CGCGCTCGCCGCAGGAACATATCTACCGTCATTGCCTTGGGAAGCTTGCCGCGTCCGCGCCATTTTTTGAACGGGTCCCCGGCCATCTGTTTCCGCCCAACCAGTTGGCCCTTGACCGCATCGAACTGCAAGATGACGCCAGGAACCAGACCGAGCTTGTCTCGCAGAGCTTTGGGAATCGTAACCTGGCCTTTCTCCGACACAGTCGTTTTCATACTTCGAAGGTAAGAATTCCTACCAAGGAAGTCAAGCAATGCTGTCTCTGCCCGAAATCAACATTTCTTCTATGGAGCTTTCGTTTCCAAATCGCGACGACTCAGCGTCTGCAGATTCTGCCGCAGTTTCACGATGCTGCCGCGCGGGAGCACCCCGCGGAAATTCGCCTGCGGATAAATGATGCAATCTCGCCCGATCACCGCGCCGGGATTGATCACCGCATTGCACCCGACCTCCGAACGATCGCCCACCACTGCACCGAATTTCGTTAACCCCGTCGCAATGGTCCCATCCGCTGCCATCACCAAAATCTCGCGCCGGTCCAGCCGCACATTGGACAAAATCACGCCCGCGCCAAGGTGTGCCCGATAACCTAGGATCGAATCGCCCACGTAACTAAAATGCGGCACCTGCGCCTCATCGCAGATGATGCAGTTCTTGAATTCGCACGAATTCCCCAGCACCACGCCATCACCCACCACCACATTCTCGCGCACATAACAACCGCTGCGCACATGACAGTTCTCCCCGATCCAGGCCGGCCCTTTCAGCACCGCGCCTTGTTCGACCACCGTGCCGCGCCCGACGTAAACGGTGTTGCTGATGAACGGCTTTCCTAAAAGCTGACCGAGCACCGCCGGTTTCAGCCGAAATTGTAAATAACTCGCGATCTGCTTGAGCGCGTCCCACACGTAACGCTGGTTCTCGAACAGCTTCGAGTGCGCAGTGTGCTCGAGCGCGATGAACTCGGCCGGCGCAAAAGTTTTATCGGGCGTGATGGCCGGCACGGCGCGTAATTTTCTGTCCTTCCTTCGTATCGCGCACGTCGTAGCCGAGTGCGCTCAACTGGTCGCGCAATTCATCACTTTTCCGGAAATCTTTTGCAAGCCTTGCCTGCGTCCGCTGCTCGAGCAGCTGCGCGATTTCCGGAGGCAACGTTTCTGCTTTCGCTTCATCGAGCGCGAGCACGCGGTTGATTTCGTTCCACCAATTCAGCCACGCTTGTGCGTCCTCCGCGCCGAGTTCGCCCGCATCCATCGCCCGATTCGTCTCGCGGATCGATTCGAACAAATAGCCCAGCGCGCCGGAGATGTTGAGATTGTCATCCAGCGCGCGCTGGAAACTGTCCGTTGGTCGGACTGCGGAAGGCGTAGTTTCATTCGACACTTCGCGCAACCGCTGCCGCCATTCATCCATTCGCAATAACGCCTGCCGCGCGTCCTCCATTCCTTCGAAGCTGAAATTCAGCGGCACCCGATAATGCACGCGTAGGAGCGCGTATCTCACTTCGCGTCCGGTGTAGCCGCGCGCCATCACATCGCGCAGCGTGTAAAAATTGCCGAGCGACTTGGACATCTTCTGGTTGTCCACCAGCAGGTGCGCGCAGTGCAGCCAGTAACGCACGAACTGTTTCCCCGTCACGCCTTCCGTCTGAGCGATCTCGGCCTCGTGATGCGGGAAAATATTGTCCTCGCCGCCACAATGGATATCGAGCTGATCGCCCAGGAGCGCCGTCGCCATCGCGCTGCACTCGATGTGCCAGCCAGGCCGGCCGCGCCCCCATGGCGAATCCCAGCTCACCTCGCCATCGGCTTCATCCCACGCCTTCCAGAGCGCGAAGTCGCCGATGTTCTCCTTCTCGTATTCGTCGCTGCGCACCCGCCCGCTCGGTCGCAGCTCCTCCAGATTCAGGTGAGCCAGCTTGCCGTAAGCCGCGAAATTTTTGATGCGAAAATAGATCGACTTATCCTCGGCCTGATACGCCAGATCCCGCGCCATTAACTGCGCGATCATCGCGATCATGCGTGCGATGTAGTGCGGATCGGTCGCGGCTGGGAATTCATCGGCGCGTTTGATCCGCAGCGTCTCGACGTCTTCAAAGAACGCGCTCTTAAACGGCGCAGTGAATTCATCCAGCGAAACGTTCGCCGCGCGCGCGCCACGGATCGTTTTGTCATCCACGTCGGTGAGATTCATCACGCGATGAACGCGAAAGCCGCGCGATTCAAGATGGCGCTGGAGCAGGTCCTCGAAAATGTATGCGCGAAAATTGCCGATGTGCGCGTGGCTGTACACAGTCGGCCCGCAGGTGTACATCGACACCTTCGGCGGATGCATCGACGCGAACTCCTCCAGCGCGCGCGAGTAGGTGTCGAAGAGGCGAATCATGTCACCATTCGTGTCATGTCGAGCGGAGCGAAGCGCAGTCGAGACATCTCTGATCGTTCACCGAGAAAAAGATAGTTAGAGATTCCTCCACTTCGCTTCGCTTCGGTCGGAATGACAAAAAAGAAACCAGCGACCTCACCCTCTCTCCACAC
>DAIRIE010000260.1:0-2524 GCA_036809705.1 Chthoniobacterales bacterium
CGCGCCGACTTCCTTGACGAGACCGTCGCCGAGAGTTAGCGCAGGGTCGACACCGATGTACCAATAGTAGGTGCCGCTTTCGGTCGGAACGCCGTAGCCGTTGCCGTAAATGCGTTCATCGCGATCGAGATGGAACCAGTGGTTCGCACCAATGGAAATTGGGAGGTGATATTCCTTCTTCCAAGCTTCTATCTTGTCGTAGGTCTTATCCCATGGGTCATCCTTTCCGAAGAGGAATTCGGAAAGAGTAGCCGAGCCATCGAAAGACGAAGGCGATGCCGAAGTATCCGGTGGCTTCTGTGGAGTGGCTGGCGCCAGTGTTGGAGGAGGTTTGATTGCATCCTGGGCGTGAACCTCGTGCGGAACGCTGACTACGCAGCCAGCTAGAATGACCAGGTAATAGATTTGGCTGAAAGAAAGAAGTTCCTTGAGTTGATAAAGCATGGTGAAGGTGAGTAGACACGGCGCAATGCGCCGCGATCGAAAAGCAGGACGGAATCTCGCGCGGATGCGCGCGAGCAAGCACTTAAGCCGCGCTGACCGGCGGCGGCATTTGTCCGCGCTCGCGAACGCCTTGCGCGGCCAGATCTACGAACTGGATGAACTCGCGGGTCGCCCCACCGGCGAAGTCGAAGAGGAATTCGGCCAATCGCGCGGCAGCTTCTCCTGTTTTGGCCAGAAGCTGAATATCTGCCCACGAATCGAGATCGTGTTTGACCGCGAGTAGAGAAATTTCTTCGCAACGAGCGCGGAGCTCCGCGCAATCGGTGTTTCGCTTCCAGCGAATACCGCGAAGCAAGGCGCGGTCAGCCGCACGAACGCCAATTAAGTAACACCCGCCGCGATGATCCGGGCCAAGAACAAGCCGCTTTTCGCGCAGTTGCTCGAAGGCAGCCACAACGTCCGCCGCGGAAAGCTCCGGACAATCACGCCCGATCGCGACGATCTCCTCGTAGCCGCGCGCGGCTAGCGTCTCGATCGCGTGCTCCAGTCGTTCGCCAAAGCTGGTTCCAGCTTGAGCATGAACGGACACGTCATCGACGTGGGCCTCGCCATTCGTGAAGAGGTGCACATCTGCGCCGCGGATCGGCGCGGCGCGTTCATGCGCTCGGAATAGCTGCTGCGCCGGGCCGGGCAGACGCCGGCGCGCGAGATCGAGGCCGAGATTGTCGGCAAAAACCAGAACCGCCCGTTTACGCACGATCGTGAGAGGCGATCGAAGACGAGTTATTCCGGCGCATGATTCGCATTTTTCTTCGCACCCGCGATGGAATACGCCGCATTTACAAAAAAAGATGCAAATCGTGCAACGTAATTGTGCGACAGCGTGCAGACGCTCGATTACGGCGTTTACTTCCCTCTCGTTGCACCTGTTTTCGCCGGCACCCTTTCGGCGATCCGCCAGGTTTTTTCGCGTCAGTCTTCGCTGGAGTTTCGAGCGGCAATCAGCAGTGGTTGAAGCATGAGGTCCGCCAACTAGCGAATCGCAGCGTATTCACTGGCCTTGATCGATGGCAGCTTGTGCGCGAAGAATTCCGCCGCCTTCGAACGAACGGCTTTCATCGCTGTTTCACTGAAGACGTGGCCCTCGCGAGGCACGAAATCCGTCTCTACTTCGCCACCTCGCGCGCGCAGCACGCGCAGAAGCGGCTTCGCATATTTGTCGAATGGCACCCGCTTATCCGTCACCCCATGTACTATCAACACTGGCGGCATTTTACCCACGCGCCCCTCCTGCGAGTTCCACATTCCGCCGGCCTGCTCAGTCACCGCTCCCACACGCGGGTCGTTTGACGAAGCCGCGATGGCCAGAAAAGCCCCTAGCGAATACCCGTAAATGCCAATCGGTCGGGCTCCATTGCCCTCCCGCCCATGCGCCCACGCGATACCATCGCGCACCGTCTGCAGCCAGTCATCGAAACGCGCCTGCATTTCGCGGTCGCGCGCCGCAATCGTGCCGGTGCGATTGAAGTAATGCAGCAGATAAACCGTGTCCCCCTCCTCGGCCAATGCACGCGCCACCCGCCGCATCCGCGGTCCATCGAAAAGCATCCCGCCCGCGCCATGCAGCACGATAATGGTGCGCATCGACTTCGGCCCGGCAGGTGAATAGAGATCCGCCCGAATCTTCCTGTCCGCGCTGTCAAATACTAAGCTTGTCGCGCGCCCGGTTGTGGCGTTATTGCTGCCTGCCCCCAGCAACGGTTTGGCGAGGACGAACGTCAGAAGCAACAAAACACCGGAGGCGCGATACATCCTTATACCGCGATATCGTGATTCGCCGCGTCCCCGAAGAATCGACCATTTCCGGTAGCCAATTCCGCAGCCGCTCTATCGGTTCACGCGCTTAGAGCGCGCCTGAAAGTAATTATTTACGAGTTTAGACGCGAAAGTGATAACGACGAGACGAACGATCCAACGAAACATAATGATAATTGAAAAGCAGCAACTGACCAGCCGCTCATTTAGAAACGTTGCTCATACTCTCATTAGCCGTCTGAAGCTCATCTTCTCGGTCGCCCTC
>DAIRIE010000261.1:0-2467 GCA_036809705.1 Chthoniobacterales bacterium
GGATTAACAGGATTATGCTGGATGAAAAGAAGAGAAGGGTCTCGTTAGAATCGGGCCGAATCCTGTCTAGCTGAAATCATTCCCCCGCGCTGCCGGGGTCAAAATTTAGATCAAAGCCAAACCGCGGAAATGCCTTCAAGGTAAACGTCAGAAGCACGCCGTATTCCTTCACGCCGGCGTTATCGCGAATGACCGCGCCGAGCGATGCCACCCAGCTGGAGAGATCGCGATAGACCGCGTAACGCTGCTGTTCGAGAATGCCGGTCGCGCCTTCGTACTGCTCCTGCACCGCCACGCCCCAGTTATCATTGACGCGATAGTAGCCGCCGACGACGAACAGGCTGCTGTCCTGGAACGAAGGATTGTCGTTCAAATAGCGATGGGCAAAGTTCAATTGCAGATTCGAGATCGGCTGGAACGCGATCGTCGTATTCACTTCGCTGAAGCCCTTGTCGAAAACCGGCACCTGGGAGTCAACCACGAGTGAAGCCCACGGCACCGGCGTAAAGCGCAGTTTGGTGAAGAGATTCGAGTAGGGCGTGCGGTCGTAGGGATTGTCGAAGTTCACGTCGAAGTAGTTCTCAACCTCGAGCCAGGTCATGTTAGTGTCGTCCCGGCGTGTCTCGAGACGGTTACGGACTCCGAGCCGCCACACCGTCCAGCGATCGATTGAGTCGATGGAAGTGAACTCGGGAAAGTCGATCGCGCGCAATTTCGTCGAAGGCTGGTAACGGTCGAACTGAAGAATCTCCGCCGGATTAGCTCCGCCATTGGAGACCCAGGAAAAATTCGTGAATGGCTGGATGACATGGCGCAAACCATCGAGACCGAAGGCGCGGCTCTGCGCGTCTTCCCATGCGCGCGAAATTTTGAAGGAGGCTTCGACACCGGCGTTAACGACGGTGCGCGTCTTGTCGCCATCGAGATAAAGCGGCGTGTTGTCCGGCACGAGGAAGTTCGGTGTAAACGGGTCGTTGCTCGGCGTGAACATCGTCCTGCCGAGATCGCGCGTTTGCGTGTAGTAAGTCGCGCGGAAACCGGCGCGCGGCACGATGCTGAGCCAGCCGAAGTAGGTATTCGGGTAGAGGAATTGATGGAACGTATCGAGCCGCCACGACTCGTAGTCGGCCAGTCCCGAGCCGCTGGGGAAATTGCGGATGAGATCGGCCGCGCCGGTTTCGCCTTCGTAGAAAATGGGACCGCCCAGGATCGGCGTGCGTTTAACATCGAGGACGATTTCCGGCAACCGCTCCGTTTGCTCGAAGAACGCGTTGGCCTGAAAACGTGCGATGCCGGTGAGGGTGTAAATTGGGCTGGTTTTGGTCAGCGCGACCACGTTGTCCGGATTCGGATTGAGCCGGAATTCACTCTGGTAAAAATCCTGGAGCACGTATGCGTCGCTCAGCTTGGTGACGTCGACGATGCCGTAGATGTCGCTGGTGAATTCCGTCTTGTCCTGGAGACTGACGCGATAGCGGCTGGTGCCGACGGCGCCGCGTGGCAGCGTGGTGCGATTCAGCTCCGGATTTTGGTCCTCGATGAAGTAAGTGGTGAGCCGGGCAAAACTGGTCTTGTCCACGCCGTAGTTGATCTCGGATTCAAAGCCTATGGCGGCGCCGCGCCGCAACCGGTAATCGAGCCGCACGCGCCCTTTGATATCGTCAGCGATGGGGAACGAAACCGCGGTCAGGATCGAGGGGCCCCACGAGCTTAGATACGCGGGCGAGATGCTGAAGCTAAAGGCGTCGTTGAGTGATTGGTAAACATAAGGCCACCAGAACACCGGCACCTTGCCGATGTAAAAGGTGACATCCTGAAAAATGACGCGGTCGTTTTCGTAGACGCGCACCTTGCGTGCGTGCATGTGGAAATCGGGATCGGTCGAGTCATCGGTGGTGAAGTTGCCGTTGTGGATTTCGTAATGGCCGTCGGTGAATGCCTGCAATGTTTCGCCGCTAACGAGGTATGGATCGGCAGAGGTGCGCAGCGTTTCGGTTTGAATCTCTTTCGTGTTGACGTTGTAGGTGCCGCGCTCGGCGATGTAGAGTTTGCCCTCGCGATAAATGCGCACGTGGCCTTCGGCCGAGACCTCGTGCTTTTGCGAATCGTAGCGCGCCGAATCGGCATAAATATCCGTGTCGCCGAAGTGGACCGCGACGTCGCCGTGAGCGATGGCGACGCCATTTTCATAGCGCGTTTCGCCGGTGGAGGTGATCTCGATCGGCTGATTTTGCGGCGTTTCGACGCCGGCGGCATCGATTCCACGCGCGACAGCAAAAAGGAGGAGAAAGACCGTCGCTGCCCGCATTCGCATCGCGCGCCCGAAGAGTATCGCAGGGCGAACGTGTTGCAAAGGGAAATGGCCGCGCGCTTACAACGCCAGTGTCAGACCGCCGAGCTGCTGGTTTAATCCACAGCTCAGCACGAGAGCGCGCTCGCGACGGATAGTACCGCATCCGGGTAACTC
>DAIRIE010000262.1:0-2429 GCA_036809705.1 Chthoniobacterales bacterium
GAAAAGGCGCGCCGCTCACCGCCGTCGCGAGCAGGATCATTTGCGACTCCAACTCCAGGGCCGTTTCGCCTACGGCGCGCTCCATCGCCGCGCGCACCGCGTTCATTTGCGCCGGCGTAATTTTCTCCGCCGCACCCAGGCGCGCGCGAAACGTTTCGTCCACTTCTGCCGATCCGAGCATCTGGAACACCAACTCCTGGCAACCGGCGCGATAGACGTTGAAAATCGGCGCGCCGGAAAAATGCGCGTTCTTTTCGAACAGGCGCAGCGGTTGCCGATCCTGCCGGAACACTTCGAGGAAACGGACCGTTTGTTTCCGGGCGAAACGAATCACGCGCATTTTCGTCAGCATCACCGACCAGCTGAAAATCGAAGCGATGGCCAGCGCCGCGAGCACGATTTTGCCCGCGACAGTGGAATGCTCGAAAGCGAACAGGAGTCCGCCGCTCGCGAGAAGCATCGAAAGCAAATTCGGCGACAACTTGCCCTAAGTAATAATGCGTTTCGGGAAAAGCGAAAGGACGCGCTCTGCCACGCCGTCATCCCGAGCGGAGCGAAGCGCAGTCGAGGTTATCCCGTAGAAGCCACTTCAAGGTTTCGCCACGGGATTCCTCGACTGCGCTCGGAATGACAGTGGGAATGCCGGCCGCACCTTGGCCGCCACTACAAATCCCACTCCGATCGCGATCAGGAAAAAGGAAAGAAATTGCCCGCGCGTGAACGCTCCCACCAGGGGCGCGTCAGGTTCCCGAAAATTCTCGATCACGATGCGGAAGATGGCGTAGCAGATGAAGAACAAACCAATGAGAACACCATTGGGCGTGCGCAAGCGCGTGCGCACAAACCAAAGAATGGCGAACAACAAAACGCCTTCGCAGAGCGCTTCATACAATTGTGAGGGATGGCGCGGCGTCAGGATTTGGCGGAGCGCATCGGTCACACGCAGGTCATGCCGCGCCGCCACGATGATTTGCTCCGCATCGCTCAGCGCCGGATTGATACTCGCAACAGCGGCAATGGCGCGGTGCTCTTCCCCGCTATTTTCGAGAAGCTCTTTCGGGAACTGCATCGCCCATGCGACTGATGTGGCGCGTCCATAAAGCTCGCCATTGATGAAGTTCGCCATCCGGCCGAAGAACAAACCGAGCGGCGCCGCCACCACCAGATTATCCCCGAGATTGCGCCAGGAACATCCATGCCGGCGCGCATACCACAGCACGAAAAAGAAAATGCCGAGCATTCCGCCATGGCTCGACATGCCACCCTCCCAGACGCGCAAAATCGAGAACGGCTCGCGCAGCATTTCCGGTTTGTAAAAGAGCACGTAGCCGAGCCGGCCGCCCAGCAGCACGCCACACAGCGCCGTCCAGGTAATGAGATCGCTCACGCGTTCCGGCGGCAGATCGCAGTAGCCGCGCCGCGACAGATGTCGCACCACCAGAAAGGCGCAGGCGAACGCCAGAACGTAAGCGAAGCCATACCAGCGCGGACCCACATTATCCCAAAGCCGGAAGATGAACGGATCGAAGTTATCGACGAAGTAGGCGAGCACTGGGCGACGAATTACTCGTCATTCCGAGCGAAGTCGAGGAATCCTGCGGCTAACCTTTCAAGGAACTTCCGCGGGATCCCTCGACTACGCTGCGCTCTGCTCGGGATGACGCTTTGCGGAGCGTTGATCTAATTTGAGCACCTCTCGCAAAAATGGCGCGGTCCGGCTGATGCGATTCTTCGCCACTTCTTCCGGAGTGCCAGTCGCGACAATCTCCCCTCCCTCCGCACCCGCTTCCGGCCCGATGTCCACGATGTAATCCGCTTCCGCCATCACGCTTAGATTATGCTCGATGACGATCACGGTGTGGCCGTCATCGACCAAGCGATGCAGCACATTGAGCAGCAGCTCCACGTCGGCCATGTGCAGACCGATCGTCGGTTCCTCTAATAGGTAAAGCGTTGACTTAGGTTGGCGCATTTTACGAATCCGCTCATTCGTCGCCCGGCCGATCCCGCGCGTCAGCTCGGTCGCGAGCTTCAACCGTTGCGCTTCGCCGCCGCTCAAGGTCGGGCTCGGCTGCCCCAGTTTCAGATACCCCAGGCCGGTCTCAACCAGCAGCGACAACGAACGCGCGATCTTCGGGTTCGCTCTGAAAAATTCCGCCGCTTCTTCGATCGTCATCTCCATCACGTCGCCGATCGATTTCTCGTTGTAGAGAATTTCGAGCGTCTGCGCGTTGTAACGTTTCCCGCCGCAATCTTCGCACGGCACATAACTGCTCGGCAGAAAACTCATCTCCAGCTTGATCACGCCCTGGCCGGCGCACGATTCACAGCGGCCGCCTTGCGCGTTGAAAGAGAAACGTGAGGCGCTGTAGCCGCGCATGCGCGAGACGGGCAACTGCGCGTAAAGATGGCGAATCTCGTCGAAAACT
>DAIRIE010000263.1:0-2423 GCA_036809705.1 Chthoniobacterales bacterium
GGCCTACCGCGGCGACAATTACTCCGCCGGCTACACCCTCTATCGCGAGCAGATGCAGCGCGGCCAGTTACATGACGCGCTCGACGCCGTTCGCCATTTCACTAATCGCGGCGCCGTCCCGACCTACTTCCACCTGCTCGAAGCGCAAGCCTGGGCAGCTAACGAGAAATGGGAGAACGCCTGGAAGGCGTGGAAGGAATTTGAGAAAGCGAAGGGCGTGGAGTTTTGAGCGTTCGTTTCGCGGCTGTCATCCCGAGCGAAGCCGAGGGATCCCGCCGCGTAACCTTTAAGGTAACTTCCACGGGATCCCTCAAGCCCGAAAACGTTTGGGGCTCGGGATGACAGGTGAATGGATCAACTCCTACGTTCCCGCCCGGCTTGATCGCCTGCCGTGGACGCGTTTCCATTCTTTCATCGTCATCGCTCTGGGTGCGACCTGGATCCTCGATGGCCTCGAAGTCACGCTCGCCGGATCGCTCGGCGCAATCCTGACGCGACCAGCCACGCTCAACCTGAGCGACGCGCAAGTCGGGGCGAGCGCGACGTGCTATCTCGCCGGCGCCGTCATCGGTGCGCTTCTTTTCGGCTACGGCACTGATCGACTCGGTCGTAAACGCCTCTTCTTCGTCACCGTTGCCGTTTATCTCTGCGCCACCGCGGCCACGGCATTTTCGTGGAATTTTGCGAGCTACGCCGTATTTCGCGCGATCACCGGCGCTGGGATCGGCGGCGAATACGCCGCCATCAATTCCGCCATCGATGAACTTATTCCGGCGCGCGTGCGCGGACGCGTCGATTTGATGATCAACGGCTCCTACTGGATCGGCGCCGCGCTCGGCTCAGCCGCCACGCTCTGGCTGCTCGACCCGCGCTGGTTCGCGGTCTCGCTCGGCTGGCGTTGCGCTTTCGGCATCGGCGCCGCGCTCGGGCTGGTACTGATGTTTTTTCGCCAATGGATCCCGGAAAGCCCGCGCTGGCTCATGATTCACGGACGGAACGAGGAAGCGGAACGGATTGTGGATCAGTTCGAAGCGAAAGCCGGCGCCGAAACATTGCCACCGCACGACGAACCGCCGGCGCGCATTCGCACCCGCACCCACACGCCGTGGCATGAGATTTGGAACACCATCGCGCATGAACACCGGCGGCGATCGATCCTCGGCTTTGTCCTGATGTTAACGCAGGCGTTTTTCTATAACGCGATCTTCTTCACTTATCCGCTGGTGCTCATGCGCTTCTACGCTGTGCCGCCGGAGAACGCCGGACTGTATCTGCTCCCGTTTGCGCTCGGGAATGTGCTCGGTCCTTTTCTCATCGGACACCTCTTCGATGTTGTCGGCCGCAAACAAATGATCACAGCGACCTACGCCATCTCGGGCGTGTTACTGGCGTTGACCGGTTGGCTTTTCCACGCCGGACTATTAAACGCGCGAACGCAGACGCTCGCCTGGATGATCATTTTCTTTGTGGCTTCAGCTGCGGCCAGCTCAGCTTATTTGACCGTGAGCGAAATCTTTCCGCTGGAAGTTCGCGCCTTCGCCATCGCAATTTTTTACGCGATCGGAACTCTCGCCGGCGGCGTGGGCGCGCCGATCCTCTTCGGCTGGATCATCGGCACCGGATCAAAAACAGCTCTGCTCAGCGGCTACCTCGTGGGCGCCGCGCTCATGATCGTGGGTGCGTGCACGGAGGCGTGGCTCGGCGTCGCGGCAGAAGGCCAATCGCTCGAGAAAATCGCGGCGCCGCTGTCTAGCCGCGGGTGATTACGCCGCCATCTTGACCGCATCCTTGTGGCCCAGGATGCGGACGGTCTGCTGAAGTTGCTCCACTTTGAGCGGCTTCTTCAACACCGTGACCGGTCCCTTGGAGAGGATGCGGTCGAGCATTTCGCTATCCGGATAACCGGTGATGATGATGATGGGACAATCTGGTTGTTCTTCCTTAAGGGCATCGTAAACATCATCGGCCGGGCCATCGGGCAGCTTGAGGTCGAGGAACACGAGATCGAACTTTTGCTTATCGATGCAAGCAATCGCTTCCTTCACCGTGCCGACCACGACACGGCTAAAGCCGATCTTTTTGAGGAAAAGCTTAAAGAGATTTTGCAGGCTCTCATCGTCATCCACCACCAGCACGGTGGGCTGACCCGCCTTGTCTTCCTTAAGGATATCCTTGTCCAGCGCGTTCTTTTTGATGCGCCAGCGGCCGCCGATCTGAATGGCCGGAAGCTGTCCGCGCTGCACCAAGTAATAGACCGTAGGAAGCGGGATGCGGAGGTATTTGGCGGTTTCCTTTACGGTCAGCAGGTTATGCATGGGGGTTTAGTATTCATCAACTTGCGCCTGCCGACGCAAGACTTATTCACGATTTCATCATTATAAAAACCAGAATGAAAGTCAAATAGTCTTTCTCGGCTGCAATCG
>DAIRIE010000264.1:0-2409 GCA_036809705.1 Chthoniobacterales bacterium
ATATTGCACGGAGAAGATCGGCAACTCCCTGTGCCGCATCCCTTCCACCGTGCCGTCATTCAGATTGATATGCGTGATTTCGATCTCCTTCGGCAACGACTCCGCATCAACCGCGAAACCATGATTTTGCGACGTGATCGCCACTTTGCCCGAGCGCAAATCTTTTACCGGCTGATTCCCGCCTCGATGCCCGAACTTCAACTTGAACGTGCGCCCGCCGAACGCGAACCCGAGCACCTGATGACCGAGGCAGATGCCGAAGATCGGCTTTTTGCCCATCAAACCGCGCACCGCTTCGTGCGCGTAAGGCAGCGCCTCGGGATCACCCGGGCCGTTGGAAAGAAACACGCCGTCGGGATTTAACTTCATAACGTCATCCGCAGTGATCGTAGCCGGCACAACCGTGACGCTAAAGCCGCGCTGCCGGAGCGAGCGAAGAATGTTGCGTTTCATTCCGTAATCGAAAGCGACAATGCGATGCCGGATAGGTGGCAGCTTCGGCGCTTCCTCACCGGTTTGCAGCGACCACACCGCGCTTAATTCATCATCAGGGTCCCACTGGAAAACCTCCGGCGTTGTCACTTCGCGCACATAATCCATTCCCACCACGCCTTCGCCTTCGACGGCGCGCTGCACCGCTTGCTCCGCGCTTTGAAGCTCGGTCGTCAGACACGCCTTCATCGCGCCCCTCGTGCGCAGATGCCGCGTGAGCGCGCGCGTGTCGATGCCTTGCGCGCCCGGGATTTCCCAGCGTTTGAGGTAGTCGTCGAGCGATTCTTCCGAGCGCCAATTGCTCGGCGCCTCGCTCAACTCCTCGATGACAAATCCGCGCACGTGCGGCTGCGCGCTTTCCTGGTCGAGCGCGTTCGTGCCGTAATTGCCGATGAGCGGATAAGTCATCGCCACGATTTGCCCGCGATAAGAAGGATCAGTCAGCACTTCCTGGTAGCCGGTCATGGAAGTGTTGAAGCAAATCTCGCCCACGCTCGTGCCCGCAGCGCCAAAGGATTCGCCCTCGAAAACCCGGCCGTCTTCCAGAGCGAGGAACGCGCGCATTTCGTTGATTACTTAGCAATATTCCGCCCGCTGTCATCCGGAGCGAAGCGAAGGCGAAGGAGTCCGCCGCGCGACCTCAAAGCTTCCGTCGCTAATTCCTAGACGCTCCACATCCCTAACGCTTCAACGCTCCTTCGCTTCAACGAAAAAGCCCGAACCGCTCTACGCGATTCGGGCTTTCCCAAATTCTACCCCGCAGATGCCGTTTAGGCGGATGTCCCGTCCCTTTCGGTAACGGGCGGACGACCGTCGCGAGAGCGTCTGACTTCCTGTTTAAGGCGTGCCATCTTCCCCAAAGCGCGACCAAGCCTCCTTGGTTAATGTAGTATCGGTTCGGGAATCTCACCTGTATCTCGAACACCGCAGGGTAAAGCGCTGCAAAATCGCCGGTTCAGAGCCGAGAGAAAAGCACTGGTTTCCTGCTCGACTCTCAACCGCCAACTCGCAGCTATTTCCAAAGAACTACTCGCGCAATTGCGCCCCAATCTCGTTTCGCAGCCGCTCGCGAATCCGCGCGTGCGCCGCGTTCACTTCCTCGTGAGTCAGTGTGCGGTTTTTCTCGCGATACGTCAACGAATAAGCCAGCAACTTCCGTGCCGCTGCATTCGTCCCGTCTTCCTTTTCGCTGAACAAATCGAAGAGCTCCACCCGCTCCAGCAGCGGCTCGTTCTCCGAGGCGATGACGCGCAGGATTTGCTCGTGGGCAACATCGGGCGCGACAAACATCGCCACGTCCCGCCGTATCGCCGGGTAACGTTCCAGCCCTGCGAATTTCGCAACCTTGCTTCGCATCCGTGCGAGCTGAGCCAGATCGATTTCGGCCACCAGCACTGCGCCGTTCGCGCCGAGTTCCCTCGCTTCCGCGGCCGCCAGTTGCCCGCAAACGCCGATGCGCGTTTCGCCTCGAGAAATCTCAGCCGCGAGGGCGAACTCGCGCCGCTCAACGCGCTTCCAAGTGAAGACCGCAATGTCGCCGCCGTGACGTTGTAGCTGCCGTCCGTCCTCGGCGGCAGATTCCAGCGCCTCGACAACACCTTTGATATCGAAAAAATCAAACGCCCGATTCTTTTCTCCACGCCAACCTTTCGCCGATCCCGCCTGGCCATTCATCACCATCCCAAGCACCCGTTTTTGCTCGCCGCTACCCGCGACAAAAACGTTCCCGATCTCAAACAGCGCGATGCGTTCCGCTCCCGCTCGAACATTCCGCGCCAGCGCCGCCACCAATCCTGGAATTAGACTCGTCCGCAATGCAACATGATCTTCGCTCAGCGGATTGCGCAGCTCGATCGCGCCCTCGGCTTTCGCCAGCTCGCTCCGCGGAATCAGGGCCGGCGTGCGCGCTTCGTTCAC
>DAIRIE010000265.1:0-2324 GCA_036809705.1 Chthoniobacterales bacterium
GGACACGCGTCGTTGTCAGACCATAGCGTGCGCTGAGCGGCCGCCATCCATCGTGCCGATCGAGGAATTCGGGCGTAAGTCCGAACTTCAGCTCCGGATGCGCGCGCAGATCGCTGATCGATTTAACGCCGAGACGCGTTGCCGTCTCGCGCCGCATCACCAAGGCGTAAGTATTGTCGAATCCCAGCTCGTCGCTCATCGCGATGCCGAACCGGTCCAGCTCAGCTCGAACCTCCGCTGCCGGCGCACCCGCCTTTTTCAAAATCTCCTCAGCAATCGTGCCGGTGTATTCCGGATACAGATCGATGCCGCCGCCGCGCAGCGCTTCCCATAAAATGATTGTGCCGCCCATCCCCTGGCGATGTTCCGCTTTCACCCCGGCGTTCTCGAGCGAACGCTTCGCGATCTCCGCCAGCACGTAAGATTCGGT
Source organism: Chthoniobacterales bacterium (assembly GCA_036809705.1). GTDB lineage: Bacteria > Verrucomicrobiota > Verrucomicrobiia > Chthoniobacterales > UBA10450 > AV69. The sequence goes on from DAIRIE010000265.1 coordinate 431, forward strand.
GAATTTCTTCGAGCCAATAACGACCGGATTCGTCCCTGCGGAAGTAGAAGGAGGAATCAGGAAAGCAGGAACCCAGGAAAGAAACCAAAGCAATTTCTCCTGTTTTCCTGCTTTCCGGATTCCTCTTCTCATGTCAGCACCGTGCTTCGCTGCGCGTTGATGAATTCGGTGACGAATTTCGTGGCCGGCATTTCGCTTAAATCCCGGAACGTACCCGCTTGCACGATGCCGCCTTCATTCATCAGCACGATGTGATCGCCCAGGCGCGCGGCTTCGGCCAAATCGTGGGTGACGATGAGAGCGCTTTGGTGGAGTTCGCGAAAAATCGCTTTTAGTTCTGTTTGCAAACGCGCGCGCACGAGCGGGTCGAGCGCGGCGAACGGCTCGTCGAGCAGGAGCAGCTCGGGCGAAAGCATGAGCGCGCGCATGAGGCTGACGCGCTGCCGCTGGCCGCCGGAGAGCTCGAGCGGGAAGCGGTCGAGCGCGTTGCGCGGAAAATGGGTGAGCTCACAAAGTTCATCGATGCGCTTGTTCGTTTCCGCGGGCGGTTTCGCCAGCAGGCGTGGTTGCAGCGTGAGATTTCCGCGAGCGCTCAGGTGCGGAAACAAACCGCCATCCTGAATCACGTAACCGATCCGGTGACGAACGCGCATGACGCTGCTCGCATCCACCGGCACGTCATCGAAAATAATTTCACCCGCGTTAGCTTTCAACAAGCCCACGATCAAGCGCAGAATGGTCGATTTGCCGCAGCCGCTCGGACCAATCAGGACCGTAGCGCGCCCGCGCTCGATCGTAAGATCGATGTCGTTAAGCGCGTGCTCGCTCTCGAAACTTTTGCTGACGCCGCGGAACTCAACGAGCGCGTTCACGCTCTACTGTAGCCGCTTCGCTGTGCGAAGCGCGAGCTTGCGTGTCGTAAGCGTACCCGTGGTTCAAACATCGGGAGCATGCGCCGCGCGCTCTGCGTCGCCCTCAGGGCGACGGCTACAGGCTGGGCGCGACAAACAAGAAGAGCCCGAAAAGCTCCGCCTCGTCCGTCCAAAGCTTTTCAAAGCGGAAGCGCGCGTCTGCCGCGAGCGCTATCATCTCCCCCGGCGAGTATTTGTAAGAGAACTCGGTGATGATGTGCTCGCCTTCGACAAAACCGAAAACGTGCTGGCTGATGCGCACAGTTTGCTCGGTTGAGCTAACGAGGTGCATTTCAATGCGACCGGCTTGTTCATTGTAAAACGCGTGATGTCGCCACTGTGGCAGGTCGAAGTTTGCATCAAGTTCTCGATTTGCCCGCTCCAGCAGGTTCAGGTTAAACTTGGCCGTCACCCCGGCGTCGTCATTATATGCAAGTTCGAGAATCGCCTTCGATTTCTTGAGATCGACCCCCATCAGCAAGAGCCCGTCAGCGCCGGCCATCGCTGCGATCTTTCCCAGGAATGCACGCGCGCTCTTCGGTTCAAGATTACCAATGGTGGAACCGGGAAAATAAACAGCTTTACGCAAAGGCATGCGCAGCGGCGTGGGCAGCTCGAACGGCTCGAGATAATCGGCTGACACCAGCAAAATTTCCAAAGAAGGAAAGATGCGGCTGAAAGCTGCTGTCGATTGCGCGAGCTGCTCTTTTGAGATGTCGACGGGCACGTAGGCGACAGGCGATTGCAAATGATCGAGGAGGAGCCGCGTCTTGGTGCCGGCGCCAGTGCCGAGCCCGATCAGCTCGAGGCCGGGACCGAGAGCGCGCGCGATCTCCGAGCCACGCTCGCGCAGGAGCGCCATCTCCGTGCGTGTAATGTAATACTCAGGGAGCTCGCAGATTTTGCCGAAGAGCGCCGAGCCGGTTTCATCGTAGAAAAATTTGCACGGCAGAGTGCGCGGTTGGCGGGAGAGGCCATCGATC
>DAIRIE010000266.1:0-2311 GCA_036809705.1 Chthoniobacterales bacterium
GCCCGTCGCCTTCCGGACGAACTGGACGCTGGCGCGTCTTGCCGCCGAAATCGAGGCGGGCGAGGGTTTTTGCGTCTCCCGATCGCAACTCTCCAAGGCGCTGCGCAAAAAAGGGGCCTTCGTTTCCGGCGGCCGCGCCACACGCTGAAGGGACGGCAGGACGCAAACCAGATCGCACGCGTCGGCTTGCGACTTCGGTTGCGCAAACGACAAGCCGAGGCCTTCGACATCGTCCTTCTCTACACAGATGAGAGCGAGGCGCTCACGCATCCCTATCTCGCCAGACCTTGGCCAGACGCGGCGCCGACCAGCGCGTTCAGGCTCAAGGGCAAGGGAAGAAGATCGCCATGATCGGCGCGCTCGACTGGTCGAAGCGACAGCTTCACGTCGTGACCTTGCGCAGCAAACGCAGCGCCGATTTCATCGCCCTCCTCAACGCCATCGACCAGGGTTATGGCCCCAAGCCCGGCGCCGAGGCCACGCCCGTCGTCCTCACGCTCGACAACGGCCCGATCCACAAGAGCCGGGCGACGCAGGAGGCGTTGGCTTCGCGCGCCCATTGGCTCGCCGTCGAATGGCTGCATAATACGCCCAGGAACTCAACGATATCGAGCGGCGCGACCTCAAGGCGCATCATCTCGCCGATCAGACCTTCGCCGACGAGGACGACCTCGAAACGGCCATCCATTGCGCCGTTGGCGCCATAAACAACATGTTTCGCCAGTATCCGTTGGCCAAGCTACGAATCTCTGCTTAGGGGTGCCTGAACCGGGCGGGGCCGGGAGCTTCAAGCAAGTTCCAAACGTCGCGCCGAGCGCGTGATCGCGGGGACGCAGCGCGTTCCATACTGGGCCCTATGCGGCTTTTGGTCGGGGTTGTGCGCGCACGCAGGCGTTGGCTTAGTCGCCGCTATCGTGGAAGACGAACGGGACGATTTTGGGAGGCGATTTTCCAGAAAAGGAGATTATGCGTTTTTGGCAACGGCGCAGCAACGATCTCTTCACCCGCGATTAAAGGGATTTAGGTTGGCGAGGTGCTCCATTGTTACTTTGGTCTTGCCCAATAGGTCTTTACGGATGGCGAGGAAGATGGAACTCACTAGCTCACTTTCCCTGTCAAGATCGTGTTTTTTGATGTCCGCATATCTAACCCACGTATCATATGCCTTGATGACATCGTCGCTGGCATAAAGCAGCAGCTGATCTCTGGCTAACATCCGATCCCGGTCTGCATCTTTTCCTGAGACATCCTCATCATGCATGACAGCGACCGCTATCTCGGTGAAATTCTTCAGAAAACTGGCGTATGCCTCGCGTTTTTGCTCCGCAATTTTGAAGTTCAATTCCTTGTTCTTTTGAAGCAGGTAGGGAATCATAGCGCCGCCCACGGCGATGAGAGCAACAATGATTTCCTTGTATTCGGTCATGAGCTATGGGCTTCGGTCATTATCGTACATGCGGCGTAGCGTGTGCGCCATGCTGACGAGGGGTGAAGGTGACGTTGACCTCAACATCCTCGTCGAGCTTGCCGAGCACGGCTATCATCCGGTCGAGCGTGAAGCGGCGCAGCTGGGCGTTGCGGATGCGCGAGAATTCGGAATGCGAAACGCCCGTCAGTTTCTCGGCGTCGCGTGTCGAGAGCTTGCGTTCATCGAGGATAGTAATGATCTTCGCCGCGATCATGGCGCGCGCCTGTTCAAGCCCCGCGTTGGACCGTCCGAAGTCGCGGTAGACGTTGCCGCGTCCGCGCACAAGTTCCATCTCGCCGGTTTTCATTTCAAAGCCTCCTTCAATCGCTTGAGCCGTTCGCGGACAAGATCGACCTCCATTTGCGGTGTTTTTATCCCTGACTTCGATTTCTTCTGAAAGGCGTGGATCACCCAGATGTCCGCGTCGATCTTGCCGGCATAGAGCGCGCGGAAAGCGTTGCCGCGATACCGGAGCGCAATCTCGAACACTCCGCCGTCAACGCCCTTGAATGGTTTTGCCTTGTCAGACTTGCCTCCCTCGGCCGCGATGGTGAGCGCGTCGAACACGTCGCTCTGCACATCTTCCGGAAATTCTTCGAATTCCTTACGTGCCGCCTTGATCCATGAAATCAGCCTCGTGTCTCTCATTAGATTTAGGGTGACATATTTGTCAACACTTTGCAAGGATACAGCCGTACCGGTGTCGAACGCTGGCGCCAGACGAACTCAAGCGGCGGCGGCTCTCGCATCCCGCAAACTCGACTTCGTCTGCGAATCTTATGATCCTAATAGAGGCCCGGAATTAGCCTTGACGTCCGGTCGCGGTAAGCATCGTACTCGGCG
>DAIRIE010000267.1:0-1622 GCA_036809705.1 Chthoniobacterales bacterium
CTTCAGTACGCGATTTCACAAATCGTCAGCAACGTCGTCCTCGTCGCCGGCGTCTTCATCGTCCTTGACAACGCCGGTATTCATCTCGGGACGCTCACTGTTTTTGCCGGCGCTGTCGGTGTCGGTGTTGGCTTTGGCCTGCAAAATATCGCCAGCAATTTTATCTCCGGTCTGGTCATTCTCGCGGAGCGGCCGATCACCATCGGCGACCGCGTCGAAGTCGCCGGCGTCACCGGTCAGGTGCAGCAAATCCGCGCCCGCAGCACCGTCATCATCACTAACGACAACATCGCCATGATCGTGCCGAACACGAAGTTCATCGATTCGCCGGTAAAAAACTGGACCTACGGCGATCCGCGCGTGCGCTTTCGTCTGCCGGTGGGGGTGGCTTACGGCAGCGATCTCGACAAGGTGCGCGACGCCATGGTCGAGATCGCGCGCAATCACGAAAGCGTCCTGAGCGATCCGGCGCCCAGTGTGTTCCTGAATAATTTCGGCGATAGCTCGATCAATCTCGAGCTCGTCGTCTGGAGCGATGAGATGAGCAACCGGCCCAGCCGTTTTCGGAGCGATCTGAACTTCGCCATGGCCAAAAAGTTCAGCGAGCTCGGGATCGAGATCCCCATTCCGCAGCGCGATCTCAACTTCCGCTCGGGTGTGGTGCGGGTGGAGATGAATGAATCGCAGCAGCGCTCGCGTGCTGACGGCGCGCTTGAGCAAAACGCCAGCGCCGCGTAATAATACGTTTTAGCCCGGCCGCGGGCGTCCCAATGTCTACGTTCTCATTTCCGGGTGGCACCGCCACCATTCTCCAGCGCAATGATCTTGCCGCATCCGGTGAATGGAGCCGCGCCTTCCGCAGCCAGTGCAAGGATCATCGTTACTATGAGATCATCGAGCAGACGCTGGCTAACGACTTCCAGTACCAGTATCTTCTCCTGCGTGATACTGCCGGTGCGGTGCGCGGCATTCAGCCGTTCTTTTTTGTGCAGCAGAATCTGGTCGAAGGAATCCCCGGTGGTTTCCGGCAGATGGCCGAGAAAGTCCGCCGCGCCTTTCCGCGTTTTCTCACCATGCGCATGCTGATGGTCGGCTGCGCGGCGGGCGAAGGCCACATGGGTAATTTCGCGTCAGCGGATTTGCCCTGGCTGGCTGATGCCCTGCACGCCGTGCTGCCGGCGATCGCGCGCGGCGGCAAAGCCTCCCTTATCGCTCTAAAGGATTTCTCATCCAAATACCGGGACGTGCTCGGCTGCTTTTCAAGCAATGGCTATGCGCGTGTGCCGAGCATGCCGATGACGCGGCTCGCCCTGAACTATCGCGATTTCGACGACTATCTCGCCGGCCTCGGCTACGCCACGCGCAAGAGTCTGCGCCGCAAGTTTCGCAAGATCGACCGTGCCGCCGAGATCACGCGCGAGATCACGAGCGACATCACACCTTACATTGACGAGGTCTATCCGCTTTACCTCGCCGTGCACGAGCGTTCGCCGATGAAGTTCGAGACATTGACCAAAGAGTATCTTCGCCAGGTCGGTCGCGAGATGCCGGAACGCACTCGCTATTTCATCTGGCGAATCGAGGGCTGTATCGTTGCCTTCAGCCTCTGCTTTGTCCACGAC
>DAIRIE010000267.1:1632-2199 GCA_036809705.1 Chthoniobacterales bacterium
GATTTACGACGAGTATCTCGGTCTCGATTACTCAGTCGCGCTCGATCTCCATCTCTACTTCCACACCATTCGCGACATTCTCAGCTGGGCCATCGAGAACGGTCTCACCTTCTATTGCAGCAGCCCGCTCAACTACGACCCCAAGCTTCACCTCGGCTTCGAGCTCGCGCCGCTTGATCTCTACGTGCGCCACTCCCGTGCCGTGCTTAATCCCATCTTCGGACGCGTCGTGAAATGGCTCGAGCCGACGCGGCACGATGCCGTGCTGCGGCGTTTCCCCAATGCGGCGGAACTTTGGGGATGAACTGGCCGGATGTAGAAAAGCGCGAGCTGTCATCCCGAGCGGAGTCGAGGGATCCCGTGGAAGTTACCTAAAAGTCCTGCACGGGAATCCCTCGACCTCCGCTTCGCTTCGCTCGGGATGACGCGCGCTTTTCCGCACGATGACAAATCGCGGGGCGATTCGTCACTCGCCACTCGTCACTCGCCACTCGTCACTATCTTCCTTAATCCATGGTTCCAGATCGGCTTCAGCACCGTCGCCGTCGCTACCGCTGAGCTGTTCCT
>DAIRIE010000268.1:0-2119 GCA_036809705.1 Chthoniobacterales bacterium
AAGCTGATCCCGGCGCCTGATGCAGCGCCGGAGCGTGCTGAGACTGGCACCCAAAATCATGAAGGGATCGCGGGCGCGGGCGCCGCGGTAGAGTTCCTCGCTTCGCTGGCTCCGGTTGGAGCGCGGCGGGAAAGATTGCGGGCGACGTTTCAGCAGTTACACGGGGGCGGCGGCGAACTTGTGACGCGGCTCTGGAACGGTTTGCGCGACATCCGCGGTGTCCAGGTTTACGGCCCGTCACCCGACAGGGCACGCACGCCAACAGTTGCATTCACGATCAACGACATGGCCTCAGCTGAGGTGGCGAGGAAAGTGGCGGAGCGCGGAGTTTTCCTTTCTCACGGCGACTTCTACGCGATGACAGTGGTTGAACGAGTAGGCCAGGCTCGACTCGGGCTGGTTCGCGCCGGCTGTGCCTGCTACACCACTCCGGACGAAGTCGATAGGTTGTTAGCTGCCGTTCGCGACTTGTAGGTAACCGTTTTTGTTGCCGCGGGTCCGACCGTTTGCAGAAGGGGGTCGACCCGACGATTTTTCGCGGCGTGGCTTACCTTAACGAGAACTATCTCAAACTTCAGGCCGGTTATCTATTTCCGGAGATTGCGCGGCGCGTGCGCGACTTTGGCGATAACAATCCTGAAGCAGCGAAGCGCCTGATCCGCTGCGGCATCGGCGACGTGACTGAGCCTCTTCCGCGAGCGGCAGTCGATGCGATGAAAGCTGCCGTAGAAGAACTGGCGCATCGCGAGACGTTTCGCGGCTACGGGCCGGAGCAAGGTTATGAATTTCTCCGCAATAAGATCGCGCAGAACGATTATCGATCGCGCGGAATCGACATTGCCGATGATGAGATTTTTGTTTCCGACGGCTCAAAGTGCGATTGCGGTTACATCCTGGATATTCTTGGGCAAAACAAAGTCGCCATCACTGATCCGGTTTATCCGGTTTACGTCGATACCAACGTCATGGCTGGTCACACCGGCGTAGCGCGCGCCGACGGCAGCTACGAGCGTTTAGTCTATCTGCCATGCACAGTAGAAAACAACTTTGTTCCCGAGCCTCCGCCGGAGCAGGTCGATCTTGTTTATCTCTGCTTTCCCAACAATCCAACCGGCGCAGTCGCAACGCGAGGGCAGCTTGAGCGCTGGGTCGAATACGCGCGTGAACATGATGCGCTCTTACTGTTCGATGCGGCCTACGAGGCGTACATTAGCGCGCCGGACATTCCGCATTCCATCTTCGAGATCTCTGGCGCAACTGAATGCGCCGTGGAGTTCCGCAGTTTCTCCAAAACCGGGGGATTCACCGGCGTGCGCTGTGGATTCACGGTGATGCCAAGAAGCGTGCTGGCGAAGACGCGCGACGGGAAAAAATTGCCACTGCATCCACTCTGGCACCGGCGCTGGAGTACGAAAGCAAACAGCGTGAGTTATCCGGTGCAACGCGCCGCCGAAGCTCTCTACAGCGACGACGGCCGGCGGCAGGTGGCTGGCCTCATCGCGCACTACATGGGCAACGCACGCATCCTGCGCGATGCCGCCCGCGATGCTCGATTCGTGGTGCACGGCGGCACGCACGCGCCTTATATTTGGGTCGAGACGCGCGGCGGCAAATCGAGCTGGGACACGTTCGATTGGATGTTGCGCGAGCTCAACGTGGTCATCACTCCCGGCAGCGGCTTCGGTTCGCGCGGCGAAGGATTCTTCCGCATTTCAGCCTTCAACAGCCGCGCTAATGCCGAAGAAGTCGCGCGCCGTTTGCGCACCGTGGCGTAGTGGTTATTTGTGCAGAACACTTGCAGGACGTAAAATCCTGCGTTCCCGACGTGGCCGCGCGAAACCTCCCGCAACTCTATCGCTTCTGCTTCCTTATGACGGGACAGCAGGAGCAGGCCCAGCAGATTTTCCAGGATACCGTGCGCGAGGCTGCTTTCCTCGCCGCCAACGGTGAGCCGCCGGCCGATCGCTTCTGGTTTTTCCGTGAGGCGCGATGGCGTTGTCTTGCCGTCGCGGCCAAAGCTTTGCAACCGGAGAGCGGCTCGCAGCAGACGGCGGAGATTTCCGAGCAGGCGCCGGAGCAGATCGCGCAGCTCGATCCGGAGCAGCTCGCGGTGTGGGTC
>DAIRIE010000269.1:0-2110 GCA_036809705.1 Chthoniobacterales bacterium
ACCATGGGCTCGGAGACGACCGCGGCCGCGACCGGCGCAGTCGGCCAGGTGCGCCGTGACCCGATGGCGATGCTGCCGTTCTGCGGTTACAACATGGGCGAATACTTCAAGCACTGGCTGACCATCGGCCCGCGACTGAAGAACCCGCCGCTCATCTTTCACGTGAACTGGTTCCGCAAAGGCGGGGACGGGAAATTCCTTTGGCCCGGCTTCGGCGACAACATGCGCGTATTGCAATGGGTGATTGATCGTTGCACCGGTCGGGCCGGAGCCGCGGAATCGGCCATTGGTCTGGTGCCGCGGCCTGACGATCTCGACCTGGAAGGTCTCGCCGGCGTCTCCTCCGACACGATGCAGGAACTCCTCTCGGTAAGGCCCGAGGAATGGACGACGGAGCTCGAGACGCAGTCGAAATTCTTCGAATCGTTAGGCGAAGACATGCCGCTCGAGCTCATCGCGCAGCACGATAAAGTCGCGGAGCGGTTCGGCCCACAGTAGCTGTCACCGCGAGCCTGCCTCGCCAGCCTCAGGACGACAGCTTGGAAAGCGTCGGTTTGTTGCAGATTTAACCTGCCTCCCGGATAGTCTCCGGTGGTTCCGACAAAAGCTGAGAAACCGTGCGTGACCGCGCCCGCGGAGCGCGGCTGCGTCGAGATTCGCGGGGCGCGCCAGAACAATCTCAAAGGCATCGATGTCGATCTGCGGCTCGGCGAATTAACCGTAATCACCGGGCCGAGCGGCAGCGGGAAATCGTCGCTCGCCTTTGACACCATCTACGCCGAAGGGCAGCGGCGTTACGTCGAGACGTTCTCGCCTTATATGCGGCAATTCCTCGACCGCATGGACAAGCCGCGCGTCGATGACATTCGTGGCATCCCTCCAGCCATCGCCATCGAGCAGGCGAACCCGGTGAAGTCATCGCGCTCGACCGTCGGCACGATGACGGAGATCAACGATTACCTGAAGCTGCTCTGGCCGCGGATCGCCAGGGCCTTTTGCCCGGATTGCGGGCGCGAGATCCGACCGGAAACGGCGACGTCGATTGCTGATGAAGTTTTCAGGCTATTTGCCGTGCCGGCTAAAGAAGCGGGGCCGCCCAGCTGTCATTCTGAGCGGAGTAGAGCGAAGCGGAACGGAGTCGAAGAATCTCTCATCATTCCTGTTGGGCAGAAAAAAAATAGAGATCCTTCGACTTCGCTTCGCTCGGCTCAGGATGACACAGTAAAGGCGCGCTCCGGTGAGCATGACAGAGTAAAGCGGCGCTCGGCTCAGGATGACAGAATAACGGGAGGCTCGTCTCGGCATGACATTCAAAAGGATTCCACAGTTCTCATCACCTTCTGGGTCTCCGTTCCGGAGAAAACGAAGCCGCGGGAGTTCTTCGAGTTCTTGCAGCAGCAGGGTTATCTCCGCGTTTGGATCAACGGCGAAGTTCAGCGGGTCGATGTGGACGCGAAAATTGAGCGGCTCGGCGCCCGCGTGCAGGTGATTCAGGATCGCATCGCCGTGACGGAAGAAAACCGCGCGAGGCTAACCGAAGCGATCGAAACGGCGCTGCGTTTCGGGAAAGACAAGATCAACGTCATCGCGTTTTCCGATCACCATTCACCGATCACCAATCACGAGTTCCCATTCTCCACCGGCTGGCATTGCGCGCATTGCGACCTCGACATCCGTCCGCCCACACCCGGCCTCTTCAGCTTCAACAATCCGCTCGGCGCTTGCCCGGAATGCCGCGGCTTCGGCCGCACTATCGCGATTGATTTGAACAAGGCGATTCCTGACCGCTCGCTCTCTATCGCGCAAGGCGCGGTGCGCGTTTTCCGTGGCCAGGAGTTCGGCGAATCGCAGAAAGACTTGCTGCGCGCGTGTGGGCGGGAGGAGATCGACGTCAACACGCCTTTCGAGGAACTGCCGAAGGCCGATCAGGAGTTCGTCATCAACGGTGAAAAGTCAGTCGTGGCGGCGCGCGAGCGTGGTGAAACCTACACCGATGATGATTACGATAACGGCCGCTGGTACGGCGTGCGGGGATTCTTTCGCTGGCTTGAGAGCAACACTTACAAGATGCACGTGCGCGTGCTGCTCAGCCGTTATCGCGCTTACACGC
>DAIRIE010000270.1:0-2109 GCA_036809705.1 Chthoniobacterales bacterium
CCTGGGACCTGACCAGCAGGCAGGTTTGCGACCTCGAGCTTCTGCTCAGTGGCGGCTTTTCGCCGTTACGCGGTTTCATGACCCGGGCGGATTACGAAGGCGTTTGCGGCGAGATGAAGCTTTCCCACGGCACACTTTGGCCAATCCCGATCACGCTCGACGTGACCGAGTCGTTCGCGAAAACCCTCAAGCCCGGGAGCAGCAAAGTCGCTTTGCGTGATTCGGAAGGCGTTATGCTGGCGGTGTTACACGTGGAAGAAGTGTGGCAGCCGGACCGGAAAGCCGAAGCGCGCTCGGTACTCGGCACCACCAGCACGGCGCACCCGGGTGTCGATTACCTTCTCAACAAGGGGAACGCCTGGTACGCCGGCGGACGCGTGGAAGGGTTGCAAGCGCCGAGCCATTACGATTTTAAGAGCCTGCGTTTGACGCCGGCCGACCTGCGCGACGAGTTCAGCCGACTCGGCTGGCGCCGCATCGTCGCCTTCCAAACGCGGAATCCGATGCATCGCGCTCACGTCGAGCTGACCTTCCGCGCCGCCCGTCAGGTCGAAGCGAGCTTACTTCTTCATCCGTCCGTCGGCATGACGCGGCCCGGCGACGTGGACTACTTCACGCGCGTGCGCTGTTATCAATTGCTCGTCTCCAAATATCCGCGTGGTACGGCCAGACTCGCGCTTCTGCCGCTGGCCATGCGCATGGGCGGACCGCGCGAAGCGATCTGGCATGCGCTCATCCGCAAAAATCACGGCTGCTCGCATTTCATTGTGGGGCGCGATCACGCTGGTCCGGGCAAAGACGTGGATGGCAAACCGTTCTACGGCCCCTACGAAGCGCAGGAACTTTTCACGCAACACCAGGCGGAGATCGGCGTCGAAATGGTCCCATTCCAGATGATGGTGTACGTCGAGGACAAGGATAAATATTTTCCCGAAGACGAAGTGCCGAAGGGCACGCGGGTGCTGAATCTTTCCGGCACGGAATTGCGCCAGCGACTGAACGAAGGTCGCGAAATCCTTATCCGGAAGTGGCGCATGAATTGCGGCGCAGTTTCCCGCCCCGGCACAAACAGGGATTTACGGTTTTCTTTAGCGGCCTTTCCGGCGCGGGCAAATCGACCATCGCCAATGTGCTCCTGACGAAATTGCTCGAAATGGGCGGCCGCCCCGTCACCCTCCTCGACGGTGATCTCGTGCGCAAACATCTCTCGTCCGAGCTCGGCTTTTCCAAGGAACACCGCGACATCAACATCCGCCGCATCGGCTACGTCGCTTCCGAGATTACCAAGAACGGCGGCATCGCCATTTGCGCACCCATTGCGCCTTACGATTCGACGCGCAGAGACGTGCGCAGCATAATCGAGCCATTCGGTGGGTTCATCCTCGTCCATCTCTCCACCTCGGTGGAAGTGTGCGAAGGGCGCGACCGCAAGGGGCTTTACGCCAAGGCGCGGGCCGGCATTCTCAAGGAGTTCACCGGCATCTCGGATCCCTATGAAGAACCGAGTGACGCCGAGGTCACGGTGAATACCGCAGAGCTCTCGGCCGAAGAAGCGGCGCAGGAAATCGTTCTCCATCTCGAGCAGGAAGGTTTCGTCGGAATCAACGGCACGCCGGTGAGCTAACGCGGGTGGGATCTTGGGCGGTGGCGGCTGAGAACAGCGGCTGCGGCGGTCGGTCGGGGCCGCTGTTTATTATCGGCGCGTGCGATGACGAGTTTGGGACGAGACAAAGCTCGTCCTCCGACCTATCGACGCTTGAGACCAGGACAGAGCTCGTCCCTCCAAAATCCGTTGATCCCGGCGACCGCGCCGAGCAGGTCTAAACGGATCAGTGGAGGGACGACCGCGGTGTCGTCCCCATTTTTTTCTCCACTGATAGAATTGAGTGTGGGGGCTGCGGGCGTTCCTCGTGGCTTCTGCGGAGGTGAACGGACGGAGCTACCACGGGGCGCCGCAGCTAAGGACGGTGAAGATTTCGTTGCATCGCTCCCCACGACCTGAGTGAGAGAAACGGGTCGCCGCGCGCGAGTCAACCGGCGGTTTTATCCTAGAAAACGCGACGTTTACATCAAAGGAGATGGCGGTGAAGTTGTGCGCGTCGGTAACTG
>DAIRIE010000271.1:0-2099 GCA_036809705.1 Chthoniobacterales bacterium
GCCACGGGCGACATGGCGAGCCGGGCAAGGTCGTGATAATGGCGGGCGTAGCGCGCCGGCATCGACTGGGAGGGATCACGATGACACTCTGCGTGCAGCAGCGTGGCCTTTTCCCAAAATGTTCGCTCGGCGGCGAGGGCCTGGACGGTCGCGAGACCGAGCGGAAGGCCGAAGCTTTCGCCGAGAATCGACCGAATCTCGTGGCGTGCCTCCGGCCAGTGATCGGAGCGTGCGCCTAGTTCGATCCGAACTGAGGGTTGAATATAGGAAAGGCCCACAGATCCGGCCTGCGGAAAGTGAAACAGGATCGTCTGCGCGTCCTGCGCATCTATCTCGATCGACCAATCGTGATCGGAGGGAAGCTCGTCGATCAGCTTCGCTTTGAGCGCGGGAAACAGGCTCTCGCGAATGCATGCCGTGCAGGCATCCCGCAGCGCATCGATCCTGCGGACTTGTTCTTTCCCTGACGCTGCTTCGGGATCGCGGTCCGCTCCGAAGCCGAGGAAATCCCGGTGGAATGAGACATCAATATCTTCGGAGAACCGCTCGATCAGCCGAAAGACCTTGGAGAGAGAAGTGCCTCCTTTGAAAACCAGATGCTGCCCGAGATCGGGCAGGGCGAAGAGGACATCGAGAGTGCGGCAGACCCAGTAATCCTTTTCCAGAATCGCGGGCGCGAGACCGGCTGCACGCGACCCTGCATCGAGTAGCTCGAAACGCTCGCGGCGAGATAGTTTGAGGTATGCGTCCTCAGGCATCGGCGCGAGCGAGCTCCTGGAAGTGCGGTCGCATCCAAGCAGGGACAAGACCGAGGTCCTGCTTCAGTTGTTTCCGTTCCGCCGCGGGAAGATGATCACGGATGCGCTTGAGATGATGTGGTCTCACGTGATCCTTGCCAACATCGCGCAGGGCCTGAGCGACGAGGCCGCTCGGCCGGCCGGCCAGGGCGAGATTGCGGCCGGTATTGCGACGGAAGACGATCTTGAGCTTACCGAGTTGGACGCCGGCGGGTGCACCGTCGGTGTGATACACCATTTGCGCGGGCACTTGGGTATTCAGCCCGAGCCGATTCGCGGCCACGGCTTTGGAAGGAAGGACTCGGAGATTTTTGTTTCGAGCAACGGCAGAGACAACCGCGTCGGAGGTAGCCCCGGTCTGGCCAAGAACAGGATGCGCGCGGGGGCAATCATAGAGTCCCCGGCCGACCCGGCGAATTCTACCGTCGCGCACCAGCCGGGTAAGCGCCATCCCGACCGAGCGAGGATCGCCAAGATCGGCGAAATCGTGCGGCGTGAACGCCCAACCTCGCCCCTTTTTGGCGATGCGCCGAAGGATTTGCCGTGGGTGGGAGATCGGCGAGCGGGCTTGTTTCATGTTGAAAAGAATGCATTGTTTTTTCAACAGATCAAGAGCAAGCCTGTTACAGTTGTCGATGCGACTTCCGTGCGTTTCGTCGACCTCAGGGAACTTATGGAAGTGTCGCACCTTGGCCAAAGGTCAGTATAATTTACGACATTGAATCACCGCTCTGTGTGAAACCTTCTTAAGAACGCAGCGAGGAAATGCGCGTTCGCCACGCTCTCGGTGCCATCATCAGAGATCAATCCGTCGATGAATGGTTGCAGCGGCCTAACAAGCAATTCGATGGCTCAACGCCACTCCAGGTGATTGAGCGCGGAGAAACCGACCGGCTCTGGCAAATGATCTGGCAGCTTCGAGAAGGTAACTCCGGATAAATTAGGTCGCGCATCGCGATGCTTTTTTCATGCGGCTGCGCCGCCGGGAGACTGCGCCTGCGGCACAGACGCCGAGTTTGCCGAAGAGTTTGTGGGGGGGGTGACCATCTGCGCCGTCCTCACGTCGCTCGCGGCCTTCCGACCTGATCCCCTACGGATGCCGGCCGCTCCGTTGCGGGTGCGCAGATCATCACGGGAATCGAGCTGATCGCAGGCTGGCGCAACGCCACGCGTGAATCGTCCCTCTATTATTGGCTCGCTGCGCGCCGTAAAGGTACGGCGCCCGGGGTCAGCGCCCCCGCGGTTACAACGCCGCTCTAAAGGACGAAGGATGCGATTTCGTCGAGCGACTTTCGCGCGATA
>DAIRIE010000272.1:0-1729 GCA_036809705.1 Chthoniobacterales bacterium
GATTTTCAAGATCGTAAATAGACTGCGCGCCGGCGTGGTGTGGGCGAACACCTACAATAAATTCGACCCGACGAGTCCTTTCGGCGGCTACAAGGAAAGCGGCTTCGGGCGCGAGGGCGGGCGGCACGGTTTGCTTCCGTACCTGGCGCTGGAGTAAAGGCACGAACTCCACGGATTAACACGCATGAAACACGGATTCAGAACGTTCTTTATCCGTGTTAATCCGTGGCTAAGACCTTTCTCAGTCCGGGTAGCCGTTCGGAAATTTCTGGTGCCATTTCCACGCGCTCTCGATGATTGTGTCGAGGTCCTGAAACTGCGGTTCCCAGCCGAGCTCGCGTTTGATTTTTTCTGACGCGGCGATCAGGCGCGCCGGATCACCTGGACGCCGTGGCTTTTCTTCGGCGGGAATCTCGGCGCCGGTGACTTTGCGGCAGACGTCGATCACCTCGCGCACGCTCGAGCCGCCGCCGGTGCCGAGATTGTAAAACGCGCTTTCCGGCGCAGTGAGCGCGAGAATGTGTGCGCGCGACAAATCCAGAATGTGGATGTAATCGCGAATGCACGTTCCGTCCGGCGTGTCGTAATCAGTACCGAAAATATCGACGTGGGACTTTTGTCCGAGCGCGACCTTCAGCACGTTGGGGATGAGATGCGTTTCCGTGCGATGATCTTCGCCGAAATTCGCCGATGCGCCGGCGGCGTTGAAGTAACGCAGCGCGACGAATTTTAATCCGAGCAGCTCGTCGTACCAGCGCAGGACTTTCTCGAACGCCAGCTTCGATTCACCATACGGATTGATCGGATTTTGCGGCAGCGTCTCATCAATCGGCACGCGCTCGGGCAACCCGAAGGTTGCGCAAGTCGATGAGAAAACGAAACGCCGACAATCGGCTGCCAGCATGGCGTCGAGCAAGTTGACTCCGTTGCCGATGTTGTTGCGAAAATACTTCGAAGGATCGCGCATCGATTCGCCCACCAACGCGCTGGCGGCGAAATGCATCACCGCATCCGGGCGCACGCGCCGCAGCGTCTCGCGTATTTTCTCGCGATCAACCAAATCACCTTCGATGAACTCCGCGCGTGGATCGACCGCAGCACGATGTCCTTCAGTCAAATTGTCGAGAATCGCGACGTCGTAGCCCTCATCCAAGAGCAGCTCGGAACAAATGCTGCCGATGTAACCAGCGCCGCCGACGACCAGAATTTTCACCGGCGCAGTCTGGCGCAGACTGGCACCGAAGCAAAGTCACCGTTCCGCCAGCGTTCTTCTCTTCTCCAGTGCCGCGAGCATCCGGCGCGCGGAAGAATGCTTCGTCCGCGGCCGCAACACTCTCATGCTTTGCTCGTCCGAGCCCCACTCGAGAATATCGATGTCGATTTTGCGCACACCCCATTCGCGCATTTCCATCTTCGAGGTTTTGTAAAGGTCGATGGTGCTCGTGCCGATGAGGGCCGAGCCGTAATCGTCGATAACAAATTCTTCCGTCGTGCTGACAATGCGGAAGCGCGTCCCGAGCGGAAAACGCGACCAATCGGAAGCGGCACTGCGCACGATCCGGCCCGAGAGCGAATCGCCCACCGCATTGCGTCGGCCGCCGGCTTCGCGACTGCAATATGCCGTCGTGCGCACATTTGCGCGACGATGGTTTTGCACCGTCGCTGTGTGGGCGGGCGGTTGAGTCGCGCAGCTGGCGAGGAGGCCAGCGACGATACAACTCAACGTAGG
>DAIRIE010000273.1:0-1380 GCA_036809705.1 Chthoniobacterales bacterium
ACTATGCGGTCTGCATCGAACGGAAGGAAATCGAGCTGCCAAAGTAACGCAACGAGTCATCCGGAGCGAAGCCGAGGGATCCCGTTGGCGTCACCGTCAAGGTAGCGCGCCCGGGATCCCTCGACTGCGCTTTGCTCCACTCGGAATGACGCGAGGTGCGCTCAGCCGTTCTTCCAGCCGTTGCCATTGCCGTCGCGACATGGCATAGGCTGGCGCGAGCTCACGCTCTTCCGCCGGCTGTTCTTCCTCCGCTTCGGAGAGCGAGCCTTCGTGGTGCTCCTTCGCGATGAGCATGTAGAGCGAGGGCACGATGAACAGAGTGAAGATGGTGCCGATGGTCATACCGCCGACGAGGACGAGACCGATGGAGTTTCGCGCAGCCGCGCCCGCGCCGGTGACGAGAGTGAGCGGGAAGTGACCTGCGACGGTGGCGACGCTGGTCATCATAATCGGGCGCAACCGAATGCGCCCCGCTTCCTGGACAGCTGCCAGTTTCGTCCGGCCTTGTCGCTGCAACTCGTTAGCGAATTGCACGATCAGGATTCCATTTTTGGAGACGAGACCGACGAGCGTGACCAGGCCGACTTTGGAATAAATATTGAGCGTGGTGGTCCAGCCGTCGGTGAAAAATTTGCCGAACGGCATTTTCAACGCCGTGAAGAGGAGCGCACCGAAGATCGCGAGCGGAACTGAGCCGAGCAAGACGATGAATGGATCGCGAAAACTGTTAAACTGCGCCGCCAACACCAGGAAAATAAGAAGAACGGCGAGCAGAAAGACGCCGCCGAACTTGCTTCCTTCGGTGCGCAACTGGCGCGATTCGCCGGTGTAGTCGAGCACGTAACCTTTCGGGAGAATTTGACGCGCGGTGTCCTCGAGGAACTTCAGCGTAGTATCGAGTGAGCGCGTCGGCACCCCGCTAAGAGTGACAGCGTTGAGCTGCTGCATGCGGTTGAGCGATCGCGCGACGGTTTTTTGTCGCAACGACGCGATCGTGCTCAACGGAATGAGGTGATCATTCGGGCCGGTCACGTAGATATCTTTCAATTGCTGCGGATTTAACCGATCAATGCGCTTTATCTGTGGGATAACCTTGTAGCTCAGGCCGGAAATGTTGAAGCGATTGACGAAATTACCGCCGATGCTGGCTGACATGTCCGCGCCCACCTTCTGCATGTCGAGACCGAGCGAAGCCACCTTGTCGTGATCGAAAACGATTTCGTATTGCGGCTGATCAATCTTGGTGTCGATGTCGGAGAAGCGAAACATGCCCGCCGCCATCGCCTTATCCTGAATTTGTTTGGTGAATTCCAGAATGCGCTCGGGATCGGCGGTGGATGCGATGACGAAAGTGACGGGGAAATTATCGCCGCCCGGTAG
>DAIRIE010000274.1:0-1154 GCA_036809705.1 Chthoniobacterales bacterium
GGGTCTCTGTCGCGCCGAAAATATCTCCGCGCGAAGAAGGGGAAAAGGGGTCGGTCTGTGAATCTTGAAAAATGATCGACAGCAGCCTCCGAATTTCTTTAGAGTGGCGCTTACGTCCTTATGCCGCGCAAAGGTCGCATCGAGTTCGCCGGCGCCTTTTATCATCTGCTCGACCGAGGTGATCGGCGCGAAGATATCGTGCGCGACGAGACTGATCGGGCACGGTTTGTCGCCACCTTAGGCGAAGTTTGTCTCCGCACCGGCTGGCGCGTGCACGCTTTCGTGCTGATGAGCAACCATTATCATCTGCTGGTGGAAACACCGGAGGCAAACCTGGTCAACGGCATGCGCTGGTTTCAGACGACATGGACGGTGCGCTTCAATCGCCGGCATCGGGTATGCGGTCATCTTTTTCAAGGTCGCTACAAGGCTGTGATTGTCGATTCGGCGGAGCGCACTTATTTCGCTGCGCTGAGCGATTACATTCATCTCAATCCAGTGCGAGCGGGCATGGTCGGGCTCGATCAGCGGCTGTTCGACTACCGCTGGAGCAGTTATCCGTGGTATGCGGCGAGAGCCGGCCGGCCGACATGGTTCGAGCCAAAGTATGTATTGGGCGAGCTTGGTCTGAGCGACACAGTCTTAGGACGCAGGCATTATGCAGAAAGAATGCGTGCACGCGCAGTGGAGGAACGTGCCGGGCGCAATCGTCGGGCGAATGAGCAATTGCGCCGCGGTTGGTGTCTGGGTGAGGCAAGTTTCCGCGAGCGCATGCTCGCTCTCTTGGATCTGGGAGCGGAGAAGCTGGGCGGGCGCAGGGAGGTTGACGCAGCGCTGCGCAGGGGTCACGATGAAGAAGCGGCGCGACAGCTGGTGGATCAAGGTCTTGAGTACTTTAAGCTGAACGCCATTAGCTTGGGTGAGCTGCGCAAAAATGATGCGCGCAAACTAGCTATCGCTCGTTTTGTTCGGCGCGGCACGGCCGTGAGTAACAGTTGGATTGCGCGTGAGCTAGTGCTGGGACATTCGAGCACGGTGAGTCGGGCGTTGAAGTTGGATGGAAGAACGCAGGAGTTGGAAGACAAGCTCTCTCGATCCAAGGGCATCTAGGCGGCATGCTATTCAAGATTCACAGACTGACCCCTTATTCCCTT